>NZ_JBIWGC010000003.1:0-493054 GCF_044763335.1 Streptomyces sp. NPDC096105
AACGTCGAGGCCTCCATGGCCTCCCCCTCCTCCCTGCTGCACTGGACCCGGCGGATGATCGAGATCCGCAAGCAGAACCCGGCGTTCGGCCTCGGTTCCTACACCGAACTGCCCTCCTCCAACCCCGCCGTCCTCGCCTTCCTGCGCGAGTACGAGGACGACCTGGTCCTGTGCGTCAACAACTTCTCCCGCTTCGCACAGCCCACCGAGCTGGATCTCAGCGCCTTCGAGGGGCGGCATCCGGTGGAGCTGTTCGGCGGGGTGCGCTTCCCGGCCGTCGGCGAACTGCCGTACCTGCTGACCCTCGGGGGGCACGGATTCTACTGGTTCCGGCTCCGCAAGGACGCCGCCTAGAACCCGGGGCGGGGCGGTTTCCCCCGCTCCGCCCGGGGCACGCATGAGTAGCACCCCGCCCACCGGCGGCGCCCCCGTGGCGCGCCGACAGAGGGGAAAGGACGCGACGCCATGTCGGAAGCCGTCACACGCACTGTCACGACCCCGCCCGGCCTCCTTGCGTCACTCGATCCACTGTTGCGGGAATGGCTGCCGAGACAGCGCTGGTTCGCGGGCAAGGGGCGCCCGGTGACCGGGTTCGACCTGGTCGCGGCCACCGAGCTGCTGCCGCCCACCGCCAAGCTGGGCCTGTACCACCTGCTGGTGCGCGCCCGTCAGCCGCTCCAGCCCGGCCACGGCGGGTCCGAGCAGCCGGGCGACTGCTACCAGCTGTTCATAGGCGTGCGCGAGGCGCTGCCGCCCCGGCTGGCGCCCGCGCTGATCGGTCATGTGTCGCGGGGCCCCCTGGCCGGACGGACGGTCTACGAGGCCCTGCACGACACCCGGCCCGCCGACCTGCTCCTGGAGGCCCTGCGCACCCGGGCCCGGATCGGCGGGCTTCGTTTCGAGCGCGACCCGCGCCAGGAGATCCGGCCGGGACTGGTGCCGCGCCTGATGACCGCCGAGCAGTCGAACTCGTCGGTCGTCTACGGCGACACCTACATCCTGAAGCTGCTGCGCCGGGTGATGCCCGGCATCAACCCCGACCTGGAACTGCCGCTGGCGCTGGCCCGCGAGGGCTGCTCCCGGGTGCCGCCGCCGACGGCCTGGCTGGTCGCCGACGCCGAGGGCGAACCGGGCCCGCCGCATCCGGCCGAGCGTTACGTCCTGGGGGTGCTCCAGCCATTCGTGCAGGGCGCCACCGACGGCTGGGAGCTGGCGCTGCGGGAGCTGGCCAAGGGGGAGGACTTCATCGCCGAGGCGCGGGCCCTCGGGCGGGCCACCGCCGAGGTGCACACCGCGCTGGCGCGTGCGCTGCCCACGGTCACCCTGGGTCACGTGCAGATGCGCGCCCTGGCCGACGCCATGACCGAGCGGCTGGAGGCGGCCGTGCACGCGGTGCCCGCGCTGCGGCCGTACGCGGACGATCTGCGCTCGGCGTACACCGCGCTGGACGACCTCGCGTCCGAGGGCCGCACCTGGACCGCCCAGCGGGTCCACGGCGACCTGCACCTCGGGCAGTGCCTGCGCTCCCCGGCCGGCGCCTGGTCGCTGATCGACTTCGAGGGGGAGCCGGCCCGGCCGCTGGCCGAGCGCCGGATGCCGCAGCCGGCCGTGCGGGACGTGGCGGGCATGCTGCGTTCCTTCGACTACGCGGCGCGTACGGCGGCCCCGCCGCAGCCGGACTGGGCCGCCCGCTGCCGGGCGGCGTACTGCACCGGGTACGCCGAGGCCGCGGGCCGCGACCCGCGCACCGAGCCGGTGCTGCTGCGCGCCTACGAGACCGACAAGGCGGTCTACGAAGCGGTCTACGAGGCCCGGCACCGCCCCGACTGGCTGCCCGTGCCGCTGGCGGCCCTGCACCGGCTCGCCACGGCCGACCCGACCTGATCCACCCGACCCGCGTCCAGGAGGCTTCCCTCGTGACCCCCCGCCCCGAGTCCAGCGGTTCGCATCCGGAGCAGCCGGCCGACCAGCGGCGTACCGAGCCACCGGCGCCCGCGCGGAAGAAGCCGGCCGCGAAGCAGCAGCCCGCGGCAGCCGCGGCGAAGAAGGCCGCGGCGCGGAAGACGCCCGCGAAGAGGACGGCCGCCGCCGCGGCGAAGACCGCCGCGACCGCGAAGGCCACGGTCCAGAAGGCGGCCCTCAAGAAGACGGCGGCGAAGAAGGCGCCCGGAAAGAGCCCGGCCGCGAAGAAGACTCCGGGCGGGGCGACGGCGCCCGCCGCGCCGGCGGCCTCCGGGGCCCCGCCCGCCGAGACCCGCGGGCGGGACACCGCGCGGACGGCACCGGTGCCGGAAGTGGCCGAGCGGCCCGCGCCGCCGGAGGCGGAGATCGCCGTCTCCCCCGCCGTGGACTCCGGCGACCGGGAGCGGCTGCTGCACGGGACGCATCACGCGCCGCACTCCGTGCTCGGGGCGCACCCCGTGCCCGGCGGGGTGGCCTTCCGCGCGTTCCGGCCCTACGCGCGGGCGGTGGCCGTGGTGTCGGGCGGCATGACCGTCGCCCTGCACGACGACGGCGACGGCTTCTTCTCGGGGCTGCTGCCGCTGCGCGAGGTCCCGGCGTACCGGCTGCGCGTCGCGTACGAGGGGACGGAGCTGGAGACGGAGGACGCCTACCGCTTCCTGCCCACGCTGGGCGAGCTGGACCTGCACCTGATCGGCGAGGGCCGGCACGAGGAGCTGTGGACGGTGCTGGGCGCGCACCCGATGACCCACCAGGGGGTGACCGGCACCCGTTTCTCGGTGTGGGCGCCGAACGCGCGCGGGGTGCGGGTGGCGGGCTCGTTCAACTTCTGGGACGGCACCGGCTTCCCGATGCGCTCGCTGGGATCGACCGGGGTGTGGGAGCTGTTCGTGCCGGGGATCGGCGAGGGCGAGCTGTACAAGTTCGAGATCACCCGCCCCGACGGTTCGAAGACGCTGCGCGCCGACCCGATGGCCCGCCGTACCGAGGTCCCCCCGGCCACCTCGTCGATCGTCACGTCGTCGCGGTACGCGTGGGGCGACGCGGAGTGGCTGGCGCAGCGGGCGCAGGTGCCCGCGCACCAGGCGCCGTTCTCCGTCTACGAGGTGCACCTGCCGTCGTGGCGTCCGGGGCTCACCTACCGGCAGCTCGCCGAGCAGCTCCCCGCCTACGTGAAGGACCTCGGCTTCACGCACGTCGAGCTGATGCCGGTCGCGGAGCACCCCTTCGGCGGGTCCTGGGGGTACCAGGTCACCGGGTTCTACGCGCCGACGGCCCGGCTCGGCACCCCGGACGACTTCAAGTACCTGGTGGACGCGCTGCACCGGGCCGGCATCGGCGTGATCATGGACTGGGTGCCCGCGCACTTCCCGCGCGACGAGTGGGCGCTGGCCGAGTTCGACGGCCGCCCGCTGTACGAGCACTCCGATCCGCTGCGCGCCGCGCACCCCGACTGGGGCACCCTGGAGTTCGACTTCGGGCGCCGCGAGGTGCGCAACTTCCTGGTGGCCAACGCGCTGTACTGGTGCGAGGAGTTCCACATCGACGGGCTGCGGGTCGACGCGGTCGCCTCCATGCTCTACCTGGACTACTCGCGCGAGCCGGGCCAGTGGACGCCGAACGAGCACGGCGGCCGGGAGAACCTGGACGCGGTGGCGTTCCTGCAGGAGATGAACGCGACCGTGTACCGCAGGGTGCCGGGGGTCGTGACGATCGCCGAGGAGTCCACCGCCTGGGACGGCGTCACCCGCGCCACCCACCACCGCGGCCCGAGCGGCTTCGGCGGGCTCGGCTTCGGGCTGAAGTGGAACATGGGCTGGATGCACGACTCGCTGCAGTACATGAGCCACGAGCCGGTGCACCGCGCGTACCACCACGGCGAGATGACCTTCTCGATGGTGTACGCGTACAGCGAGAACTACGTGCTGCCGATCTCCCACGACGAGGTCGTGCACGGCAAGCGGTCCCTGGTGTCGAAGATGCCCGGCGACTGGTGGCGGCAGCGCGCCGACCTGCGCGCCTACCTCGGCTTCATGTGGGCCCACCCGGGCAAGCAGCTCCTCTTCATGGGACAGGAGTTCGCGCAGGGCGCGGAGTGGTCGGAGGCGCACGGCCCGGACTGGTGGCTGCTCGACCCGCACTACGGCGCCGAGGCCGACCACCGCGGCGTGCGGGACCTGGTGCGCGACCTCAACACCGTCTACCGCGCCACCCCGGCGCTGTGGCAGTACGACACCGAGCCGTCCGGCTTCCGCTGGGTGACCGGGGACGCCGCCGACGACAACGTGCTGGCCTTCCTGCGGTACGACGCCGACGGCGCGCCGCTGCTCGCGGTGTCCCACTTCGCCCCCGTGGTCCGGCACGACTACCGCGTCGGCGTCCCGGACGACGTGCCCGCCTGGCGCGAGGTCCTGAACACCGACGCGGCCCGCTACGGCGGCAGCGACGTCACCAACCCCGACCCGGTGAAGCCGGAGCCGCAGGGCTGGCACGGCCGGCCGGCGAGCATCCGGCTGTCCCTGCCGCCCCTGGCGACGGTGTGGCTGCGCCCGGCCTGACCCGGGCGCGGTCTACGCGAGGGCCTTCGCGAGCGGCTCCGGCAGCGGCTCGGCGTGCAGCACGCCGAGCCGCTGGGTGGCGCGGGTGAGCGCCACGTACAGGTCGCTGGTGCCGTAGCGGCCCGGCTCGACCACCAGGACCGAGTCGAACTCGAGCCCCTTGGCCTGGCGCGGGTCCAGCAGCACCACCTGGTGGGTGAGGTCCGGCTCGGCGCCGGCCGTCACCCCGTCCAGCCGGGCGGCCAGGGCGCGGTGCAGCTCCCGCGGGGCGACGACGGCGAGGCGGCCCTCCTCCGGGGTCAGCTCCGCGACCGCCTCGGCGGTGGCGGCGGGCAGGTCGTCGGCGTGGCGGGCCCACGGCCGCACCCCCGTGGCGCGCACCGAGCCGGGCGGCTCGAAGCCGGGGTGCGCGGCGCGCACCACCGCTGCGGCGACCTCCATGATCTCCGCCGGGGTGCGGTAGTTGACGCCCAGCCGGTGGTGCTCCCAGCGGTCCTCGACGTAGGGGGCGAGGATGCCCTCCCAGGAGCCGACGCCGCCCGCCTCCGAGGTCTGCGCCGGGTCGCCGACGAGGGTCATCGACCGGGTGGGACTGCGCCGCATCAGCAGCCGCCACGCCATCGGGCTCAGCTCTTGTGCCTCGTCCACGATGATGTGCCCGAACGCCCAGGTGCGGTCGGCCGCGGCGCGTTCGGCGGCGCTGCGGTGGTCCTCCTCCTCGTGCCGCTCGGCGAACCGCTCGGCGTCGATGATGTCGTGCGCGGACAGCACCTCGGACGACTCGGGGTCGTCCTCCTCCTTGTCCTCGAACTCGAAGGTCCGGGAGGCGTACGAGACGTCCAGCACGCCCTGGGCGTAGGCGATCTGCTGCTGCCGCTCACGCTCGGCACGCTCACGGGCCAGCCGGTCGTCCTCGCCGAGGAGCTCGGCGGCCTCGTCCAGCAGCGGCACGTCGGAGACGGTCCAGTGCCGGGTGACCGGGCGGCGGATCGCGGCTGCGTCCTCGTCGGGGAGGTAGCCCTCCGGGGCGGCGAGGAAGTCGGCGACCAGGCGCTGCGGGGTGATCCTCGGCCACAACCGGTCGATCGCGGACCACACCTCGGGGTTCTCGGCGAGTTCGTCGCGGATCTGGGTGATGTCGCTGGGGTCGAGCAGGTTGGACCCGTCGTACGGGTCGGTGCCGATGCGCTCGGCGAGCATGTCGGTGAGCGTGTTGAGGATGTGCCCCTCGAAGTGCTCGCGGGCCACGTTGTGCGGCAGCTTCGTGGCGCGGGTGCGCTCCCGGGCGACGTTCACCAGGCCGTCGTCGAGCATCAGGACCTCGCGGTCGTGCTCGATCGCGATGACCGGGTCGGGCAGCGCCTGCCGGTCGCGCACGAACTCCGCCAGCACACCGGCCATCTCCGCCCGTCCCTTGACGGCCGCGGCCTCCGGCGTGTCCGTACGGGTCGTCCTCACCCCGGGGAACAGCTCGCCGACGGTCGCGAGGAGCACGCCGGTCTCGCCGAGGCTGGGCAGCACCTCGCCGATGTAGCCGAGGAAGGCCGGGTTGGGCCCGACGATCAGCACGGCGCGGCGGGCCAGCAGCTCACGGTGCTCGTAGAGCAGGAACGCGGCGCGGTGCAGGGCGACGGCGGTCTTGCCGGTGCCGGGGCCGCCCTCGACCACCATGACGCCCCGGTGCGGGGCGCGGATGATGCGGTCCTGGTCGGCCTGGATGGTGCGGACGATGTCGCCCATGCGGCCGGTCCGCGCGGAGTTCAGGGCGGCGAGCAGCACGGCGTCGCCGGTGGGGTCCTCGTGGCCGGTGCGGGTCTCGTCGCCGAGGTCGAGGATCTCGTCGTGCAGGCCGGTGACCCGGCGGCCCTCGGTGGCGATGTGCCGGCGGCGGCGCAGGCCCATCGGGGTGTGGCCGGTGGCCAGGTAGAACGGGCGCGCCACATCGGCCCGCCAGTCGATGAGGACCGGGGTGCGCTCGTCGTCGTCGGCGCGCAGGCCGATGCGTCCGATGTGGTGGGTCCGTCCGGAGGCGAGGTCGATCCGGCCGAAGCAGAGGGAGCCGTCCACCGCGTTCAGCGCGGCGAGCAGCCCGGAGCGCTCGGCGACCAGGATGTCCCGCTCCAGCCTTGCCTGCCGGGGGGTGTGGCCCTGGGAGAGGGCGTCCGCCACACCGGCCTCGGCATCGCCCCGCAGGGCGTCCACCCGTGCGTACAGTCCGTCGATGAATTCCTGTTCGCGCCGCATTTCATCGTCCGGAAATTCGGTGTTTGACAATTCCACTCCCGCCCGGATATACTATGCTCACTGAACTTTTTCGCGACTTCCCATCATGAAGGCGCGAACCCACGAATATACGCAAGGAAAACCCCCGGGCGCAATTGCCCGGGGGTTTTCCTGTGTCCGTGCGGGCAGCGGTCCCGCGGGAGGCAGCCCGTTGCTCAGAGCACGTCCCGCAGTTCCTCCCGCAGCCGCCGCCCCGGCCGCGCGCCCACCATCGACCGCAGCGGCTCGCCGTCGCGGAACAGCATGAAGGTCGGCATCGACAGCACCTTGTACGCGTTGGTCGTGGCGGGATTGAGGTCCACGTTCAGCTGGACGACCTTCAGCCGGCCCTCCTCCGCCGCGGCCAGCTCGCGCAGCACCGGCGCCATCTGCCGGCACGGCGGGCACCAGTCGGCCGTGAACTCCACCAGCACCGGAAGTCCGGCGCCCAACACCTCCTCCGCGAAATCCGCGTCCGTCACCTCGGGCACGCCCCTCACAGCGCTCCCCCTCCCAGCTCGCACTCCGGTTCCGGACCTCCCGGGACCGCCGCGTCGGCGGCCAGCGCCGCACGGGCCGCCTCGGCCCGCGCCAGCTGCCGCCCGACCTTCGCCCGTACCGCCCCCAGCTCGGCGATGAGCGTGTCGAGCTCGTCGAGCTTGCGCCGGTAGACCTGGAGCGAGGCCGGGCAGGAGTCGCCCTCGGGGTGCCCGGCGCGCAGGCACTCCACGAAGGGCCGGGTCTCCTCCAGACCGAACCCGAAGTCCTGGAGCGTGCGGATCTGCCGCAGCAGTTTCAGGTCGGACTCGTCGTAGGTCCGGTAGCCGTTCCCGGACCGCCGCGCGGGCAACAGTCCGCGGGATTCGTAGTACCGCAGCGTCCGCGTCGTGGTCCCGGCGCGTGCGGCCAGCTCGCCGATTCGCATGCCGTCGAACGTAGAGCTTGACGCGGGCGTCAGGGCAAGGGCGGATCCGGGCAGGAGGAAGGCCGGGCGGCGGACTCACGGGGGAGGAGTCCAGCCGCCCGGCGACGGGGCCCTGTCACCAGGACGGGCCTCCGTGACCGGCCGGCCGGGGCGACGGGGGAAGTGTGTCCCGGCCGGCCGGGGTGTGCGGGGCGCGGCGCCGGCCCGGTCAGGCCTTGGCCAGCTCCTTCTCGCCGTCCGCCTCGAGCGCCGGGGCGGAGTCCTCGTGGCCGGCGTCCGCGCCGTGGTCGTCCAGCAGCGTCCGCTCGTCGAACGGGGCACGGCCGGCCAGCACCTCGGCGACCCGCTCCTTGTCGATCTCCTTGGTCCAGGTGCCGATCAGCACCGTGGCGATCGCGTTGCCGGCGAAGTTGGTCAG
Source organism: Streptomyces sp. NPDC096105 (assembly GCF_044763335.1). Classification (NCBI taxonomy): domain Bacteria; kingdom Bacillati; phylum Actinomycetota; class Actinomycetes; order Kitasatosporales; family Streptomycetaceae; genus Streptomyces; species Streptomyces sp. NPDC096105. Next base: position 8,126 of record NZ_JBIWGC010000003.1, read on the forward strand.
CGCGCGGGCCTCGCTCATGAAGCGGTCGATGCCGACGATCAGGCCGATGCCGTCCACCAGGGCGGGCTTGTGCGACTGCAGGCCGCCGGCCAGGGTCGCCAGGCCGGCGCCGGTGACACCGGCGGCGCCCTTCGAGGCGACCAGCAGGAACAGCAGCAGCGGGATCTGCTCGCCGACCGACATCGGCGTGCCCATGGCGTCGGCGATGAACAGTGAGGCCATGGTCATGTAGATCATGGTGCCGTCGAGGTTGAAGGAGTAGCCGGTCGGGACGGTGATGCCGACCACCGGCTTGCTGACGCCCAGGTGCTCCATCTTCGCGATGAGCCGCGGCAGCGCGGACTCGGAGGAGGAGGTGGACAGGATCAGCAGGAACTCGCGGCCCAGGTACCTGAACAGGCTCCACACGTTCAGGCCCGCGACGAGCTTCAGCATCGCGCCGAGCACCAGGAAGACGAACAGCACACAGGTGATGTAGAAGCCGAGCATCAGCACCGCGAGGCTCTTGAGCGCGTCCAGGCCCGCCGAGCCGGTGACCGCGGCCATCGCGCCGAAGGCGCCGACCGGGGCCGCCCACATGATCATGGCGAGGACGCGGAAGACCAGCCGCTGGATGTGCTCGATGCCGCGCAGGACCGGCTGACCGGCGTTGCCCATGGCCTGCAGGGCGAAGCCGCACAGCAGGGCGATCAGCAGGGTCTGCAGCACCTCGCCCTGGGTGAAGGCGGACACGATGGTGGTCGGGATGATGCCGAGCAGGAACTCGGTGGTGTCCTTCGCCTCCGAGTCGATCTGCGCGTGGCCGGTCTCCTTGACGGCGTCGGTGACCGCGAGGCCGGTGCCCGGGTCCAGGATGTTGCCGACGACCAGGCCGATGGCGAGCGCCACCACCGACATGACCATGAAGTAGCCGAGGGCGATGCCGCCCACCGCGCCGACCTTGGCGGCCTTCCGCACGGACCCGATGCCCAGCACGATGGTGCAGAAGATGATCGGCGAGATCATCATCTTGATCAGGTTCACGAAGCCGGTGCCGATCGGCTTCAGCTCGACCGCGAAGTCCGGGGCGACCAGACCGACGGCGATGCCGAGGGCCACCGCGATGATCACCGCGATGTAGAGATAGTGCGTGCGGTCCCGTTTGACCTTGGGTGCGGCAGGTGCCGTATCGGCGGCGCTGGTCACGGCGGCCCTCCTTGACGTCGTCGTCGGCATCACCGGCGTGCGGCTCACGTCCGGGGGATGGTTCGGGGGAACGCGGTGACTATGTCGCGCCTTGTGAGCGTGGTCACCCTTCCGTTCATTTAGTTCACCGCACGGGTGCGAGGCAGACTGGCGGGATGCGTATCCCCCTCCCCCGGCCCCGCAGCCTCGCGGGACAGCTCTTCGCCATGCAGGCCGTGCTGCTCACGGTCGTGGTGGCGGGGTACGCGCTGGCCACCTACCTCAGCCACCGCAGCGAGGCCGAGGAGGCCGCGGGGCGGCAGGCCGCCTCGGTGGCCCGCTCGGTCGCCGACTCACCGTCCGTGCGGGAGGCGATCCGCTCGGCCGACCCGTCGGCGGGGCTCCAGCCGTACGCGCTGGCGGTGGTGCGCGACACCGACGTGGACTTCGTCACCGTCATGGATCCCCGGGGCATCCGCTGGACCCACCCCGACCCGGACCAGATCGGCCTGCCCTTCCAGGGCCACACGGGCCCGGCCCTCGAGGGGCGCACCTTCACCGAGACCTACACCGGCACGCTCGGCCCGTCGGTGCGGGCCGTCACCCCGGTGCGGGACGGCGACCGGATCGTCGGCCTGGTCAGCGCGGGCATACGGGTCGAGGAGATCGGCCGGCGCGTGCAGGAGCAGCTCGCCGCGCTGCTGGCGGTCGCGGCGGGCGCTCTCGGGCTCGGCGCGATCGGCACGTACGTGATCAACGCCCGGCTGCGCCGGCACACGCACGGGATGAACGCGACCGAGCTCAGTCACATGCACGACTACCATCAGGCCGCGCTGCACGCCGTGCGCGAGGGTCTGCTGATGCTGGACGGGCAGTACCGGGTGGCGCTGATCAACGACGGCGGCCGGGAGCTGCTCGGGGTGGACCAGGAGGAGGACGTGGTGGGGCGGTCGGTCACGGAGCTGGGTCTGCCCGGCCCGCTGACGGGCACGCTGCTCGCCTCCGAACCCCGGGTCGACGAGGTGCACCTGACGGCCGACCGGGTGCTGGTGGTGAACACCTCCCCGGTCACCGGCGGCCAGCGGCGCGGGTCGGTGGTGACGCTGCGGGACGTGACCGAGCTGCAGTCGCTGATGGGCGAGCTGGACTCGGAGCGGGGCTTCACGCAGGCGCTGCGGTCCCAGGCGCACGAGGCGGCCAACCGGCTGCACACCGTGGTGTCGCTGATCGAGCTGGGCCGCGCCGAGGAGGCCGTGGAGTTCGCCACCGCCGAGCTGGAGCTGGCGCAGGCGCTCACCGACCAGGTGGTGGCGGCGGTGAGCGAGCCGGTGCTGGCGGCGCTGCTGCTGGGCAAGACCGCGCAGGCCAACGAGCGGGGCGTGGAGCTGGTGGTGTCGCCGGACAGCCGCCTGGACGACGGCCTGCTGCCGGACGCCCTGTCCTCCCGCGACCTGGTCACCATCCTCGGCAACCTGATCGACAACGCGGTGGACGCGGCACAGGGCGGGGTCCGGCCGCGGGTGACGGTGACGGCGCTGACCGAGGAGGACGGCTCGGAGCTGGTCCTGCGGGTCGGCGACACCGGCCCCGGCGTCGACCCGGACCGCGCCGAGGAGCTGTTCCGGCTCGGCTACAGCACCAAGCCGTCCGGCCCGGGCGGCCGGGGTCTGGGCCTCGCCCTGGTCCGGCAGGCGGTGTCCCGGCACGGCGGCACCCTCTCGGTGACCTCCGGCACGGACGGCGGCGCGGTGTTCGACGTGCGCGTCCCGCTGCGGGAGACGGCCGGTGCGGCCGTGCGCGGCCCGGACGGTGCGGTCGCGCACGGCACGGGCGATGCGGTCGCGCACGGCACGGGCGGCGCCGGATGACCGGGCAGCCCATCAGAGTGCTGGTCGTCGAGGACGACCCGGTCGCCGCCGACGCGCACGTGATGTACGTCGGGCGGGTGCCCGGCTTCGTCGCCGTCGGCACGGCGCACACCGGGGCCGAGGCCCGCCGGGCGCTGGACCGTACCCCCGTCGACCTGCTGCTCCTCGACCTGCACCTGCCCGACGTGCACGGCCTGCGGCTGGCCCGCTCGCTGCGGGCGGCGGGCCATCACGCCGACGTGATCGCGGTGACCTCGGCACGGGACCTGGCGGTGGTGCGCGAGGGGGTGTCCCTGGGCGTCGTCCAGTACGTGCTGAAGCCCTTCACCTTCGCGACGCTCCGCGACCGGCTGGTGCGCTACGCCGAGTTCCGCGCGGCGGCCGGCGAGGCCAGCGGGCAGGCCGAGGTGGACAGGGCACTGGCGGCACTGCGGGCACCGGGACCGGCCGCACTGCCGAAGGGGCTGAGCGGGCCGACGCTGGAGCGGGTGACGGGGGCGCTGCGCGAGGTCGAGGACGGGCTGACCGCGGCGGGGGTCGCCGAGGCCGTGGGGATATCCCGGATCACGGCCCGGCGGTATCTGGAGCATCTGGTGGAGACGGGGAGGGCCGGGCGGGCTCCGGTTTACGGGCAGGTGGGACGGCCGGAGTTGGTCTACCGGTGGGTCCGGGGAGCGGAGAAGGGGCGCTAGGGAGCGGGGGCGCCCGGAGCGGCGGCGCGGGTGCGGGCGTCGGCGGCCTGAAGCCAGGCGGCGCGGGCCTGGACGGCCCGGGGCCCGACCGCACGCACGCGGTCGGGCCCCGGGCCGTCGTGGTCCGCCGAGGGCGGAGGGGCCTCTACCTGAGGTAGACGATGCCGTCCGTGGTGATGGCCGGACGGCCCTCGGTCCCGACGACGACGATCTTGATCGTGTGCTTGGCGCTGCCGCTCCAGGTCCTGGTCCAGATCGCGTCACGGTACTTGGTGGTGGACGACTTCAGGTCCACGGTGGCGGCCTTCTTGCCGTCCACGTAGACGTGGGCCTGGCCGGAGGTGGCGGCGCGGGAGACGGTCCAGGCGACGGACCGGCCGGTGAAGGTCCAGCTCAGCGAGGCGTTCTTGGAGGAGCTGGTGTACGACTTGCCGCCGAGGTAGCTGGAGGAGGACTTGGTCGTCCACGTGCCGGACTTGACGGCGGAGCTCTCCTGGAGGATGACCGGGGTCCCCGCGACCGAGGCGGTGGCGGTGTTGCCGGCCCGGTCGTAGGCCTTCATCGACCAGGTGGTGGCGGCGCCGGACTTGGCGGTGTGGCCGGCGCTGGTGACCGTGGGGCCGTAGGTCTTGGCGGTCGGGGCGGTGAGCCGGACCTCCTTCAGCGCGACGCCGTCGGCGGCCTTCCACTTCAGCGTCAGCGGAACGGCGGCGGTGTTGACGGTGCCGGTGCGCAGGGCCAGGTTCGGCTTGGTGGTGAAGGTGGGGGCGGTGGTCTCGGCGACGACGGTCGCGGCCGCCGTGGTGGTCGTCCTGCCCGACTGGTGGACGGCGCGGACGGCCACCTGGTGGGTGCCGGCGGTCAGGGTGGCCTTGGCGGAGGTGGCGGTGCCGGCGGCGGTGGCCACCGCCTTGCCGTCCACCAGGAGTTCGTACTTCGAGACGAGCGCGGCCGGGGTGGTGGCCGACCAGTTCACCGTGATGCCGGCCCTGGTGTAGGTGGTCGAGCCGGAGGTGCTGTTGCCGGTGACGGACTTCAGGGTGAGGCCGGAGACCGGTCCGCCCGCCCAGGTGCGGATGGTGGCGAGCTTGGCGTGGAAGGCGTCGCCGGGGCACTGGGTGTTGTACCCGTCGCGATGGCCGTGGATCGCGGGCAGGGTCAGCTGGGCGCCCTTGGCCCAGGTCTTCCCGGAGTAGCTGCGGCCGCTGTCACCGGCGGTGAGGGTGGCGGTGCCGGTGGGGGCGACGCCGTACTGGCCGAGCTTCCACGCGGCGATCCGGGCGACGGAGGTCATGGCGGCCGCGGAGGGCGCGGTGGAGGTGTAGGTGCCCAGCACGGATATGCCGGTGGTCTCGGCGTTGAAGCCGTAGGCGTGGGCGCCCATCACCGGCCGGTCGACCCCGCCCTTGCGTCCCTCGTAGACCGTGCCGCACTTGTCGACCAGGAAGTTGTAGCCGACGTCCTTCCAGCCCAGCTGCTTCACGTGGTACGCGTAGATGCCGCGCACCACGGCCGGGGCCTGGGCGCAGGTGTAGTCGTTGGACTCGGCGGTGTGGTGCACCACGACCGCCTTGACCTTCCCGCCGGGCAGGTAGCCCGGCTCCTCCGGGCTGATCGACTCGTCCGCGCCCCAGGCGGCGCGGGAGGTGATCGGCGGGCGGGGCGCGGTGGACGGCGGCGCGGGCGGGGCGCTCGCCGAAGGGGTGGGGGAGGCGGTGGGCGAGGAGGTGCCCGGGGCGGACGGCGTGACGGGGGCCGACGGCTCGGTCACCGAGGGTTCCGGCGCCGAGGGTTCGGAGGGGGACGGCTCGGGCGGCGTCCCGGAGGCGGGAGTCTGCGGGGTGGCGGCGTCCGGCTGCGGCTCGGTGCCGGTCTCCGGCTCGGTGGCCGAGGGAGTGGGCTCCTCGCTCTCCTCGACCCCTTCGGCCACGTACGCCGCCGGTTCCAGCGCGGTGACCTCGCCGCTGCCGGGGTCGACCATGTCCAGGCGCAGGCCCTTGGGCAGCCTGGCCGAATCCTTTCCGTCGACCCGCACTTCGACGCCGTCGGACGGGCCCACCCACGCCGGTTCGGTACCGCCGCGCACGGCGACGCTCTCGCCCTGGCCGCCGTCGCCGTCCAGGGTCAGCCACCGTGACCACTCCTGCGTACCGGCGGCCCGGGTGCGGACCTCGACCGTGCCGCCGACGCGGGCGGACGGGTCGGACCAGGTCACGCCGAGCATGCTGAACGGCCCCGTGTCCCGCTTGCCCAGGGAGGCGGAGGTGCCGTCCTCGGAGACCCGTAGCGCGGTGGTCTCCGCCTTGCTGGTGACGGGCGCCGGCGCACCGCCGGCGTGGGAGCCGTCGCCCTCCTGTCCCGTCACGGTCTGCAGGACGAGTGCCCCGGACAGGCCGGCCGCGACGACCGCGGACGCCTTCCAGAAATGCCGTGGTGTGCGCATGTCAGTTCGCAAGGTCCTTCTGCGTGAGGAGCGGAGCGGGAAACCCGTCGCCCGGACGGGCGTCGCGCTCAGGAGACTCACACGAAGGGGTGAAGGTTGTACGACAACATTGACGCGCCGGAACGAGAAGATCGAAAACCGGTCACGCACAGCACGGAACCGGCCTGCGGAGCGACGGAGATCACCGCAATCCTCCGGCGGAACCAGTTCCGCTTGCGGGCTTCCGTCGCGGCGCCGACGGCGACGAGGCCGACGGCAAGGCGTACGGGTTCCGCACGTCGCCGTACGACGGCAGGCACGGCGACGACGGCTGGTCGGCCCGGAAGGTCCTCTCCGCCGCCGAGAGCGCCGCGCTTCGGACCACGGGCCGGCGGCAGCCGTCCGTAAGGGGGTCCTCCGCCGACTGCGCCAGGACCACCGGGACCACGTGGCCGCCGCCCCCGGCCGGAGCGGCGGCCACGGCGACGCGGGCGAGGACGACGGCCGGTGAGGGGACCGCCTAGAAGACCGACTCCGCCTCGTCCATGCGGTCCTTCGGGACCGTCTTCAGTTCCGTGACCGCCTCCGCGAGCGGGACCATCACGATGTCCGTGCCGCGCAGGGCGGTCATTCTGCCGAAGTCGCCCCGGTGGGCGGCCTCCACCGCGTGCCAGCCGAAGCGGGTGGCGAGGACGCGGTCGTACGCCGTCGGGACGCCGCCGCGCTGGACGTGGCCCAGGATGACCGGCTTGGCCTCCTTGCCGAGGCGCCGCTCCAGCTCGTACGCCAGGGCCGTGCCGATGCCCTGGAAGCGCTCGTGGCCGAACTTGTCGATCTCGCCCTTGCCGTAGTCCATGGTGCCCTCGGCCGGGTGGGCGCCCTCGGCGACGCAGATGACCGCGAACTTCTTGCCCCGGTCGAAGCGCTCCTCGACCATCTTGACCAACTGGGCCGGGTCGAAGGGCCGCTCCGGCAGGCAGATGCCGTGGGCGCCGGCCGCCATGCCGGACTCCAGGGCGATCCAGCCCGCGTGCCGTCCCATCACCTCGACGACCATCACCCGCTGGTGCGACTCGGCGGTGGTCTTCAGACGGTCCATCGCCTCGGTGGCGACGCCGACGGCGGTGTCGAAGCCGAAGGTGCGGTCCGTGGAGGAGATGTCGTTGTCGATCGTCTTCGGGACGCCGACCACCGGCAGACCGGCGTCGGACAGCATCCGCGCCGCCGTCAGCGTGCCCTCCCCGCCGATCGGGATCAGCGCGTCGATGCCGAACTGGTGGATCATGTCGGAGGCGTTCTCGCAGGCCTCGCGCAGCCGGTCGCGCTCCAGCCGGGAGGAGCCCAGTATGGTCCCGCCGCGGGCCAGGATGCCGCTGACCGCGTTGAGGTCCAGCGTGCGGTAGCGGCCGTCGAGCAGGCCGGAGTAGCCGTCCTCGAAGCCGATGACCTCGTCGCCGTAGTTGTCCACCGCCCGGTGCACGACCGACCGGATCACTGCGTTCAGCCCAGGGCAGTCGCCGCCTGCGGTGAGGACTCCTATACGCATCGTGCTGTGTCTCCTGGTCGCTGTCGATACCGGGTGAGCCACTGCCGATTGTTTCACGTCCGCCGGAGCGTCGCCGACGGCCGGATGGGCGGGCACCTAAACCAGCGCCGCAGGTATTGTCAAGAGGGATCCACTCACCTGTGTGGGCGGTTTCAAGGCCCCGCCGTTGCCTTTGCGGCCCCCCGACGAAACGGAGAGCGCGCGTGACCCGCAGCGTGTACGTGACCGGCATCGACCGCGGCGACGGCCGCCAGGTCGTCGAACTCGGGGTCATGGAGCTGCTGACCCGGCAGGTCGACCGGGTGGGAGTGTTCCGTCCCCTGGTGCACGACGGGCCCGACCGGCTCTTCGAACTGCTGCGCGCCCGCTACCGGCTCTCCCAGGCCCCCGCGACCGTCTACGGCATGGACTACGCCGAGGCCTCCGCGCTCCAGGCGGAGCGCGGCACCGACGAGCTGGTGTCCACCCTGGTCGACCGGTTCCACCTGGTGGCCCGCGACTACGACGTGGTGCTGGTGCTGGGCACCGACTACGCGGACACGCAGTTCCCCGACGAGCTGTCCCTGAACGCCCGCCTCGCCAACGAGTTCGGCGCCTCGGTGATCCCCGTGGTCGGCGGCCGGAGGCAGACCGCCGAGTCCGTGCGCGCGGAGACCCGCAACGCCTACCGCGCCTACGACACCCTCGGCTGCGACGTGCTGGCGATGGTGGTCAACCGGGTGGCGCGCGAGGACCGGGACGAGATCGCCGAGCGGCTCGCCTCCCGGCTGCCCGTGCCCTGCTACGTGCTGCCCGACGAGCCCGCGCTGTCCGCGCCCACGGTGTCCCAGATCGCCCACACGCTGGGGGCGAAGGTGGTGCTCGGCGACGACTCCGGGCTCGCCCGCGACGCCCTGGACTTCGTCTTCGGCGGCGCGATGCTGCCCAACCTGCTCGCCGCGCTGACCCCGGGCTGCCTGGTGGTGACCCCGGGCGACCGGGGCGACCTGGTGGTGGGCGCGCTGGCCGCGCACAGCGCCGGCACCCCGCCGATAGCCGGGGTGCTGCTGACCCTGGACGAGGTGCCCGGCGAGCGCGTCCTCACCCTCGCCGACCGGCTGGCGCCCGGCACGCCGGTGCTGTCGGTGCCGGGCAACAGCTTCCCCACCGCCGAGCAGCTGTTCTCCCTGGAGGGCAAGCTGAACGCGGCCACCCCGCGCAAGGCGGAGCGGGCGCTCGGCCTGTTCGAGCGGTACACCGACACCGCCGAGCTCACCCGCCAGGTGTCCGCGCCCAGCGGCGGCCGCGTCACCCCGATGATGTTCGAGCACAAGCTGCTCGAACAGGCACGTTCCGACCTGCGCCGGGTGGTGCTCCCGGAGGGCGCCGAGGAGCGGGTGCTGCACGCGGCGGAGGTGCTGCTGCGCCGGGGCGTGTGCGAGCTGACCCTGCTCGGCGACGTCGACCAGATCCGCAAGAAGGCCGCCGATCTGGGCATCGACCTGGGCGGCACCCAGCTGATCGACCCGGCCGTCTCCGAGCTGCGCGACTCCTTCGCGGAGAAGTACGCGGCGCTGCGCGCCCACCGGGGCGTCACCGTGGAGCTGGCGTACGACGTGGTGTCCGACGTGAACTACTTCGGCACGCTGATGGTCGAGGAGGGCCTCGCCGACGGCATGGTGTCCGGCTCGGTGCACTCCACGGCGGCGACCATCCGCCCGGCCTTCGAGATCATCAAGACCCGCCCGGACGCGGACATCGTCTCGTCGGTGTTCTTCATGTGCCTCGCCGACAAGGTGCTGGTGTACGGCGACTGCGCGGTCAACCCGGATCCGGACGCCGAGCAGCTCGCCGACATCGCGGTGCAGTCGGCGGCCACCGCGGCGCGGTTCGGGGTGGAGCCGCGGATCGCGATGCTGTCGTACTCGACGGGCACCTCCGGCTCCGGCGCCGACGTGGACAAGGTGCGCACCGCGACCGGGCTGGTGCGCGAGCGCCGGCCGGACCTGCGCGTCGAGGGGCCGATCCAGTACGACGCGGCCGTGGAGCCGTCGGTCGCGGCGACCAAGCTGCCCGGCTCCGAGGTGGCCGGGCAGGCGACCGTGCTGATCTTCCCCGACCTGAACACCGGCAACAACACCTACAAGGCCGTGCAGCGCTCGGCCGGCGCGATCGCCGTCGGCCCGGTCCTCCAGGGCCTGCGCAAGCCGGTCAACGACCTGTCCCGGGGCGCCCTGGTGCAGGACATCGTCAACACCGTCGCGATCACCGCGATCCAGGCCCAGTCCCCGGCCCCGAGCGAGAAGGCAGCCGCCCAGTGATCCCCTCCCGTGTCCTCGTCCTCAACTCCGGTTCCTCGTCGGTGAAGTACCAGCTGCTGGACATGAGCGACAGCAGCCGGCTGGCGTCCGGTCTCGTGGAGCGGATCGGCGAGCGCACCTCCCTGGTGCGCCACACCCCGCTGGTGTCCGGCGGGGAGACACGGGAGCGCACCGGCCCGGTCGCCGACCACGACGCCGCGCTGAAGGCGATGGCCGAGGAGCTGGCGGCGGACGGGCTGGGCCTGGACTCCCCCGAACTGCTCGCGATCGGCCACCGGGTGGTGCACGGCGGCAAGCGCTTCACCGAGCCGACCGTGATCGACGAGCGGGTGCTCGCCGAGATCGAGCGGCTGATCCCGGTGGCGCCGCTGCACAACCCGGCCAACCTCACCGGCATCCGCACCGCGACGGCGCTGCGCCCGGACCTGCCGCAGGTCGCCGTGTTCGACACCGCGTTCCACACCACGATGCCGGAGTCGGCGGCCCGCTACGCGATCGACGTGGAGACCGCCGACGCGCACCGGGTGCGCCGCTACGGCTTCCACGGCACCTCGCACGCGTACGTCTCCCGGGCCACGGCGCGGCTGCTGGGGAAGGCGCCCGAGGAGGTGAACGTGATCGTGCTGCACCTGGGCAACGGGGCGTCCGCCTCGGCCGTGCGGGCGGGCCGCTGCGTGGACACCTCCATGGGGCTCACCCCCTTGGAGGGGCTCGTGATGGGTACGCGGTCCGGTGACATGGACCCGGCCGTCATCTTCCATCTGATGCGCGTCGGCGGAATGTCCGCCGACGACGTCGACACTCTTCTGAACAAGAAGAGCGGGCTGGTCGGCCTGTGCGGGGACAACGACATGCGGGAGATCCGGCGCCGGATCTCCGCGGGCGACGAACGGGCGCGTCTCGCCTTCGACATCTACATTCACCGTCTGAGGAAGTACATCGGCGCCTATTACGCCGTTCTCGGGCGGGTGGACGCGGTGGCCTTCACCGCCGGAATCGGCGAGAACTCCGCCGAGGTGCGCGAGGCCGCCGTGGCGGGCCTGGAGGGGCTGGGCCTCGCGGTGGACGGCGAGCGCAACGCCGTCCGCGGCGGCGGGGCGCGGCTGATCTCGCCCGAGGGGGCACGGGTGGCGGTCGCGGTGGTACCCACGGACGAGGAAATGGAGATCGCACAGCAGACCTACGCACTGGTCGGAAAGGACAACTGAGCAGCGGGAACCTCATGTGTTCATTCCACCAGACGGAATATTCCGGAGCGAAACAAACCGATAGGATCGCCCCATGCGCCGTTCGAAAATCGTCTGTACTCTCGGCCCCGCGGTCGACTCCCACGAGCAGCTCGTCGCTCTGATCGAAGCCGGCATGAACGTGGCCCGCTTCAACTTCAGCCACGGCTCGCACGCCGAGCACCAGGGCCGGTACGACCGGGTCCGGGCCGCCGCCAAGGAGACGGGCCGGGCCATCGGCGTCCTCGCCGACCTCCAGGGCCCGAAGATCCGCCTGGAGACCTTCGCCGAGGGCCCCGTCGAGCTGGTGCGCGGTGACGAGTTCACCATCACCACCGAGGACGTCCCCGGTGACAGGACGATCTGCGGGACCACCTACAAGGGCCTCACGGGCGACGTCTCCCGCGGCGACCAGATCCTCATCAACGACGGCAACGTCGAGCTGAAGGTGGTCGACGTCGAGGGCGCCCGGGTGAAGACGATCGTCATCGAGGGCGGCGTCGTCTCCGACCACAAGGGCATCAACCTGCCCGGCACGGCCGTGAACGTGCCGGCGCTGTCCGAGAAGGACGTCGAGGACCTGCGGTTCGCCCTGCGGATGGGCTGCGACCTGGTCGCCCTGTCCTTCGTCCGGGACGCCAAGGACGTCGCCGACGTCCACCGCGTAATGGACGAGGAGGGCCGCCGCGTCCCCGTCATCGCCAAGGTGGAGAAGCCGCAGGCGGTGGAGAACATGGAGGACGTCGTGATGGCGTTCGACGGCGTGATGGTCGCCCGCGGCGACCTGGCCGTCGAGTACCCGCTCGAGAAGGTCCCCATGGTGCAGAAGCGCCTGATCGAGCTGTGCCGGCGCAACGCCAAGCCGGTGATCGTGGCGACCCAGATGATGGAGTCGATGATCACCAACTCCCGTCCGACCCGCGCCGAGGCCTCCGACGTGGCCAACGCGATCCTGGACGGCGCGGACGCGGTCATGCTGTCCGCCGAGTCGAGCGTGGGCGCGTACCCGATCGAGACCGTGCGGACGATGTCGAAGATCGTCCAGGCGGCCGAGCAGGAGCTGCTGTCCAAGGGCCTGCAGCCGCTGGTGCCGGGCAAGAAGCCGCGCACGCAGGGCGGTTCGGTGGCCCGCGCGGCCTGCGAGATCGCCGACTTCCTCGGCGGCAAGGGCCTGGTGGCCTTCACCCAGTCCGGCGACACGGCCCGCCGGCTGTGCCGTTACCGCGTCGCGCAGCCGATCCTGGCGTTCACCACGGACGAGTCGACCCGCAACCAGCTCGCGCTGAGCTGGGGCGTGGAGCCGTACGTGGTGCCGTTCGTCAACAGCACCGACGAGATGGTCGCGCTGGTGGAGCAGGAGCTGGTCCGGCTCAGCCGGTTCAACGAGGGCGACATCGTGGTGATCACCGCCGGCTCCCCGCCCGGCGTCCCCGGCACCACCAACATGGTCCGCGTCCACCACCTCGGCGAGGCGACCTCCTGACCGCACGCCCGGTGCACGTGCCCGAGGGCGCCTCCTGCGAGCAGAGGGCGCCCTCGGTGTGTGGCCCGTCCCTTCGGACGCTCAGTCGGTGATGTACTGGCGCAGGCCCGGGATGTGCAGGGTTCCGCCGAACTGGCCGGCCTGCTGGACCGTCACGTCGGTGAAGTAGATCAGCGGGATGTTCAGCGGCGGGGGGTGCTCCGGGTCGAAGGTGATCGGGATCAGCCCGAGCAGCTTGCCGGAGATGCGCTCCGTGTACATCAGGGTGTCGCCGTCGCGGATGGTCGACGTCGATCCCTTGGCGGCCTGGACGTGGTACGTCTTGCCGGTCTGCGGGTCCTTGACCGTCTGGTGCAGGTCGCCGATGTCGGTGCCGTCGGACACGACGTACTTCAGCACCTTCTTCGTGGCGCCGCCGGCGGTGCGCACCTCGACGATGCCCTTGTAGTCGGCGCCCTTCAGCAGCAGCGAGCTGGCGTTCAGGAACCACGGCTCGTCGGGCAGCGGGACGTTGTTGTCGACCCCGCCCTCGGCGTCGGTGGCGACCGGGCAGTCCTCCAGGTCCATCCCGGACGACTCGGAGGGGCTGGGCGAGGCGGTGGCCTCGGGCTCCCCGGTCTCCTCAGCCGCGGGCTCCCCGGCCTGCTCCGTGGCGTCCTCCGCCGCGTCGCCGGCCTGCTCGCCGGTGTCCCCGGCATTTTCGGCGGGCTTCCCCGCGGGCTCCTGCGGGGTCCCCTCGCCCTTGTCGTCCGTCTCCTCGGCGGGGGCGGACGACGACGCGGAGGCGGACGGGGCGGGGCTCGGCGTCTCCTCGTCCTTCTTGTCGCCGGGCGTGAAGACGTCCTTGACGGCGTCCCCGATCTGCTCCAGCAGGTTCCGGTCGGTCTCCGACGGGGACGGGGCGGGCTCGGCCTCCGCCGCCTGTCCGCCCGCGGTCGCGGAGGGCGTGGGCGCGGGGGCGGCCTCGTCGCCGGAACCTGAATCCGGCGAAGAGTCCGCGTCCTTGTCCGAGCCCTTGTCCGCGTCCTTGTCCGGGGCCTGTTGGACGGGGGCCGAGGCGGGCGGGTCCGCCGAGGTCTCCTCGTCGTCCTCGGAGGCGCTCTCGCTCGCGGTGGCGGACGGGGTGGGCGACGCGCTCGCGTCCCCCTTCTCCGCCTGCTCGATGGCCTCCAGGCATTCCTTGAACTCGTCGGCCGTGAGACTCCTCGACGACGGCTGGTCGTCGGCCTGGGCGAGCGTCGGCGTGAAGCCCATCCCCATCAGTACCGCGGTCGGCATCGCCGCGATGGCTATCGCCTTCCCCGCGGGCATGTGGAACCTGGTGAACAACGGCTTCCTGGGCGCCGCGTGACGCGGCCCGGTTCTCACACGGGACGGCTCCACACCAGCCCCGCGGGTCGCCTCGTCAGCCGGCACTGTGCCTCCCGTTCGCCCCGTTCGCCGGGCTCGTTCCTGACAGATCGTTCGGCTCACCCGTCGCCGCGGCGCCCTTCGCGGAGCCGGAGACCGTGGATTCGGGGAAGGCGCCCTCGGGTGCGCCGCCGTACACGTCCTCGTCCGCCCTCAGCTCCTGCTCGGGCGGCTCGCCCGGCACCCACGACACGGCCATCGCCCCGCCCACGAGGGCGAAGAGGAAGCCGATCAGGAAGCCGCCGAGGTTGGACACGGGGATGGACACCAACGCCAGCAGGATCGCCGCGACACCCGCGAAGACGCGGATGTGCTTCTGGAACCAGAGGCTGATGCCGAGGACGACGAGCAGCACGCCGATGATCAGGGACCCGGCGCCCGCGGTGGTGGCCATCGCCAGGGTCAGGTGACCGATCCGCAGGTTCGCGTACGGGAAGTAGGCGATGGGGAGTCCGCCGATGATGATGAACAGACCGGCCCAGAAGGGCCGCTGGCCACGCCAGGCGCGGAACTGCAGCCGTCGGCGAGTGAACTGGCCGGAGGCGGCAGGGGTCTCGGCGCTCATGGAAAACAGCTCCCTGGATGGCGTTGCTGTGGTGGTGATGTGCACCGCGCGCGGACGCGCGGCGGGGAGGTGGACGGGCGGGGGCGCCACCGGCTCCCCCGCCCGTCAGCGAGTGCTTAGTAGCACTCCTTGACGCCCGTCGAGAGCGACATCTTCAGGCCGCTGAGCTTGAAGGTTCCGGCGGTGGTCGCCCACGCCGTCTGCTTCACGTCCCTCAGCACGGCCTTGTCGGCCTGCTGCGCGAACCCGAAGGGGTTGGCCTGCTCGCCGCCGCCCTTCATGCCCGGACCCTTGTTGGCGTCCTTGGCGGCCACACCGATGTCGATGTTCGTGAACGTCGCATCGGCGTTCAGCTCGGCGACGTCGATGTACAGGTTCTTGGCCTCGACCGGCTGGGCACCGTCACCGGCGCGCAGGATCAGGCTGACGTTCCCGAGCACCGGAATGTTCGGGGTCACGACCGACTGGCACAGGCTCTTGATGGTCGCGGACTTGAACGCCGAGACCGCGACGGGGTGAGCCGTCTTCTTGCCGTCGAGGGTGTACCCCTCGTCCAGAGCGCCGTACTGCGAGAAGCCCTCGCCGACGAGCTCCTTCGTGGTGACCTTGAACGACTGGCCGGAAACGCTGAACGACGCCGCGAGGGCGCCCTGCGCGAGAGCGACACCTATGCAAGCCGTGGCGGCCACGCTGGGCACCATGACCACGGCGAACCGCTTCCATCTGGTCCCGCCACGCACCTGGGACTCCATATTTCCTCCTTCTCGGACGTACATCTCCTGTCCTGGCTCACCGCCTTGACCGGCGGCCGAGTCGGGCAGGGATGGGAGAAGTGCTACGTCCTCGGGAAGGGGAGCGCCCGCATTCCGCGGCGCGGGTGACGCGCCCGGATTCGCCGGCGACCACCCCCGAGCGACAACCACTGGTCGCGCCTGACACGCATCACGCACAACCCTGCTGGACAGGCTTCGCCGGATGGACGAAGACCCCCCTGTCCAAGGAGCGACGTCACTGCCGACGCTCCTGCTCGGTGGGGACCCAGGGGTTCCCGCGGCCCGACCGGCTGTCGGGTGTACGGGCAATGGACCGAGCGTCGCCGATCGTGGTGCATTCTCGCCGCCCGCACAAGGGGGTTCGTTACTGGCTAGTAACGGCCAGGTCACCGCGACGCGACCCGGCGGGCCCGATCGGCGACGCTGGGTGCACCGACCGGGGTGGGCAAAACCATTGATCTGCGAACGAAACCCGACAGGCCAACTCCCGCGACTTACTCGCAGTAACAGCGGCCGCGCTTGCCAAGATTTGGCAAAGCGCGGCCGCTTCGGCCTCTGCCGGCGAGGCGGCACCTCGGGTCCCGTTCGTCGCCATAACAGGCGAAGGAGGCGACAACGGGCATCCGGGTGCGGGTGGTTCAGAACAGGGCGCGGGCCAGGGCCCGGCGCGCGGTCACCACGCTGGGGTGGTCGGCGCCCACCACGTCGAACAGCTCCAGCAGCCGCACGCGTACGGCCTCGCGCTCGTCGCCCGCCGTGCGGGCCACCGTGTCGACCAGCCGGCCGAAGGCGTCGGCGACGTGGCCGCCCGCCATGTCCAGGTCGGCGGCGGCGATCTGGGCCTGCGCGTCGCCCGGCCTCTCGGCGGCGTCCTTGCGCACCTGCTGCGGGTCCATGTCCCGCACCCGGCGCAGCAGTTCGGCCTGGGCGAGCCCCAGCGTGGCCTCGGGGTTGGCCGGGTCCTCGGCGAGCACGTTCTTGTAGGCCTGCACCGCGCCGTCCAGGTCGTCGGCGTCCAGCGCGCGGGCGGCGGCCTCGAGGAGGGAGTCGTAGGGGCCGGCGGGGACCTCGTCGGCCGCCGCGCCGCCGCCCGGCTCGGCCTCGGGGTCGACGGTCAGCCCGGTCAGGCCGAAGCGCTGCTCGGCGACCTGTACGAGCTGGTCCAGGGTCTGGCGGATCTGCGCCTCGCCCGCGGCGCCCTGGAAGAGCGGCAGGGCCTGGCCGGCCACCACCGCGAAGACGGCGGGGATGCCCTGGATGCCGAACTGCTGCATCAGCATCTGGTTGGCGTCGACGTCGATCTTGGCGAGGAGGAAACGGCCGTTGTACTCGACGGCGAGCCGCTCCAGGACGGGGCTCAGCTGCTTGCAGGGCTCGCACCACTCGGCCCAGAAGTCGATGACGACCGGGACCTCGGTGGAGCGCTGCAGGACGTCGCTCTCGAATCCGGCCTCGTCGACGTCGATGACGAGATCGGCGGGCGAGACGGCGCCCGTGCCGCCCCTCCGGGCCGCTTCGGCGCGCGCCTGCTCCGCCTTCGCCTTGGCCTCCTGGGCCGCCTTCACCGCGGCGAGGTCGACGACTCCGCTCATGGACATGTTCCGTGGCTGCATGCGCCTATCCTCCCCCGTACTCCGCGTGAGTGTGAAAAGCCCCCGGGAAACCCAGGCGTACGTGTGGTGCGGGTGCGCCGGGTCCCCACCCGGCGCGGTGGTCGTCGTTCGGGCACGCCGGTCACGCGTGCTTTCGCTACGGGTCGTAGCGTAATACCGGCCGGGGTCCGCTGAACAGGGTGCTCCGGTGATCTCCCTCACGCACCGACGTACGGGGTCCGCCGTTATCGTCGTGCCATGCAGAGCCGCACCCCAGCCGGTCGCACCGGGCGTCCGCGCAGCGTCACGGCCGACGCCGCGATCCTCGCCGCGACCCGGCAGGCGCTGGTGGACCTGGGGTGGTCCAAGCTCACGCTCTCGGACGTCGCGGTGCGCGCCGGGGTGGCCAAGACGACGCTGTACCGGCGCTGGGCGGGCAAGAACGAACTCGTCGTGGACGCCGTCGCGGAGCTCTTCGACGAACTGACCCTGCCCGACCGCGGCTCGCTGGCCGCCGACATCGAGGGCGTGGTGCTCCAGTTCGCCGCGATCCTGGACCGTCCGGAGGCGCGCAGCGGGCTGATGGCGGTGGTCGCCGAGGCCACCCGTGACGAGGCGCTGCGCGAGCGGATCCGCGCCTCGATCGTGGACCGCCAGAAGCGGCTGGTGACCGCGGGCCGCGCCCGCGCCCAGGAGCGCGGCGAGCTGCCGCCGGAGCCCGACGCGGTCCGCTCCGCCCGCACGGCCGACCTGATCTTCGACATGGTGGCGGGGTCGGTGGTGCACCGGACCCTGGTCAGCAACCAGCCGGCCGACGAGGAGTGGGTGCGCGGGCTGACCCGGGTGCTGCTGTCGGGGCTGGCGGCGGGCGCCCGCTGAGCCGCCGCGGGCGCCGGACGCGGCGGTCGCCCGGCCGGCCGCGCACGCGCCTCCGCCCCGGCGGGCGGGAGGCCCGCCGGGGCGGAGGCGCGTCGTCCAGGACGGGTCAGAACCCGGCGGGCTCCGTGTAGACGCCCCACTCGTCGCGCAGGGCGTCACAGATCTCGCCCAGCGTCGCCTCGGCGCGTACGGCGTCGAGCATCGGCTCGATCATGTTGGCGCCGGAGCGGGCCGCCTCGACCATGGCGTCGAGCGCGCCGCGCACCTCCGCGTCGTCGCGTCCGGCCTTGCGCTCGCCCAGCAGGCGGACCTGCTCGCGCTCCACCTCGTGGCTGACCCGCAGGATCTCCAGGTCGCCGGTGACGGAGCCGGTGTGGACGTTGACGCCGACGACCTTCTTGTCGCCCTTCTCCAGCGACTGCTGGTAGCGGAAGGCCGACTCGGCGATCTCGCCGGTGAACCAGCCGTCCTCGATGCCGCGCAGGATGCCGGAGGTGATCGGCCCGATGGGGTGCTCGCCGTCCGGGTGGGCCCGCAGGCCCCGCTCCTTGATCTGCTCGAAGATCTTCTCCGCGTCCGCCTCGATGCGGTCGGTGAGCTGCTCGACGTACCAGGAACCGCCCAGCGGGTCGGCGACGTTGGCGACGCCGGTCTCCTCCATCAGCACCTGCTGGGTGCGCAGGGCGATCTCGGCGGCCTGCTCGCTGGGGAGCGCGAGGGTCTCGTCGAGGGCGTTGGTGTGGAGGGAGTTCGTCCCGCCGAGCACCGCCGCGAGCGCCTCGACGGCGGTCCGCACCACGTTGTTGTACGGCTGCTGCGCGGTGAGCGAGACCCCGGCGGTCTGGGTGTGGAACCGCAGCCACTGCGCCTTCTCGCTCTTCGCGCCGTAGACGTCCCGCATCCAGCGCGCCCAGATGCGGCGCGCGGCGCGGAACTTGGCGATCTCCTCGAAGAAGTCGACGTGCGCGTCGAAGAAGAAGGACAGGCCCGGCGCGAAGACGTCGACGTCCAGTCCGCGGCTGAGCCCCAGCTCGACGTACCCGAAACCGTCGGCGAGCGTGTACGCCAGCTCCTGCGCGGCCGTCGCCCCGGCCTCGCGGATGTGGTAGCCGGAGACCGACAGCGGCTTGTACGCGGGGATGCGCGCGCTGGTGTACTCCATCAGGTCGCCGATGAGGCGCAGATGGGGCTCCGGCTGGAAGAGCCACTCCTTCTGCGCGATGTACTCCTTGAAGATGTCCGTCTGCAGCGTGCCGTTCAGCACGCCCGGGTCGACGCCCTGGCGCTCGGCGGCGACGAGGTACATGCAGAAGACGGGCACGGCGGGCCCGCTGATGGTCATCGACGTGGTGACGTCGCCGAGAGGGATGTCCTTGAACAGGACCTCCATGTCGGCCGCCGAGTCGATGGCCACCCCGCAGTGGCCGACCTCGCCCAGCGAGCGGGGGTCGTCGGAGTCGCGGCCCATGAGCGTCGGCATGTCGAAGGCGACGGACAGGCCGCCTCCGCCGTTGCCGAGGATCATCTTGTAGCGCTCGTTGGTCTGCTCGGCGTTCCCGAACCCGGCGAACTGCCGGATGGTCCACGTCCGCCCCCGGTAGCCGGTCGGGTACAGCCCGCGGGTGAACGGGTACTCCCCCGGCCAGCCGATCCGCTCGAACCCGTCGTAGCGGTCCCCGGGCCGCGGCCCGTACACCGGCTCCACGGGGTCGCCGGAGAGCGTGGTGAAATCCGCGTCGCGCTTGCGCGCGGCGTCGTACCGGGCCTGCCAGCGACGGCGGCCCTCCTCGATGGCGTCAGCGTCCATACCCTCGAATTTACTAGGACGTCCAAGTAAATGTCGATGGCAGACCGCCGCACGCTCGTCCGTACGGCGGTGCGACGCGGGGCGTCAGGCCTTGGCGGCCTCGGGGGTCCCGTCCTCGACGGAGGCCGCCAGCTCGCGGCTGATCCCGCGCTCGACGAAGAACGCGGCGGTGGGGACGGTGCCGGCGAGCAGCACCCAGAGCTGCTTCTTGACCGGCCACTTCGCCTTGGAACCGAGGTCGAAGGCGAAGATCAGGTAGACGACGTAGAGCCAGCCGTGAGCGATGCTGACCACCTGGGTGAAGTCGGCCGCGCCGCCCATGTCGAGCACGTACTTGCCGATCATGCCCAGCGTCAGCGCGACGAGGAGGACACCGGTGACGTAGGCCATGACCCGGTAGCGGGTCAGCACGCTCTTCTTCATGCCGTCGAGCCTAACGGGCCGCTCCCCGCGCTCCGGGGCCGGGTCGCGTGCCCCTCGTCACTCCCGCACGGCGGTGCACGGGCCCCGGGGTCACCCCTCCTGGAAGTCCCCCGCCGCCAGGCGGAGGGGGCGGAGGATGGCGAAGAGTTCGACGCACTCCTCCGCGTCGTAGGCGCTCAGGCCGAAGTCCATCGCCATCAGGTCGCGGGTCGCCGACTCGACCACCTCACGGCCCTTGTCGGTGATGGACGCGAGCGTGCCGCGGCCGTCGTTGGGGTTGGGGCGCTTGGCCACCAGACCCGACCTGACCAGCCGGTCCACGGTGTTGGTCACCGACGTCGGATGCACCATGAGCCGCTCGCCGATCTTGGACATCGGCAGCTCGCCGGACTTGGAGAAGGTCAGCAGGACCAGCGCCTCGTACCGTGCGAACGTGAGCCCGTAGGGCTTGACCACGGCGTCGACCTGGGCGAGCAGGATCTGGTGGGCCCGCATGATCGAGGTGATCGCGGCCATCGACGGCACGCTTCCCCAGCGCTGCTTCCAGAGCTCGTCGGCACGGGCGATGGGATCGAACGAGAGACTGAGCGGCTTCGGCACGGACCAGACCCTACCGGCGGGTCAGATGCCGGTCAGCCCTGTCTCGCCCTTCGGTCCGGCGAGGCGGACGGCGGGACAGGGCGACCGGCACCCGTCAGTCGGCCAGGTGGCGCTCGACGGTCTCCACCTTGGACGTCAGGCCGTCCACCACGCCCGGGCGGATGTCCGCCTTGAGGACCAGCGAGACGCGCGGCGCACGCGCTTCCACGGCGGCCACGGCGCGCTTCACCACGTCCATGACCTCGTCCCACTCCCCCTCGACCGAGGTGAACATCGCGTCGGTGCGGTTCGGCAGCCCGGACTCGCGGACCACCCGGACGGCGTCGGCGACGTACTCCCCCACGTCCTCGCCGACGCCCAGCGGCGTCACGGAGAAGGCGACGATCACGCGTTCACGGTCCCTTCCTTGCGGGCGCGCGTCGCGATCACCGCGTCCTCGGTCTCGCGCTTGAGCCGCCGCTCGGCGAAGAAGCCGCCGGCCGGCAGGACCGACATGACGAAGTAGTAGGCCGCGGTGCCCAGCGACCACTTCGCCCGGTTCCAGGCGTCGGCCCAGAAGATCGCGTAGAGGACGAAGAGGAAGCCGTGGACCGCGCCCATGACCGGCACGGCGTTGAACTCGGTGGTCCGCTTCAGGACCGAGCAGACGAGCAGCAGCAGGAACGAGATCGCTTCGGGGCCCGAGACCAGGCGGAGGCGTCGGAGTGCGGAGGCGGTCTTGATGTCCACGGGTCACCTTCGGGTGGGAGAGACGTCGGTGTCGATGGTGCGGTTGGCTTGTGAACGCGCGCACAAGCGCGTCCATTGTGACAAACCCGGTGAGTGATCACCGCAGGGGGTCGGGGGCGGGCCCGTAGGGGTCCGGGTGCGTCCGTACGGGTCGGATGAGGGCCGGATCAGGGTCCGGTCCCCCCTTCGGGGCCTGTCGGCGGGGTCCGGCGGCGGTTACCGTCGCAGCGTGGCGATGTTCCGACTTCAGAGCAGCAAGGTGCTCGCCGTCGACATGACCGGGGACGCCGTGAAGGCGAAGAACGGCTCCATGGTCGCGTACGACGGGCAGATGGCCTTCAAGAAGCTCACGGGTGGCGGCGAGGGCGTCCGGGGGATGGTGACCCGGCGGCTCACGGGCGAGCAGATGACGCTCATGGAGGTGAAGGGCCATGGCACCTGCTTCTTCGCCGACCGCGCCTCCGAGATCAACCTGGTGGCCCTGACCGGGGAGAAGCTGTACGTCGAGTCCAGCAACCTGCTGGCGACCGACGGCGGTCTGCGCACGGGCACCGCCTTCACCGGCCTGCGCGGCGCCTCCCAGGGCAACGGACTGTTCACGACCACCATCGAGGGGCACG
The DNA here is from genome assembly GCF_044763335.1 of Streptomyces sp. NPDC096105. Taxonomy (NCBI): domain Bacteria; kingdom Bacillati; phylum Actinomycetota; class Actinomycetes; order Kitasatosporales; family Streptomycetaceae; genus Streptomyces; species Streptomyces sp. NPDC096105. The sequence goes on from NZ_JBIWGC010000003.1 coordinate 30,225, forward strand.
GCCAGGCCGCGATCATGTCGGACGGCCCCGCCGTGCTGCTGCGGGTCAGCCCGCAGTACCCGCTGACGGTCGACCCGGGCGCGTACGTCGCGCACCGGGGCAGCCTGCGGCAGTCGTTCCAGTCGGGCGTGACCTTCCGCACGCTGATGGGCGAGGGCGGCGGCGAGGCCTTCCAGATCCGCTTCGAGGGCGACGGGGTGGTCTACGTCCAGCCCAGTGAGCGCAACACGATCGCGGGAGACGTCTGACATGGGCTTCCGGGAGATCAACTCCAAGATGATCGAGGCGACCGTCGCCCCCGGCCGGCGGCTGTTCAGCCAGCGCGGCGCGATGCTCGCCTACAAGGGCGAGGTCAGCTTCACCCCGAACCTGCGCGGCGGCCGGGGCGGGGTGATGTCGATGATCGGCCGGCGCGTGGCGAACGAGGACACGCCCCTGATGACCGTCGAGGGCGACGGCACGGTGCTGTTCGGGCACGGCGGCCACCACATCCAGGTGATCCACCTTTCCGGGGACACCCTGTACGTCGAGGCGGACCGGCTGCTGGCCTTCGAGGGGACGCTGGAGCAGGGCACGGTGTTCCTGGGCTCGCAGGGCGGGGTGATGGGCATGGTCCGGGGTCAGGTCTCCGGTCAGGGCCTGTTCACCACCACCCTCAAGGGGCACGGCGCGGTCGCCGTGATGGCCCACGGCGGGGTGATCGAGGTGCCGATCACCCCGCAGCACCCGGTGCGCGTCGACCCGCAGGCGTACGTCGCCCACCACGGCGACGTGCGCAACAAGCTGTCGACGGCGCTCGGCTGGCGGGACATGGTGGGACGCGGCTCCGGAGAGGCCTTCCAGCTGGAGCTGAGCGGCAGCGGCGCGGTCTACGTCCAGGCCTCGGAGGAGAAGCTGTGAGCACGTACGGAACGCCCGGCGCCGGGCCGGCGGTCTTCGACCCGACGACGCTGCCCTCCGACGACAACGTCAACGACTACACCTTCTGCGTGGAGCTCAAGGGGACCCAGTGGTTCCTGCAGAAGGGGAAGATGATCGCCTACTACGGCGCCGTCGAGTTCAACGGCATCGGGCACGGGCGACTCGACCGACTTGTCCGTACCTCGTTCCATTCGCCACTGCACGCATCCGACTGGGTCGTGGCGGAGGGCTCGGGCAGGATGCTCCTCGCCGACCGGGCCTTCGACGTCAATTCCTACGACTTGGACGATGGCAATCTGACCATTCGCTCGGGCAACTTGCTCGCTTTTCAGCCAAGCTTGTCACTGAAGCAGTCGATCGTGCCAGGTTTCCTGACACTGATCGGAACCGGAAAGTTCGTGGCGGCATCCAACGGTCCGGTGGTGTTCATGGAACCCCCGATCAGGGTGGACCCGCAGGCGCTGGTCGGATGGGCGGACTGCCCGTCCCCGTGCCACCACTACGACCACGGCTACATGACCGGCCTGCTGGGCGGTCTACGTGCGATGACGGGCCTGGGCGGGGCCTCCGGCGAGGAGCACCAGTTCGAGTTCGTCGGGGCGGGCACGGTGCTGCTGCAGTCGTCCGAGGCGCTGATGACGGAGCAGGCCACGGGGGCGCCTCCGCAGGAGCCCGGGGTACCCGGAGGGGGCGGACCGGGCGGGTCCGGACCGGCCGGAAGCGGACCGCGCCTTCCCGGACAGCTGGGAGACCTCCAGCGTCGCTTCGGGCTGTGAGCGGTAATGTGCGGGCGGTGACATCGAACGCCTGCACGTGATGTCACCCGGAAGCCCTATTAGTTCGCCTTTCAACTTCCTTAGGTAGACTTCATTCATGGAGACCGAGACGGCCACCCGCTGGCTGACCCATACGGAGCAGTGCGCCTGGCGCACCCACCTGGAGGTCAACAAGCTGCTGACCTACCAGCTCGAGAAGGATCTGCAGCCGTTCGGCCTGACAATGAACGACTACGAGATCCTGGTGAACCTGTCCGAATCGGAGGACCGGCGGATGCGGATGAGCGACCTCGCCTCCGCCACGATGCAGTCCAAGAGCCGCCTCTCCCACCAGATCACCCGGATGGAGAACGCCCACCTGGTCCGCCGGGAGAACTGCGAGTCCGACCGCCGCGGCCTCTACGCCGTCCTCACCGACCACGGCATGGAGACGATGCAGAAGGTCGCCCCGCACCACGTGGCGTCGGTGCGCCGGCACTTCATCGACCTGCTCCCCCCCGAGGCGCTGATCGAGCTCGACAAGGCCCTCAAGCCCATCGCGGAGCACCTGCGGGGGCAGCGGGGACGCCTCTGACGTTCCCCCCGACGTCCCCTACTGCGGGGGCGTCCCCCGGTCCGCGCCGGCGAGCGGCAGGCGGAGCGCGAAGAGGGCTCCGCCCGCCGGCGCCGCGCCCGCGGTGAGCGTGCCGCCGTGCCGTACGGCCACGTCCCGCGCGATGGCCAGGCCCAGCCCGGCCCCGCCGTCGTCCCGGCTGCGCGCCGCGTCCAGCCGTACGAACCGCTCGAAGATCCGCTCGCGGTCCGCCTCGGCCACACCCTCGCCGTCGTCGGCGACGCCCACCACGGCCCAGCCGTTCTCCCGGCGCACGGTCACCGTGATCCGCTCACGGGCGTGCCGCTCCGCGTTGTCCAGCAGGTTGGCGAGCACCCGCCCGAGCTGACCGCGCGACCCGGAGACCTCGACGGGCTCCGCCTCCACCGTGACGCCCTCGCGCCCCGCGGCCTCCTCGCGGGCCAGCGCGGCCAGGTCCACCCGGGTGTCGGCGGGCCGCTCCCCCGCGTCCAGCCGGGCGAGCAGCAGCAGGTCGGCGGCGAGGTTCTGCAGCCGCACGGTGTCCTCGACGGCGCCGTCCAGGTCGAGCAGTCCGGGGTGGGCCGCCGCGACCTCCAGCTGGGTGCGCAGGGAGGCGATGGGGCTGCGCAGCTCGTGCGAGGCGTCGGCGACGAACCTGCGCTGCCGCTCCACGGAGGTCTCCAGGGCGGCGAGCGTGGCGTTGGTGGTCCGGGCCAGCCGGGCGATCTCGTCGTGCGTCGCCGGTTCGGGGACCCGGCGGCCCAGGTCCTCGGAGGCGGTGATCGCGGCCATCTCCCGGCGGATGCCCTCGACCGGGCGCAGGGCCCGCCCGGTGACCAGCCAGGTCACCGAGGCGACGACGCCGAGCAGCAGCGGGAAGCCGATGAGCATGGAGGTCAGCGCGGTGCCCACGGCGCTGTGCTCGGCGGCCAGCGGGGAGCCCGCGTGGACGGTGAGGCGGCCCCGGTCGGGGGTCTCCACCTCCACGGCGGCGAAGCGGTAGTCCTCGGTGTCGCCGTCGATGGTGGCGGTGCCGTTGGTGAAGCTCGCCCTCTGCGCGATCTCGCCGGGGGCGAGGGACTCGTCGTCGTCCGAGCGGCCGGAGTCGTCGTCACCGCCGTCGTCGTCCCGGTCGTCGTCGCCGTCGTCGTCGCGGTCGTCGTCCGCGCCGGGCCGGGTCGGCGCGGGTGTCACCTCGGCGGTGCCCGTCCCGGTGATCCGCTCCAGGTCCTCGGAGACGGCGAGCAGGACGCCGTCCTCGTCGGTGATCTGCACGGGGGTGTCCTCGGCGCCGAGGCCGGAGAGCTTGTCGAGGGGCGTACGGGCGGCCAGTTCGGAGGCGACGGCCTGCGCGGAGCGCTCCGCCCGGGTGCCCGCCTCGCCGGTCAGGTTGGCGCGCAGGGACAGCAGGAGGGCGGTGCCGGCGGCGACGAGGGCCACGGCGACGACGAGCGTGGCGCCGAGCGTCGCCCGGGAGCGGACCGAGCCGAACAGCCGGCTCACGGCGCCGTCTCCAGCCGGTAGCCGGCGCCGCGCACCGTGCGGATGAGGTCCGCGCGCAGTTTGCGGCGCAGGGCGCTGACGTAGACCTCGACGATGTTGGGGTCGCCCTCGTAGGCGAAGTCCCAGACGTGCTCGAGGATGTCGGCCTTGGACACCACCTCGCCGGCCCGCAGCACCAGGTGTTCGAGGACCGAGAACTCCTTGGCCGTCAGCTCGGTCTCGTCGTCGCCGAGCCACACCCGGCGGGCGGCGGTGTCCACCTTCAGGTCGCCGTGCACATGGACCGGGGACGCGCCCGCGGCCCTCCGGCGGCGCAGCAGCGCCTTCACCCGGGCGACGAGCACCACGTAGGAGAACGGCTTGGTGAGGTAGTCGTCGGCGCCGGTGTCCAGGCCCTCGGCCTCGTCGTACTCGCCGTCCTTGGCGGTGAGCATCAGGATCGGCACCTCGTGCCCGGCGGCGCGCAGGGCGGCGCACACCCGGTAGCCGTTGAGGCCGGGCAGCATGATGTCGAGGATCACCAGGTCGTACGGTTCCGTCGTGGCCCGGTCCAGCCCTTCCCGGCCGTCGTGCACGACGTCGACCGCGTACCCCTCGGCGGTGAGGCCCCTGGCGAGGGAGAGGGCGAGGCGCTTTTCGTCCTCGACGATCAGGAGTCGAAAGGGGCGGCGCGAAGCGCCTCCATCAGGGCGGTGGTGGGAGACGGGTGGGCGCATGCGGTCCAGGGTCGCAAAGGGAAGCTGAAGATCACTTCAGGCTGCTTCAGCTTCCGCTCAGCGTCGGTCGGCGACATTGATGTCGTACAGCGCGAAGCACACCGACTCGGGAGGAACGCACATGAAGCGCAACATCGTGATCGCCGTCGTCACGGCCGCGGCTCTGGTGGGCGGAGGCACGGCGACGGCCCTCGCGGTCGCGGGGGACGACGACGACACGGCGTCGGTGACGCGGACGGACGACGACAGGGACGAGCGCGACGACCGCGCCGACGACGGCTCCGACGACCGCGACGACGACAGCGACGACGCTGCCCGTGCCGCCGCCCCCGGCGAGGTGACCGCCGCCGAGGCCATCGCCGCCGCGCTGAAGCACACCCCGGGCACGGCGGTCTCCGCCGAACTGGACGACGGCTCCTGGGAGATCGACGTCCTCGGCAGGGGCGACACCTGGCACAGCGTCAGGATCGACCCGGACAGCGGCAAGGTGCTGGACGCCCAGAAGGACGACGAGGACGACGCCGCGGAGGCGCGCGCCGCGCTGAAGAACGCCACGGTGACGGCCGAACAGGCCGCGAAGGCCGCCGCGTCCCAGGGCACGGTCGTCTCCGTCGACCTGGACGACGACGGCGACGACCGGGGCTGGGAGGCGGAGACGCGCGCCTCCGGCGGGGACGAGCGGGACTGGAACGTCGATCCGAGGACGGCGTCCGTCACGGCCGACCGCGACGACGACTCCGACGACGACTGACGGTCCCTGAGGCTGCGCCCCACCCCCCTCCGGCCCTGGCGGGCCTCGTCCTCAATCGCCGGACGGACTGAGAATCGGCACCTGCGGCGTTTGAGGAGCGGGGTCCGGGGCCGAGCCCCGGGGCGGGAAGGGAGGGGCGGTCAGCTGCCCGTCAGCCCCTCGACCAGTTCGTCCGCCGCCCGGTACGGATCAAGATCCCCCGCGATGATGCGCTCGGCGAGTGCGCCGAGGCGGCGGTCGCCGTGGAGGTCGCCGATGCGTTCGCGGAGGGCGGTGACGGCGATGGTCTCGACCTCGCGGGCGGCGCGGGCCAGGCGGCGTTCCGCGAGGACGCCGCGCTCCTCCATCCAGGCGCGGTGCTTCTCCAGCGCCTCGACGACCTCGTCGACGCCCTCCTGGCGGGCGGCGACCGTCTTGACGATCGGGGGGCGCCAGTCGCCGGGGCCGCGGGACTCGCCGAGGCCCAGCATGTGGTTCAGCTCGCGGGCGGTGGCGTCGGCGCCGTCGCGGTCGGCCTTGTTGACGACGTAGACGTCGCCGATCTCCAGGATTCCGGCCTTGGCGGCCTGGATGCCGTCGCCCATGCCGGGGGCCAGCAGGACCACGGAGGTGTCGGCCTGGGAGGCGATCTCCACCTCCGACTGGCCGACGCCCACCGTCTCGACCAGGACCACGTCGCAGCCGGCCGCGTCCAGGACGCGGATGGCCTGCGGCGCGGCCCAGGCGAGGCCGCCCAGGTGGCCGCGGGTGGCCATGGAACGGATGTAGACGCCCGGGTCGGAGGCGTGCTCCGACATCCGGACGCGGTCACCCAGCAGGGCGCCCCCGGAGAAGGGGGAGGACGGGTCGACAGCCAGGACGCCGACCCGCTTGCCCTGTTTGCGGTACGCGGTCACCAGCGCCGAGGTGGACGTCGACTTGCCGACGCCGGGGGACCCGGTGAGGCCGACCACGTAGGCGTTGCCGGTGAGCGGCGCGAGGGCCGCCATGACCTCCCTGAGCTGCGGTGACGCCCCCTCCACCAGGGAGATCAAACGGGCCACGGCCCGTGGCCTGCCCTCTCTGGCCTGGGCCACCAGAGTGGAGACGTCCTGCATCACAGCTCCGTTCACGTGAGGAAAGTCGGCAACAACCGGGTCAGGCCTTGGGTACCCGCACGATGAGCGCGTCACCCTGGCCGCCGCCACCGCACAGCGCCGCGGCGCCGACACCGCCGCCGCGCCGCTTCAGCTCCAGCGCCAGGTGCAGCACCAGCCGGGCGCCGGACATCCCGATCGGGTGACCGAGCGCGATGGCGCCACCGTTGACGTTCACCTTTTCGGCGGAAACGCCCAGGTCCTTCATTGACTGCACGGCGACCGCCGCGAAGGCCTCGTTGATCTCGATCAGGTCGAGGTCGGAGACCTCCAGGCCCTCCTTCTTGAGGGCGTGCAGGATGGCGTTCGACGGCTGCGACTGGAGCGAGTTGTCGGGGCCGGCCACGTTGCCGTGGGCGCCGATCTCGGCGATCCACTCCAGGCCCAGCTCCTGCGCCTTGGCCTTGCTCATCACGACCACGGCCGCGGCGCCGTCGGAGATCTGTGAGGACGAACCGGCGGTGATGGTGCCGTCCTTGGCGAACGCCGGGCGCAGCTTGCCGAGGGACTCGGCGGTGGTGTCCCCGCGGATGCCCTCGTCCTTGCTGAAGAGCACCGGGTCGCCCTTGCGCTGCGGGATCTCGACCGGGGTGATCTCGGCCTCGAAGACGCCGTTCTTCTGCGCGGCGGCGGCCCGCTGGTGGGACAGGGCGGCGATCTCGTCCTGCTCGGCGCGGCCGATGCCGAGGCGGGTGTTGTGCCTCTCCGTGGACTCGCCCATGGCGATGCCCTCGAAGGAGTCGGTCAGGCCGTCGTGCGCCATGGCGTCGAGCATCTGCACCGCGCCGTACTTGTAGCCCTCGCGGGACTTCGGCAGCAGGTGCGGCGCGTTGGTCATGGACTCCTGGCCGCCGGCCACGACCACGTCGAACTCGCCCGCGCGGATGAGCTGGTCGGCCAGCGCGATGGCGTCGAGGCCGGAGAGGCACACCTTGTTGACGGTGAGCGCCGGGACGTTCATCGGGATGCCGGCCTTCACGGCGGCCTGGCGGGCCGGGATCTGCCCCGCCCCGGCCTGGAGCACCTGCCCCATGATCACGTACTGGACCTGGTCGCCGCCGATCCCCGCACGGTCGAGGGCGGCCTTGATCGCGAAGCCGCCGAGGTCGGCTCCGGAGAACGACTTCAGCGAACCGAGCAGCCGACCCATCGGGGTGCGGGCGCCCGCGACGATGACGGATGTCGTGCCGTTCGTTGCGGATGTTGCAGATGATGCGGAAGTCATGAGCTGCGGTCCCCTTCCGGCTGCACAGCCGAGGAGTGAACGAGGGTTTACTTCGAATGTACTGACGCGCGGTGGACCCCGTCATCGGCCTTTCGGTGTGATCGCGCGCACGTTGCGTAACCGTCGCGCGGGCGCTGCACTGGTTCCATGCTGACGCGAATCGACCACATCGGGATCGCCTGCTTCGACCTCGACAGGACCGTGGAGTTCTACCGCTCCACCTACGGCTTCGAGGTGTTCCACTCGGAGGTCAACGAGGAGCAGGGCGTCCGTGAGGCCATGCTCAAGATCAACGAGACTTCCGACGGCGGGGCCTCCTACCTGCAGCTCCTCGAGCCGACCCGCGAGGACTCCACCGTCGCCAAGTGGCTCGCGAAGAACGGCGAGGGCGTCCACCACATCGCTTTCGGCACGGCGGACGTCGACGCGGAGGCGGCCGGCATCAAGGAGAAGGGCGTACGCGTTCTGTACGAAGAGCCCCGGCGCGGTTCCATGGGGTCACGGATCACCTTCCTGCACCCGAAGGACTGCCACGGCGTACTGACAGAACTGGTCACTTCCGCGCCCGTTGAGTCGTCCGAGCACTGACCCACGTACATAGGGGCCGGTAGGGTTGGGTCTGGTCGCCGCTGAAAGCGTGGTGACCGAGTCCCGTCGTGTTCGGCGACGGGATCGCCGGGGTCCGGGTGGCGGGGGGCGAGCGCGGGGCGGCAGCCCATGCTCCGCCGTTGATCTGACACCATTCCCCGGGGGCTCCGTTCGGGATGGACGGGGCTCGGCCAGACTTGCGACCAGGGGACGGATGGGACCGCGCAGTGCGGGGCTACGAGAGCCAGGAGCGAGAGCCGGCGGCTGACGTCGACCACCTCTCTCGGTTCGAAGCCGAGATGAAACGGCTGAAGACCGAGCGGGAAAAGGCGATCCAGCACGCCGAGGACCTCGGCTACCAGGTCGAGGTGCTGCGCGCCAAGCTGCACGAGGCGCGGCGCACCATCATGTCCCGGCCCGCCTACGACGGCGGCGACATCGGCTACCAGGCCGAGCAGTTGCTCCGCAACGCGCAGATGCAGGCCGACCAGATCCGCGCGGACGCCGAGCGGGAGCTGAGCCAGGCCCGCGCCCAGACCCAGCGCATCCTCCAGGAGCACGCCGAGCAGGCCGCCCGTCTCCAGGCGGAGCTGCACCAGGAGGCGGTGACCCGGCGCCAGCAGCTCGACCAGGAGCTGGCGGAGCGCCGCCGGACCGTCGAGTCGCACGTCAACGAGAACGTGGCGTGGGCGGAGCAGCTGCGGGCCCGCACCGAGGAGCAGGCCCGCCGCCTGATGGAGGAGACCCGCGCCGAGCGGGAACAGGCCCTGGCCGCCGCCCGCGAGGAGGCCGAGCGGCTGACCTCCGAGGCCCGCCGCCGGCTGCAGAGCGAGGCGGAGGCGGCCCGCAGCGAGGCCGAGCAGCTGCTGCGCCGCGCCCGCGCGGACGCCGAGCGGCTGCTGAACGCCGCCTCCACGCAGGCGCAGGAGGCCACCGAGCACGCCGAGCGGCTGCGCACCTCCACGGCCACCGAGTCGGAGTCGGCGCGCCGCCGGGCGCAGGAGCTGAGCCGGGCCGCCGAGGAGCGGATCGCCGAGGCGGAGACCGCGCTGCGCGAGGCGCGCTCCGAGGCCGAGAAGGTCCTCGCCGAGGCGAAGGAGGCCGCCGCCAAGGCGCTCGCGTCCGCCGAGGCCGCCAACGAGACGCGCACGCGCACCGCCAAGGAGCAGGTGGCGCGGCTGGTCGGCGAGGCGACCAAGGAGGCGGAGGCCACCAAGGCGGACGCCGAGCAGCTGGTCGCCGACGCCCGCGCGGAGGCCGAGAAGATCGTCGCGGAGGCCGTGGAGAAGGCCCGCGCGCTCACCGCGGAGGAGTCCGCCACCCAGCTGTCCAAGGCGGCCAAGACCGCCGAGGACGTGCTCAACAAGGCCTCCGAGGAGGCCAAGCGGACCACGCGCGCCGCGGCCGAGGAGGCGGAGCGGATCCGCCGGGAGGCCGAGGCCGAGGCGGACCGGCTGCGCGCGGAGGCGCACGACATCGCCGAGCAGCTCAAGGGCGCGGCGAAGGACGACACCAAGGAGTACCGCGCCAAGACGGTCGAGCTGCAGGAGGAGGCGCGCCGGCTGCGCGGCGAGGCCGAGCAGCTGCGTGCCGACGCGGTCGCCGAGGGCGAGAAGATCCGCGCGGAGGCCCGCAAGGAGGCCGTGGCGCAGATCGAGGAGGCGGCCAAGTCCGCCGAGGAGCTGCTCGCCAAGGCCAAGGCGGACGCCGACGAGCTGCGCTCCACCGCGCAGACGGACAGCGAGAAGGTCCGCACGGAGGCCATCGAGCGCGCCACGACGCTGCGCCGGCAGGCCGAGGAGACCCTGGAGCGCACCCGCAAGGAGGCCGAGCGGCACCGTGCGGAGGCCGTGGAGCAGGCCGACGCGCTCAAGGAGGACGCCGAGCGGGCCGCGCGCGAGCTGCGCGAGGAGACCGAGCGGGCCGTCGAGACCCGTCGCGCGGAGGCCGCCGAGGAGCTGACCCGGCTGCACGCCGACGCCGAGGAGCGGCTCGCCGCGGCCGAGCAGGCGCTGAGCGACGCGCGCGAGGAGGCCGACCGGATCCGCCGCGAGGCGACCGAGGAGGCCGAACGGCTGCGCACCGAGGCCGCCGAGCGGATCCGTACGCTCCAGCAGCAGGCCGAGCAGGAGGCCGAGCGGCTGCGCACCGAGGCCGCGGCGGACGCGTCGGCGTCCCGGGCGGAGGGCGAGGCCGTCGCCGTGCGGCTGCGGTCGGAGGCCGCGGCCGAGGCGGAGCGGCTCAAGTCGGAGGCGCAGGACAGCGCGGACCGGATGCGCGCGGAGGCCCAGGCGGCCGCCGAGCGGATCGGCACGGAGGCCTCCGAGACGCTGGCCGCCGCGCAGGAGGAGGCGGCCCGGCGGCGCCGGGAGGCGGAGGAGCTGCTCGGCGCGGCTCGCGAGGAGGCCGACCAGGAGCGCGAGCGGGCCCGCGAGCAGAGCGAGGAGCTGCTGTCGGCGGCGCGCACCCGCGTGGAGGAGGCGCAGGCCGAGGCCGTACGGCTGGTCGAGGAGGCGGACCGGCGCGCCACGGAGATGGTGTCGGCGTCCGAGCTCCACGCCCAGCAGGTGCGGGACTCCGTCGCGGGACTGCACGAGCAGGCGCAGGAGGAGATCGCCGGGCTGCGCAGCGCCGCCGAGCACGCGGCGGAGCGCACCCGCACGGAGGCCGAGGAGGAGGCGGACCGGGTCCGCGCCGACGCCTACGCGGAGCGGGAGCGGGCCGGCGAGGACGCGGGCCGGCTGCGGCGCGAGGCGCAGGAGGAGGCCGAGGAGGCCAAGTCCCTCGCGGAGCGCACGGTGTCGGAGGCGATCACGGAGGCGGACCGGATCCGCTCCGAGGTCTCCGAGCACGCGCAGCGGCTGCGCACCGAGGCGTCCGACGCGGTCGCCGAGGCCGAGCAGGTCGCGGCGCGCACCCGGGCGGAGGCCCGTGAGGACGCCAACCGGATCCGTTCGGACGCGGCGAGGCAGGCGGACACGCTCATCACCGAGGCGCGCGGCGAGGCGGAGCGGCTCACCGAGGAGACCGTCGCGGAGACCGACCGGCTGCGCACCGAGACGGTCGCCGAGGCCGAGCGGGTGCGGTCGGAGTCGGCCGCCAAGGCGGAGAAGCTGATCGCGGACGCCACCGGCGACGCGGAGCGGCTGCGCGCCGAGGCCGCGGAGACGGTGGGGTCGGCGCAGCAGCACGCGGAGCGGATCCGGCGGGAGGCCGAGCGGGTCAGGTCCGACGCGGAGTCGGAGGCGGAGCGGCTGGTGTCCGGTGCGCGCGAGGAGGCCGAGCGGACGCTGGACGAGGCCCGCAAGGAGGCCAACAAGCGGCGTTCGGAGGCGGCCGAGCAGGTCGACACGCTCATCACGGAGACCGCCGCCGAGGCGGACAAGCTGCTCGCCGAGGCGCAGCAGCAGGCGCTGAAGACGAAGGCCGACGCCGAGTCGCAGGCGGACACCATGGTGGGCGCGGCGCGCAGCGAGGCCGAGCGGCTGGTGGCCGAGGCGCGGGTCGAGGGCAACTCGCTGGTGGAGAAGGCCCGTGCGGACGCCGACGAGCTGCTGGTCGGCGCGCGCCGGGACGCGACGCAGATCCGGGAGCGCGCCGAGGAGCTGCGTGACCGCCTCACCAGCGAGATCGAGGAGCTGCACGAGCGGGCCCGGCGCGAGGCGGCGGACACCATGAAGTCCGCCGGTGACCGCTGCGACGCGCTGGTCAAGGCCGCGGAGGAGCAGCTGGCGAAGGCGGAGGCCAAGGCGAAGGAGATCGTCTCCGAGGCCAACTCCGAGGCGGGCAAGGTGCGGATCGCCGCCGTGAAGAAGGCCGAGGGTCTTCTGAAGGAGGCGGAGCAGAAGAAGGCCACGCTCGTGAAGGAGGCCGAGGAACTGAAGGCCGAGGCGGTGCGCGAGGCACGGCGCACCGTCGAGGAGGGCAAGCGCGAGCTGGAGGTCCTCGTCCGGCGCCGCGAGGACATCAACGCGGAGATCTCGCGCGTCCAGGACGTCCTGGAGGCCCTGGAGTCCTTCGAAGCCCCGGCGGGCGGCAAGGACAACGGCGTCAAGGCGGGGGCCGCGGCAGGCGCTGCCCGTACGGGTGGCAAGTCAGCCGACAGCTAGCGAAATCGGGCGAAATCCCGTGTAGAGTGGGGGCTTTGACCATGGGTTTGGCAAGGCTTCCGGCGGCGTGCCACTCAAAAGGGGTGTCATCTTACGTATCAAACGTGCATCCGCTCGATGACTCAGCGCTTCGGCCCCTAGGATTCCCCTATCACCTCACCGGTCTCATTCGACAGGAACCCCATGAGCGACACTTCCCCCTACGGCTTCGAGCTTGTGCGGCGTGGATACGACCGCGCTCAGGTGGACGAACGTATCTCCAAGCTCGTCTCCGACCGTGACAGCGCTCTCGCCCGCATCACCGCCCTGGAAAAGCGCATCGAAGAGCTCCACCTCGAGACGCAGAACGCCCAGGCCCAGATCAACGACGCCGAGCCGTCGTACGCGGGTCTCGGCGCGCGTGTGGAGAAGATCCTCCGCCTCGCCGAGGAGGAGGCCAAGGAGCTGCGCGAGGAGGCCCGGCGCGCCGCGGAGCAGCACCGCGAGCTCGCCGAGTCGGCCGCCCAGCAGGTGCGCAACGACGCCGAGGCGTACGCCGCCGAGCGCAAGGCGAAGGCGGAGGACGAGGGCGTCCGGATCGTCGAGAAGGCCCAGAGCGAGGCCGCCCAGCTGCGCTCCGAGGCGCAGAGGGACGCCCAGTCCAAGCGCGAGGAGGCGGACGCCCTCTTCGAGGAGACCCGCGCCAAGGCCGCGCAGGCCGCCGCGGACTTCGAGACGAACCTGGCGAAGCGCCGCGAGCAGTCCGAGCGCGACCTGGCCTCGCGTCAGGCCAAGGCCGAGAAGCGCCTCGCGGAGATCGAGCACCGTGCGGAGCAGCTCCGTCTGGAGGCCGAGAAGCTGCGCACCGACGCCGAGCGCCGGGCCCGCCAGACGGTGGAGACCGCCCAGCGCCAGGCCGAGGACATCGTGGCCGACGCCAACGCCAAGGCCGACCGGATCCGTTCGGAGTCCGAGCGTGAGCTCGCCGCGCTGACCAACCGCCGCGACTCCATCAACGCCCAGCTGACCAACGTCCGCGAGATGCTGGCGACCCTCACGGGTGCCGCGGTCGCCGCCACCGGCTCGCCCGCCACCGACGACGAGCCGGTCTCCCGGGGCGTCCCGGCCCAGCAGTCCCGGTAACACCCGGACGGGCGACCGGACCACGGCGAAGCCCTCTGCCACTGCGGTGGCAGGGGGCTTCGTCCCGTTCTAGCGTGGCCGCATGATCGAGCTGGAGGGGCTGACCAAGCGGTACGGCGAGAAGGTGGCGGTGGACAACCTGACCTTCACCGTCCGGCCGGGCATCGTCACGGGCTTCCTCGGCCCGAACGGCGCCGGCAAGTCGACCACCATGCGGATGATCCTGGGGCTCGACCACCCGACGGCCGGTGACGTGCGCATCGACGGCACCTCCTACGACCGGCTCCAGGATCCGCTCACGGACATCGGGGCCCTGCTGGAGGCCAAGGGGGTGCACCCGGGGCGCAGCGCCTACCACCACCTGCTGTGGCTCGCGCAGAGCAACGGCATCCCCGAGCGGCGGGTGGGCGAGGTGCTGGACACCGTCGGCCTGACGGCGGTGGCGCGGAAGAAGGCCAAGGGGTTCTCGCTCGGCATGGGGCAGCGGCTCGGCATCGCCGCCGCGCTGCTCGGCGACCCGCGGATCCTGATGTTCGACGAGCCGGTCAACGGCCTCGACCCCGAGGGCATCCACTGGATCCGCACGCTGATGAAGTCGCTGGCCGAGCAGGGCCGCACGGTGTTCGTCTCCTCCCACCTGATGAGCGAGATGGCCCTGACCGCGGACCACCTCGTCGTCATCGGGCAGGGCCGGCTGCTCGCCGACACCTCGATGGCCCAGTTCATCGAGCGCAACTCCCGCTCCTACGTCCGGGTGCGCACCCCGCAGCGGGAGGCGCTGCTGGACGCGCTGCACCGGGACGGTGTCACCGCGGTGGACGGCGCGGACGGGACGCTGGAGGTGGACGGGACGCCCGCCGGGCGGATCGGCGAGCTGGCCGCCCGCAACGGTGTGGTGCTGCACGAACTGAGCCCGCAGCAGGCCTCCCTGGAGGACGCCTTCATGCAGTTGACGGCGGAGTCGGTGGAGTACCACGCGCACACCGGCGCGCCGCTGCCGCCGCAGCAGTGGGGCGAGAGCTGGAGGAAGGGCCGAGCATGACGACGGCACAGGTCGTACGGTCGGAGTGGACCAAGATCCGGTCGGTGGCGTCCACCGTGTGGACGCTGTCGACCGCGGTGATCGTCACCGTCGCCCTCGGCATGCTGATCTCCGCGCTGGCGAGGAACGAGTTCGACGACCTCGGTGAGCGGGAGAGGCTCGCCTTCGACCCGACCTTCATCAGCTTCGCCGGGACCAGCCTGGGCCAGCTCGCGATGATCGTGTTCGGTGTGCTGGTGGTGTCGAACGAGTACAGCACCGGGATGATCCGCGCCTCGCTGGCCGCCGTGCCCAGGCGCGGCGTCTTCCTGTTCAGCAAGCTCGCCGTGGCCACCGCGCTGGCGTTCGTGGTCGGCATGGCCACCAGCTTCGCCACCTTCTTCCTGGGCCAGCTGATGCTCGGTGACCTCAAGGCGTCCATCGGCGACGAGGGGGTGCTGCGCGCGGTGATCGGAGGCGGGCTGTACATGACGCTGATCGCGCTGTTCTCCATGGGCGTCGCCGCGATGCTGCGCTCCCCCATGCTGTCGCTGGGCGTCCTGATGCCGTTCTTCTTCCTGATCTCCAACATCCTCGGCAACGTCAGCGCCACCGAGAAGGTCGGCCGGTTCCTGCCCGACCAGGCGGGCAGCAGGATCATGCAGGTGGTCACCCCGGTGGACGACGACACCCCGTACGGCCCCTGGGGCGGCCTGGGCATCATGGCGCTGTGGGTGATCGCGGCGGTCATCGGCGGGTACGTGCTGCTGAAGCGGCGTGACGCGCAGTGAGCGACCGGACCGGATCCGTTCCGGTCCGTCCCTGACGCGCCCTTGGGCGGAACCGTCAGCGTCCCGATAAGCTCCTAACCCTTACGGGGGGCGTGTGCCCCGCTGTCCTGAACCTTTCGATGGGTGCGGAGCATGATCGAGGCAGTCGGCCTGACCAAGCGGTACGGCGACAAGACCGCTGTGTACGACCTTTCCTTCCAGGTGCGTCCCGGCGCCGTCACGGGCTTCCTGGGCCCCAACGGCTCGGGCAAGTCGACGACGATGCGGATGATCCTCGGTCTGGACAACCCCACGGCGGGCCGGGTCACGATCTGCGGCCACCCCTACGGCAAGCTGCCCAACGCCCCCCGTCAGGTCGGCGCGCTGCTGGACGCCAAGGCGGTGCACGGCGGCCGGTCCGCCCGCAACCACCTGCTCAGCCTGGCCCAGCTGTCGGGCATCCCGGCCCGCCGGGTGGACGAGGTGCTGGGCGTGGTGGGCCTGCACGAGGTGGCCCGCCGGCGCTCCAAGGACTTCTCCCTCGGCATGGGGCAGCGCCTGGGCATCGCCGCCGCGCTGCTGGGCGACCCGCAGGTGCTGCTGTTCGACGAGCCGGTCAACGGGCTCGACCCCGAGGGCATCCTCTGGGTGCGCAACCTGATGAAGTCGCTGGCCGCCGAGGGCCGCACGGTGTTCGTCTCCTCCCACCTGATGAGCGAGATGGCGCTGACCGCCGACCACCTCATCGTGATCGGCCGCGGTCGGCTCATGGCGGACATGAGCGTGAAGGACTTCATCTCCGCCAACTCCGCCGACTTCGCCCGGGTGCGCACGCCGGACACGGAGCTCCAGCAGCGCGAGAAGCTGTCCGCGGCGATCACCGAGGCCGGCGGCCATGTGCTGCCCGAGCAGGACGGCGCGCTGCGGGTGACGGGACTGCCGCTGCCCCGGATCAGCGACATCGCCCACGAGCACGACGTACGGCTGTGGGAGCTGTCGCCGCACCAGGCCTCCCTGGAGGAGGCGTACATGCGGATGACGCAGGGCGCCGTCGACTACCGCTCGACCACCGACCAGAAGGAAGGGCTGCAGCAGCCGCTGCCGCCGGGCGCGCAGCCGCCGGTTCCGGTGCCGGGCCAGGGCCAGCCCGGCTGGTACGCCCCGCCGCCGCCCCAGCAGGGCGGGCAGCCCTTCGCCCCGCCGCAGGCCGCCCCCGCGGGCCCCTACGGAGCTCCCGCGGCCCCCGGGGCCGCTCCGGGCGCCCCGACCCCGTACGCGCAGCCTCCGCAGGCGCCGCAGAGCGCCCCGCCGGCCGTTCCCCCGGCCGCCGCTCCCCCGCCCGCCCCCACCGCCGAGCCGACGAAGTCCGAGGAAGCCCGATGAGCACGCCCCAGCCCCCGATGCCGCGGAGCGCCGCACCCGAGTGGCAGGCAGCACCCGGCGCCGCACCCTCCGCCCCCGGCCCGGCGTACCCCACCTACACCTCGCCCATCCCGGTGGTGCGCGCCCACCTCGGGCACGCGCTCGCCTCCGAGTGGACGAAGCTCAAGTCGGTGCGCTCGACCCTGTGGACGCTGGGCGTGTTCGTCGCGCTCGTGGTCGGCATCGGTCTGCTCACCGGCGCGCTGATCATGAACGCCGACCCGGACCTGGGCGGCGAGAGCCCGCTGTCGCTGGGCTTCTTCGGACTGCTGCTGGGCTCCATGTGCCTCATCACGCTCGGCGTGCTGACCACCGCCTCCGAGTACGGCACCGGCATGATCCGCACGACGATGGTCGCCTGCCCCAGCCGCGGCCGGGTGCTCGCGGCGAAGGCCGTGGTGTTCTTCCTGGTCGCCTTCGTCACGACCTTGGTGTGCGCCACGCTCGTCGGCCTGCTGCACGTGTCGCTGCTGGAGGAGTACAACGCCGCGGAGCCCACCGGCGAGGAGTGGCTGAAGGGCACGCTCGGCGTCTCGCTCTACCTGGCGCTGCTCGGCACCCTGTCGCTGGCGGTCGGGTCGGTCGTGCGGCACTCGGCGGGCGCCATCACGATCATGATCGCCGCGGTGCTGGCCCCGCTGGTGATCGCGCTGTTCATGTTCTCCGAATCGCTGAGGGACGTGCAGCAGGCGCTGTTCGAGTACTCCATCCCGAACCAGATGAGCATCTTCTACGCCAACTCCCTGTCGCAGTCCGGCCCGTCCGGCTGGGACCCGCTGTGGATCATGCTGGCCGTCACGGCGGCCGCGCTCGCCGCGGCGTTCGCCCTGCTGCGGAAGCGGGACGTCTAGCGACGCGGGGGGCCGCTCAGAACCTCGGCGCGTTACGGGACCGCTGCACCCGCGTGGTGCGGCGGTCCTTCGCGTTCCAGCAGGAGGTGTGCCAGTGCCGGCGGTCGTCGGCGCCCGCGTGCTCGGGCCAGGCCACCACGTGCGGCACCCCGTCCGGGATCAGCTGGTCGCAGCCCGGGCACCGGTAGGACTTGCCGCGGGCGCTGCTGCCCGCCACGTGCCGCACGCTCCAGTCCTCGCCCCGCCAGGGCTCCGTGGACTGCCAGCCGCCGTAGCGCCCGGAGCGGTCGTCCTCGGCGCTCCGGCCGGAAGAACCGGCTCCCTTGGGTCGGTTGCGACGCGGGGACACAGGACACCTCACGGGGCTATACAGGATGCACGTACCGCGTCCAGCCTACGCGGCACGGGCCGGGGCACGCGTACGGCGCCGAGCGCCACACGTCGCTCCGCGGCACGGGACGGCCCCTCGTGAGCGGCCCATTCTGCAGACAATCCGCAAAGTCGCTCGACCGCCCGTGTCCTCGGCACGTGTCGGGGGGTTATGCCCTGCGGGGGAGCTCCGCGTCGGAGCCAAGGAAGCAGGAAGAGCAATGCGCGTTGGAAGTTTCGTGTTGGCCGCCCAGTTCCCCGGGCAGGGCGAAGGGGAGGCGCTGCACCGCGCGGTCCGCTCGGTCGAAGCGGCCGAGGAGGCGGGGCTCGACACGGCCTGGCTGGCCGAGCACCACTTCGTGCCCTACGGCACCTGCCCGTCCGCCGTCACCCTGGCGGCGATGCTGCTCGGCCGCACCCGGCGGCTGCGCGTCGGCACGGCGGTCAGCGTGCTGCCCACCGCCCACCCGGTCGCGCTCGGCGAACAGGCCGCGCTGCTGCACATCGCCAGCGGCGGGCGGTTCTCGCTGGGCCTCGGCCGCGGCGGCCCGTGGGTGGACCTGGAGGTCTTCGGGTCCGGCCTGGAGGCCTACGAGAAGGGGTTCCCGGAGGCGCTCGACCTGCTGCTGCGCTGGCTGCGCGAGCCGTCCGTGGACGCCGACGGCGAGCGGTACCGGTTCCGCGAGGTGCCCGTCGTCCCCCGGCCCTCGGAGGCGCTCACCGAGACCGAGGGCCCGGAGGTCGTGGTCGCGTGCACCTCCCCCGCGAGCGTACGGCTGGCCGCCGAGCGCGGGCTGCCGATGCTGCTCGGCATGCACGTCGGCGACGAGGAGAAGGCCGAGATGGTCGCCCTGTGGCGGCGCCACGCGCGCGCCGGCGGCCGGCCGTCCGCGGAGATCGACGGCGCGGCCCATGTGTCGGCCGGGGTCTGCCAGATCGCGGACCGGCGCTCGGACGCGGCGGAGACCCTGCTGAAGACGATGCCCGGCTGGCTGAAACAGGGGCTGGAGGCGCATGTGACGGTGGACGGCCGCGAGCGCCGGATGCGCGACCCGCTGGCCTACACCGAGCTGCTGTGCGGGCTGCACCCGGTGGGCACCCCGCGGCTGTGCGCCGACCGGCTCGCCGCGACCAGCGAGCGGACCGGCATCTCCCGCTTCGCGCTGCTCGTCGAGGGCTCCGGCGACCTGGCCGCGACGGAGGAGAACGTACGGCGGCTCGGGGCCGAGGTGCTCCCCCAACTCACCTGACCGGCAGGGACGTTCCAGGGATGCTTGCCGCCCCGGTACAGACTGCACCTCCCGCGTACGGAGCGGCAAGCCATCGATGGAGCGTCAGCAGTCGCGCAGTTCCGGCGACTGGTTGAGCAGTTGGCCGCGCACCGAGGTGAAGCGGGCGAGCGTCTCGTCGACCGAGGAGTCAAGCGGGAACACGGCCACCCGGTGGCAGTTCTGGAAGGCCAGCCGCACACCGAAGTGCCGTTGCAGCGCACCGCGTATCGCGTCACTCGCGAGCGCACGCAGCAGCTGACCGCGTGCCTGCTCGTCCGGCGGGGGCGTCTGGTTGTCGGCGAAGGCTCCGCCGTCCACCTTCAGCTGGGCCACCAGGGAGCTGATCATCTCCCACGCGTAGGGCAGGGAGGTCCGGACGCAGTCGACGAAGGCAGCTTCGTCGACCTCGCCTCGCTCGGCCTGTTCGAGTAGGGCCGGTGAGACGTCGAGCGACATGGGTTCTCCTCTCGCACCCCCAACACTCGGGGGTTGCCTGACAGATAAGGGAGTGCGCGAAAACGGCACGCTGCGTACACAGATCGCGACCTCCCGTTGAATACCGTAAGCAACGGGCGGTGACCGCACCAGGAGAACGGGCGGATGCGGAACTTCCTGTGGGCCGGTAATCGGCCATCGCGGAACACGCGTTTTCCAGGAGATACAGGACGCGCCCCACGGGTCCCGAGGGGCCCCTGTGAGGGCGGATCGCGTCCACCCCGGCCGGTCGAGTAGCGTTGCCGACCATGCGTCTCGTCATTGCCCGCTGCTCCGTGGACTACGCCGGGCGGCTCACCGCGCACCTGCCGTCCGCACCTCGTCTGATCCTGGTCAAGGCGGACGGCAGCGTCTCGATCCATGCCGACGACCGGGCCTACAAGCCCCTCAACTGGATGTCGCCGCCGTGCACCCTGAAGGAGGGCACCGGCGAACAGGAGGGCGTCTGGACCGTCGTCAACAAGGCGGGCGAGAAGCTCATCATCACGATGGAGGAGATCCTCCACGACTCGTCGCACGAACTGGGCGTCGATCCCGGCCTGATCAAGGACGGCGTGGAAGCACACCTTCAGGAGCTGCTCGCCGACCGCATCGAGACCCTCGGCGAGGGCTACACCCTGATCCGCCGTGAGTACATGACCGCGATCGGACCGGTCGACATCCTGTGCCGGGACGCCGAGGGGCGGACCGTCGCGGTGGAGATCAAGCGGCGCGGCGAGATCGACGGCGTGGAGCAGCTCACCCGCTACCTGGAACTGCTCAACCGCGACCCGCACCTCGCGCCGGTGCGCGGCATCTTCGCCGCCCAGGAGATCAAGCCGCAGGCCCGGGTGCTCGCCACCGACCGGGGCATCGGCTGCCAGATCCTCGACTACGACGCGCTGCGGGGCATCGAGGACGACAAGCTGCGCCTGTTCTGAACGACGGGCCTCGACGGCACGCGGCAGGGGGCCGGGATCCGCGCGGATCCCGGCCCCCTGCCGCGTGCGGACGGGTCAGATGAGCGGCTCGGCGTCGCCGGGGGCGCCCGGGTCGGTGCTCGTGGAGGCCTCGACGGGGGCGGAGGAGGCCGTGTCGCTGGCGGAGATGCTGGTGGACGGCTCCCCCGGCGTCGTGGTGGGGGTGTCCGTGGGGGGCTCCTCGGGCTCCTCCGTGGGCTCGTCGGTCTCCGTGTCCGTCGGGTCCGGCGAGGGGGACGCGGGCGGCTCCTGCGACGTGGACGGCCCGGTGCTCGGCGACGCCGACTTCGTCGGCTCGTCCGGCTCCGTGCTGCCGGTGTCCTCGTCCGACGGCTCGTCGGACCCGGTGGCCGTCGGCGTCGGATCGTCCGCGGTGCCGGGCGTGCCGTCCGGGCCGAGGTCGGAGGGACGGGCGGGGGCTTTCCCGGTGTCGTCCTGGTCGCCCGACGCCGGATCCGCGTCGAGGCTCCCGTCGTCGACGCCCTGGCTCGCGGAGGGGTTCACCCCGATGTTCTCCGAGGGCGTCTCGGCCTCGCTGCCCGACGTCGCGCCGAGGGTGACCACGGTGCCCAGGACGGCGACGAGCAGGGCGCCCGCGCCCGCCGCGACCAGGTTGCGCCGGGCCAGGCCCCTGAGGCCGCCGGCGACGCGCTCCTCGGCCGGCCGCGGGGCCGCCGCGGCCGGTACCGCGTGGGAGACGAACAGACCGGTGTCGGCCGGGGGCTGGAGGTCGGGGAAGGCCATCGGTGCCCCGCGGGGCGGGGACGCCGGCTCCTCGACGTGCGCCGCGGGCACCTCCTCGGCCACGGTCGGCGCGAGCGCGAGCGGCACGCCGGAGCGGTCGGCGACGAGGGCCAGGGCCCTGCGGCCCGCGACCGTGCCGCGCTTGTCGGCGAGGACGCCGCGCAGGCCGATGGACGCCTCCAGCTCGGCGCGCGCCCGGTCGAGCTGTCCGGCGCACAGCGCGTGGATGCCCAGCTCGTGGTGGAAGTAGGCCTGTTCGCCCACGTCCCCGGCGATGCGGGCGGCCTCCGCACCGGCCCGCAGCGCCCGCTCCCAGGCGCTCCAGTGGAGTCCCGAGGCGAAGGCGGGCGCGGCGGTGCGGGCGAGCTGCACGGCGGTGCTCGGCTCGTCGACGGGGCCGAGGGGCGTCAGGGCGGTGAGCGCGGCGAGGACCGCGTCGGACTCGGCGCAGACGCGTTCCGGGGTCACCGAGGGGTGTCCGGTCCACCAGGCGTAGTGCTGCGCGGCCTCACGGATCCGGGTGCCGGCGTCGTCGGCGTAACCGGCGGCCTCCAGCTGGGCGGGAACGCCGGCGGCGAGCCGGTAGCGGGCGCCGACCGGGGAGACGAGGCCGCAGGCGACCAGTTCCCCGAGGGCGGCGTCGGCGTGGGTGTCGCCCACCAGGGCGGGCAGGTGCGCCTGGTGGGGCACCTCGCCGCCGAGCGCGACGGCGAACTCCAGGGTGGCGCGGGCGGAGGCGCTGAGCCGGGAGGCGAGCAGCGGGGCGGGCGCGGCGGCCTCGCCGAGGGAGGGCAGCGGTACCTCGTCGCCGTCGGCGGGGTCGTAGGGCGCCTCGTCGGGCCGTACCTCCTCGAAGACGCCGAACTCGTCGACGGCGCCGGTGCCGGCCCGGAGCCGGTCGCGCTGCCGGAGCAGGGCGCCGGCCTGGACGAAGCGCAGCGGCAGGCCCTCGGACTCGAACCACAGGTCGCCCGCCCAGGTGGCCTCCTCGTCGGTGAGGCTCCGGCCGACGGCGTGCCCGAGCAGGTCGAGGCCGGCCGCGCGGTCGAGGCCGGACAGCTCGACGTCCTCGACGCCGGCGTCGGCGGAGGGGGCGGCCACGTCCGGGGTGACGGCGAACAGGAAGGCGCACTCGGGGGTGGCGTCCAGCAGCTCGTCGAGGGCGGCCCCGCCGAACTCCAGGTCGTCCAGGACGACGACGGCGCCGATCTCGCGGACGCGGTCGAGCAGTTCGTCCCGGTCGGGACGGTGCAGGGGCGCGTCGTGAACGGCGTGGAAGAGGTCGTGCAGGAGGTCGTCGGCGGAGCGGCGGTGGCCGGTGAGGCGGACGACGCCGTCGGGGGCGAGGTCGGCGCAGTCCTCGGCGACGATGTCGAGCAGCCGGGTGCGGCCGGAGCCTCCGGGCCCGACCAGGCGCACGGAGCGGCCGCGGGCGAGCAGCCGCACCAGGTGCTCCCGCTCGTTCTGGCGGGCCAGCAGCGGCAGCGCGGGCCGCTCCGGGCCCGGGGGGACGGACGGGGCGGCGGCGCGTTCCACCTCGGCGCGCTCGGCCTCGGTGAGCTTCGCGGGCCGGCCGGGCCGCTCGGCGGGCGGGCAGGGCTCGATCTCGCTGCCGTCGACGGGGTTGACGGTCAGCAGGAAGTCGCCGGAGACGAGTCGCACCGTGCGGGCGGGCACGGGCGTGTGCTGTCCGAAGTCGGAGGTGAGGGATTCCCTGGGAGGGCGCGGGCGCGGCGCGTCGCCGCCGTGGCCGTACTCCTCGGGTCCCGTGTGGTTCGGGTCCATAGGTCCTAGCCCCCAAAAGCGTCGTGGCTGAAGCCCTCGCCGGCCTCGCTGCACACCGCGCTGTCGCTTCTGGTCCGGGCCCGCTCGAGGGTTTCAAGGCAGCGGGCAGCCGAACCCTAAACCTTCGGTCAGTATCCACGACAGCCCGGGGTGCCGGGGCGTCCGAGTGGTCACGGTCTCGTGAGGATTGTGCGTGCGGCGCGGGGTTCGCGGGCGTGGGCCCGGCTTCTCCCGCTCGTCCGCCGTGCACCCGTACGCCCTTACACGCGGGGCAGCGTGTCCACCCCGATGCCCCCCTCGATCGCCAGGATGCGGTGCAGCCGGGTGGCCACCAGGAGGCGCTGCATCTGCGGTGGTACGTCGCGCAGCACCAGGCGCCGGCCGCAGCGGCCGGCCCGCCGGTGGGCCCCCATGATCACCCCGAGTCCGGTGGCGTCCCAGGACTCCAGTTCGGACAGGTCCAGCACCAGGTCGCCGGCTCCGTCGTCGACGGCCGAGTGAAGGACCGTACGGGCGTCCGCCGCGCTGCGGACGTCGAGGCGGCCCCCGACGACCAGCTCGGCGTGGTCGCCCCTGATGTGCATATGCGCTCCCCGTGATGCGTGGTGTGCTCCGCGGTGTCCTGTCGGCCGGTGTCGCACCCTCTGACTGCGTGACGGCCGCGGAAGTTGCCGGCTGTGAGCGAACCGATACCGAATTCACCCCGGCGTGTGATGCACGCCGGGGGGTGCGCGGTCTCAGTGCTCGTAGAAGCCCTGCCCGCTCTTGCGCCCGATGTCACCGGCGTCAACCATCCGGCGCATCAGCTCGGGAGCCGCGAACTTCTCGTCCTGGGACTCGGTGTAGATGTTGTCGGTGGCGTGCAGCAGGATGTCCACGCCGGTGAGGTCGGCGGTGGCCAGCGGGCCCATGGCGTGGCCGAAGCCCAGCTTGCAGGCGAGGTCGATGTCCTCGGCGCTCGCCACGCCCGACTCGTACAGCTTGGCGGCCTCGACGACGAGGGCGCAAATGAGGCGGGTGGTGACGAAGCCGGCCACGTCGCGGTTGACGACGACGCAGGTCTTGCCGACCGACTCGGCGAACTCCCGCGCCTTGGCGAGGGTTTCGTCGCTGGTCTTGTGGCCGCGGACCAGCTCGCAGAGCTGCATCATCGGCACCGGCGAGAAGAAGTGCGTGCCGACGACCCGCTCGGGACGCTCCGTCACGGCCGCGATCTTGGTGATCGGGATGGCGGAGGTGTTGGAGGCGAGGACGGTGTCCTCGCGCACGAGCTTGTCGAGCGTGCGGAAGATCTCGTGCTTGACCTCGAGCTTCTCGAACACGGCCTCGACCACGACGTCCGCGTCGGCGCAGGCGTCGAGGTCGGTGGTCGTGGTGATCCGGGCGAGGGCGGCCTCGGCGTCCCGCGCCTCGAGCCTGCCCTTGGCGACGAACTTGTCGTACGACGCCTTGATCCCGTCCGTGCCCCGCGCCAGCGCCTCGTCGGTGACGTCGCGCAGGACGACGTCCCAGCCCGCCTGTGCGGAGACCTGGGCGATACCGGACCCCATGAGTCCGGCCCCGATGACGGCGAGCTTGCGTGCCACTGTGCGACTCCCCTGATACGCGCTGTCCATGTTCTCCAGGAGCGGACATTAGCGGGCGTGAGGGGCCCTGTGACCGGTAAGTAACGCGCGTCACGTCTCACATGACGGACATCACACCGGCGGCAGACGCGGCGGGAGCCGACGGACCGTCAGGTCACGTACGCCCGCCGCCTCCGGGCCCCGTACGGCGGAGGGGGCCCGGGCCTGGCGGAAAGCCGTCGCGCCGGGGCGCCGCCGGTGCGAGGGTGGGACCCGGTGTCCGCCCGTCGAAGGAGAACCCCGGCATGTCCGTGATCCACCGCACCACCCTCCGGCCGGCCAAGCTGGAGCTGCTGGCCGACTGGCTGCCCACCCGGCCCTGGTACCACGGCGGTCCGCGCGGGCCGCGGCTGAGCAGGGCGGGCGGCTTCCGGCTCGACGACCCCAAGGGCGAGGTCGGCATCGAGCTCATGGTGGTCCGGGACGACTCCGGCGACGCCCCGGCCGTCTACCTGGTGCCGCTCACCTACCGCGGCGCGCCGCTCGACGGGGCGGACGCGGCCCTTCTCGGCACCGCCGAGCACGGTGTGCTGGGCCGCCGCTGGATCTACGACGCCTGCCACGACCCGGTGGCCGTCGCCGAGTTGGCGGCGCTGGTGGAGGGCCGCGCCCAGCCGCAGGCGCAGAGCGTGAGCGACACCCCGGACCATGAGGTGACCCGTGCCCTGGCGGGCGAGGGACCGGTGCCGGCGGAGTTCCCCACGGTCGTGGACACCGAGGAGCACACCGAGCTCACCGCGCCGGACGGCACGGTGCTGCGCGTGCTGCGCACCCCGCACCCCGCCCCGGACGGCGTCCCGCAGGCGGAGCCGGGGGCGGCGGGCCACGTCGCCGGGGCGTGGGAGGCGGCGGACGGCACCCGCGTCCAGGGCCTGATGGTGCTGCTGCTCACTCCGCCGCCCGCGCCGTGACAGTGCGCACACGGGCGCCCTGAAGCCGCCGGTGCGTCACTAGGCTGACCTCATGGTCAACCTGACACGCATCTACACGCGGACCGGCGACAAGGGCACCACCCATCTCGGGGACATGAGCCGGGTCGCCAAGACCGATCTGCGGATCTCCGCCTACGCGGACGCCAACGAGGCGAACGCGGTGATCGGCACGGCGCTCGCCCTGGGCGGGCTCCCGGACGAGGTGGCCGCGGTCCTCACCCGCGTGCAGAACGACCTGTTCGACGTGGGCGCCGACCTGTCGACGCCGGTGGTGGAGAACCCGCAGCACCCGCCGCTGCGGGTCGAGCAGTTCTACATCGACCGGCTGGAGGAGGACTGCGACCGCTTCAACGAGCAGTTGGACAAGCTCCGGTCCTTCATCCTGCCGGGCGGCACGCCGGGCGCGGCCCTGCTGCACCAGGCGTGCACGGTGGTACGCCGGGCCGAGCGTTCGACGTGGGCGGCCCTGGAGGCGCACGGCGAGACGATGAACCCGCTCACCGCGACCTACCTCAACCGCCTGTCGGACCTGCTGTTCATCCTGGCCCGCGTCGCCAACAAGGAGACCGGCGACGTCCTGTGGGTGCCGGGCGGCGAGCGGTAGGGCCGGTCGGCGGACCATGCCGAGACGCGGGGTCCGGCGGTGCACGGGACGCGCCGGCCGCCGCGCGGGGCGATCGGCTGCGCTGCCGGTCCCACCGGACCCCGCTCACCCGGGACGCGCAGCGCCGCCGGTTCCTCCGGCGTCATCCGCCGGGCCGGCCCGGCGGGGCCGCCCGGCCGCTCCGGATCAGCGCGCGGAAGACGCCGAGCAGCGTCTCGGCGGCCCCGGCGCACATCAGCACCACGCCCGCCTTGGCGGGCGTCACCACCGGCACGTCCACCTCCCCGGCGTACCGCCACAGCAGCAGCCCGGCGCCCGCGGTGAGGGCTCCCGCGAGCATGTTCCGCGACGCCCTGCTCATCGGACCGTCTTCTCCCGGTCCGCGCGGCCGTCCGCGTCCGGGGCGGACTCCCCGTGCCCGGGGGGCGTCTTCTTCGGCCAGAGCCAGTAGCTGAGGGCGATCACGCCGTGGATGCCGGCCGCCCGCCAGGCGGTGGAGCGCCAGGACTCCAGGGAGGTGACGCGGCTCGGGTCGTCGACGTACCAGATGGCGAGCTGGAGCAGCACGGTCGCCACCGCGGCGGCGGTCAGGGTGCCCAGCCACACCGTGGCCTCGTGCCGGGCGCGGGCCAGGCCGTAGCGCGGCGGCCGCACCAGCGGGCGGCCGTCGAGGCGGTGCGCCGCGTGCCCGTCGAGCCACTTCACGGTGCGGTGGCCGTGGCCCACCGTGTAGCCGATGTAGAGCGCGGCGAGCCCGTGGGTCCAGTTCGGCTCGGCGCCGTTCCTCAGGTCCCACGCGGTGGCGACGAGCAGCACGACCTCCAGCACCGGCTCGCACAGCAGCAGCGCCAGGCCGGTGCGGGGCATCCGCAGCAGGTAGCGGAAGGCCAGGCCGGCCGCCAGCAGCACCCAGAACCCGATCTCGCAGGCGATGATCAAGGCGACGATCACGGTTCGCTCCTCTCGGTCACCCCTCCAGACTTCCGTGCGCGCCGGCTCCGCGCGTCGTCGCGGCCGACGAATCCGCGGTACATCGAAAGATGCAGTCCAGGACCGGCCCCGGGGATCAGGCGCACGCCGCGCGCACCGTGTTGGATGGGATCCATGGCCGTACCACCCCTCCGCCCGCCCCGCTTCGACGTCTCGGTCGCGCTCGCCGGACTCCTGGGCGGACTGCTGCTGTGGGGGTTCGGGCTGGGCGTGCGGCCGGGCGACGACCCGATCGTGCTGTTCGAGGGCCGCTGGGCGCTGCTGGTGCCGCTCGGCGTGATGGCCTGCTGCGAGCTGCTGCGCCGCACCGCCCCGCGCACCGCGCTGACGGCCGGCACGCTGGCGCTGGCCGCGGACGCCATGACGCAGGGCAGCGTCGCCGCGATCGTGATGTACACCGACCTGATGTACGCCGCCGTCGTCTACGGCTCCCCCGCGACCGCCCGCCGCCTGCCGTGGATCACCGGGGTCCTCACGCTGGCGGCGACGCTGGTGCCGTACGCCGCGTGGCGGGTGCCCGAGGCGCTGCTGATCGGTCTGGTGGTCGGCGCGGTGGCCTTCGCGCCCGCGTCCACCGGTCTGATCGTGCGCAACCACCGGGACGCCGCCGACGCCGCCCGGCTCCAGGCGGAACAGACCGCGCTGCTCGCGGAGATGGACCGGGTCCAGGCGGTCACCGCGGAACGTTCGCGCATGGCGCGGGAGTTGCACGACCTGGTGGCCAACCACCTCTCCGCGATCGCCATCCACTCCACCGCCGCCCTCTCCCTGGACGACCCGGCCACCTCCAAGGAGGCGCTCACGGTGATCCGGGAGAACAGCGTCCAGGGTCTGTCCGAGATGCGACGGCTCATCGGCATCCTGCGCGACGGCGCCGACGACCGGGAGCCGGCCGCCACCCCGACGCTCGACGGTCTCGCCGCTCTGGTGGCGGGCGCCCACGCCAACGGCCTCGACGTCACCCTGGACGCCGAGCCCGGCGCCGTGTCCGCGCCGGTCGAGCTGGCCGCGTACAGGATCGTGCAGGAGTCGCTGACCAACGCGCTGAAGCACGCCGCTCCGGGCCGGGTGACCGTGTCCCTGTGCCGTTCGTCCGACGCCCTGGAGATCCTGGTCACCAGCGCCTACGGCGACCGCGACGGCCCGCGCGCACCGGGCTCGGGGGCCGGTCTGGTCGGGATGCGGGAGCGGGCGGCCCTGCTGGACGGTTCCTTCGAGGCGGGCCCGGAGAGCGGCCCCGAGGGCACGCTGTGGGTGGTGCGCGCCGTCCTTCCGGTCACCGACGTCGAACAAGGAGAAGCCTGATGATCCGGGTCCTGGTCGCCGAGGACCAGTCCGCCGTCCGTGCGGGGCTGGTGCTGATCCTGCGCAGCGCGCCGGACATCGCGGTGGTGGGTGAGGCGGCGGACGGCGAGCAGGCCGTGGCGCTCGCCCGTGAACTGCGCCCGGACGTGGTGCTGATGGATGTGCAGATGCCGCGCCTGGACGGGGTGTCGGCGACCCGGAAGGTGGTCGGGGAGAACCTGGCGGACGTGCTGGTGCTGACCACGTTCGACCTGGACGAGTACGTGTTCGGGGCGCTGCGGGCCGGTGCAGCCGGGTTCCTGCTGAAGAACACGGAGGCGAGGGACCTCATCACGGCGGTGCGCACGGTGGCGGGCGGCGAGGGGATCGTCGCCCCGGCGGTGACCCGGCGGCTGATCGCGGAGTTCGCCGCGAAGCCCGCCCGGCCGGTGACGGCCGACGCGTCGGCGCTGGACGCGCTCACCCGGCGGGAGCGCGAGGTGCTGTCGTGTCTCGGGGAGGGGTTGTCGAACGCCGCCATCGCGGAGCGGCTGGACATGGCCGAGGCCACGGTGAAAACCCATGTCAGCCGCCTGCTGGGGAAGCTGGAGCTGCGCAGCCGGGTGCAAGCCGCGGTGCTGGCGCAGGAGTTGGGCATCTGAAGGCCGCTCGAAGGTTTAGAACGCAAACACCGCGTCCACTGGTCCAGACCTATTGACCCGTGGTCCAGACCTTTCTATTCTCGCCGCACCGTGGGCACGAAGGCTCAGTCGTGCCCCCCTCCCCAGTAAGGAGGCGCGGCATGCGCTTCAGACACAGAGTCGCGGCCGGGATCGCGACCCTCGTGCTCCCCTTCGCCGGCCTCGTCGGCCTCGCGAATCCCGCCCAGGCGGCGACGTCGGCGACCGCCACGTACGTCAAGACCCAGGACTGGGGCTCCGGCTTCGAGGGCAAGTGGACCATCAAGAACACCGGCACCACCAGCCTCAGCTCCTGGACCGTCGAGTGGGACTTCCCCTCCGGCACCTCGGTCACCTCCGCCTGGGACGCGGACGTCACCTCCTCCGGCACCCACTGGACCGCCAAGAACAAGCCCTGGAACGGCACCCTCGCCCCCGGCGCCTCCCTCACCTTCGGCTTCAACGGCGCCGGCTCCGGCTCCCCCGCCAACTGCAAGCTCAACGGCGGCAGCTGCGACGGCGGATCCACCGACCCCCGTGACAACCCGCCGAGCGCCCCCGGCGCCCCCACCGCCTCGAACATCACCGACACCTCGGTGCGCCTGTCCTGGTCCGCGGCCACCGACGACAAGGGCGTCAAGAACTACGACGTGCTGCGCGACGGCTCCCGCGTCGCCACCGTCACCGGCACCGCCTACACCGACACCGGCCTGTCCAAGGGCACCGACTACTCCTACAGCGTGCAGGCCCGGGACACCGCCGACCAGACCGGCCCGGTCAGCGGCTCGGTCCGGGTGCGCACCACCGGCAACACCGAGGAGCCCCCGCCCCCCGGCGACAAGATCAAGCTCGGCTACTTCACCGAGTGGGGCGTCTACGGCCGCAACTACCACGTCAAGAACCTGGTGACCTCGGGCACCGCCTCGAAGATCACCCACATCAACTACGCCTTCGGCAACGTCAAGAACGGTCAGTGCACCGTCGACGACACCTTCGCCGCGTACGAGAAGGCCTACACCGCCGACCAGTCCGTCAGCGGACAGGCCGACACCTGGGACCAGCCGCTGCGCGGCAACTTCAACCAGCTCCGTCAGCTGAAGGCCAAGTACCCGCACATCAAGGTGCTGTACTCCTTCGGCGGCTGGACCTACTCCGGCGGCTTCGGCCAGGCCGCGCAGAACGCCGCCGCGTTCGCCCGCTCCTGCAAGCAGGTCGTGGAGGACCCGCGCTGGGCCGACGTCTTCGACGGCATCGACATCGACTGGGAGTACCCGAACGCCTGCGGTCTGACCTGTGACAACAGCGGCCCGGCCGCCTTCCGCACGCTGTCCCAGGCGCTCCGCGCCGAGTTCGGCCCCGACTACCTGGTCACCGCGGCCATCACCGCCGACGGCTCCGACGGCGGCAAGATCGACGCGGCCGACTACGGCGGCGCCGCCCAGTACCTCGACTGGTACAACGTGATGACGTACGACTACTTCGGCGCCTTCAACGCGCAGGGTCCGACGGCCCCGCACTCGCCGCTGACGTCGTACCCGGGCATCCCGCAGGCCGGCTTCAACTCCGCCGACGCCATCGCCAAGCTGAAGGCCAAGGGCGTCCCGGCCAAGAAGCTGCTGCTCGGCATCGGCTTCTACGGCCGCGGCTGGACCGGCGTCACCCAGTCCGCCCCCGGCGGCACCGCGACCGGCGCCGCGCCCGGCACCTACGAGGCGGGCATCGAGGACTACAAGATCCTCAAGAACAGCTGCCCGGCCACCGGCACCATCGCCGGCACCGCGTACGCCCACTGCGGCACCAACTGGTGGTCCTACGACACCCCCGCCACCATCGGCTCCAAGATGGCGTGGGCCAAGGCCCAGGGCCTGGGCGGCGCCTTCTACTGGGAGTTCAGCGGCGACACCAGCAACGGTGAGCTGGCGACCGCCGTCGACGCCGGTCTGAGGTAACCCCTCCCTCCCCCTGAGAGAGCGATCGCCCCTCCTCCCGGCCGGGAGGAGGGGCGATGTGCTGGAACGGAGGATCAGGCGCCGTTCACCCTCCCCCAACAGCTCCACTGCCAGGGGGAGGGACCCTGAACGCCGCCACGCGACGCTCACCCTCCCCCAACAGCTCCACTGCCAGGGGGAGGGACCCTGAACGCCGCTACGCGACGTTCACCCTCCCCCAACAGCTCCGCTGCCGGGGGGACCCCCACCAGCGGGACCCTGAACGCCGCTACGCGACGTTCACCCTCCCCCAACAGCTCCGCTGCCGGGGGGACCCCCACCAGCGGGACCCTGAACGCCGCTACGCGACGTTCACCCGCTGTCCGGGAGGCGCCGCCTCCAGCCAGGCGAGGAAACCGGTCAGCGCGTCCTCGCTCATCGCGAGCTCGAGACGCGTGCCCTGGTGCAGACAGGCGAGGATCACCGCGTCGGACAGCAGCGCCAGCTCCTCCTCGCCCTCCGGGACGCGGCGGCCGGCCACCTCGATCGCGGAACGCTCCAGGACGCGGCGGGGACGCGGGGCGTAGGAGAAGACCCGGAACCACTCGACCCGGTCACCGTTGTAGCGTGCCACCCCGTACGCCCAGCCCTTGCCGCCGGCGTCGCCCTTCTCGGGCGCGTCCCAGCGCAGGCTGCAGTCGAAGGTGCCGCCGGACCGCTGGATGAGGCGGCGGCGCAGGCCGAAGACGAAGAGCCCCACCACCACGAGGGCCACGACGATTCCGCACACAGTCAGAGCGAGGACCATCGACACCGACCTCCTCGTCTCCTAGGTAACGGAACGGAAAAATCATCCAGATCTGCCTCAGCCGCGACCGGCTCCGGATCGCTCCGGTGCCGGCCGCGGCTGAGTTACGTCATCGCACCTCGTCGGGGTCAGCGCCCCGCCGTCGCCGCCCGGAGGCGGACATCCGCACGGCGCTGGGCCTCGGCGTCGTTCTCCGCCTTGGCGCGGGAGAGCTCCTGCTCCACCGTCCTGACGTCGATCTCGTCCGCCAGCTCGGCGGTCTCCGCGAGCAGCGACAGCTTGTCGTCCGCGAACGAGATGAATCCGCCGTGCACCGCGGCGACGACCGTTCCGTCCTCGGGCGTACGGATGATCACCGGGCCCGACTCCAGCACACCGAGCAGCGGCTGGTGACCGGGCATGACGCCGATGTCGCCGGACGTGGTGCGCGCGACGACCAGGGTGGCCTCGCCGGACCAGACCTCTCGGTCGGCCGCGACCAGCGCGACGTGCAGCTCAGCAGCCAAGGTGGCTCCTCGGGTCACCACCCGGCGGTAGTGCCGGGTGTTGGTTACAAGTCTAGTGGGCGTGGCAGAGGGGGCGGGACGCGCCCGCCCCCTCAAGGGTGAGCCGTTCGGCTCACTTCAGAGCGCGGGGGTCAGGAGACGCCCAGCTCCTTCGCGTTCTTCTTCAGGTCCTCGATGCCACCGCACATGAAGAACGCCTGCTCCGGGAAGTGGTCGTACTCGCCGTCGCAGATCGCGTTGAACGCGGCGATCGACTCGTCCAGCGGCACGTCCGAACCGTCCACGCCGGTGAACTGCTTGGCGACGTGGGTGTTCTGGGACAGGAAGCGCTCCACGCGACGGGCACGGTGGACGACGAGCTTGTCCTCCTCGCCGAGCTCGTCGATGCCGAGGATCGCGATGATGTCCTGCAGGTCCTTGTACTTCTGCAGGATGTTCTTCACGCGCATGGCCGCGTCGTAGTGGTCCTGCGCGATGTAGCGCGGGTCCAGGATCCGGGACGTCGAGTCCAGCGGGTCCACGGCCGGGTAGATGCCCTTCTCCGAGATCGGACGGGAGAGCACCGTCGTCGCGTCGAGGTGGGCGAAGGTGGTGGCCGGGGCCGGGTCGGTCAGGTCGTCCGCGGGGACGTAGATCGCCTGCATCGAGGTGATCGAGTGACCACGGGTCGAGGTGATGCGCTCCTGGAGGAGACCCATCTCGTCGGCCAGGTTCGGCTGGTAGCCCACCGCGGAGGGCATACGGCCGAGCAGGGTCGACACCTCGGAGCCGGCCTGGGTGAAGCGGAAGATGTTGTCGATGAAGAACAGCACGTCCTGCTTCTGCACATCGCGGAAGTACTCCGCCATGGTCAGACCGGCCAGGGCCACGCGCAGACGGGTGCCCGGGGGCTCGTCCATCTGGCCGAAGACCAGCGCGGTCTTGTCGATGACGCCCGACTCGCTCATCTCGTCGATGAGGTCGTTGCCCTCACGGGTGCGCTCACCGACGCCGGCGAACACCGACACACCGTCGTGGTTGTTGGCGACGCGGTAGATCATCTCCTGGATGAGCACCGTCTTGCCCACGCCGGCGCCGCCGAACAGGCCGATCTTGCCGCCCTTGACGTACGGGGTGAGGAGGTCGATGACCTTGACGCCGGTCTCGAACATCTCGGTCTTCGACTCGAGCTCGTCGAAGTTCGGCGCCTTGCGGTGGATCGGCCAGCGCTCGCCCGTGTACTCCTCGTCGACGTTCAGCACCTCACCGAGGGTGTTGAACACCTTGCCGGTGGTGAAGTCGCCGACCGGCACGGAGATGGAGGCGCCCGTGTCGGTCACCGGGGCCTGGCGGACCAGACCGTCGGTGGGCTGCATGGAGATGGTGCGGACCAGGCCGTCACCGAGGTGCTGCGCGACCTCGAGGGTCAGCGTCTTGAGCTCGCCCTCCTTGGCCGGGTCGGCGACCTGGACGTGCAGCGCGTTGTAGATCTCCGGCATGGCGTCGACGGGGAACTCCACGTCGACGACCG
This sequence comes from Streptomyces sp. NPDC096105, assembly GCF_044763335.1. Lineage (NCBI taxonomy): Bacteria > Bacillati > Actinomycetota > Actinomycetes > Kitasatosporales > Streptomycetaceae > Streptomyces > Streptomyces sp. NPDC096105. The sequence continues at coordinate 64,200 of NZ_JBIWGC010000003.1, forward strand.
GGCCGATGACCCGGGCGACGCGGCCCGTAGCCGTCGCGGTCTCAACAGTGGTGGTCATTAGTTGTCACTCCCCGCGGTCGCGTCGGCCAGGGCACTGGCGCCACCGACGATCTCGCTGATTTCCTGGGTGATTTCGGCCTGGCGGGCCGCGTTGGCAAGACGGGAGAGCGTGTTGATCAGCTCGCCCGCGTTGTCGGTGGCCGACTTCATCGCGCGCCGCGTGGCGGCGTGCTTCGAAGCGGCCGACTGGAGCAGCGCGTTGTAGATCCGGCTCTCCACGTACCGCGGCAGCAGCGCGTCGAGGACGTCCTCCGCGGAGGGCTCGAAGTCGTACAGCGGGAGGATGTCGCCCTTGTCGGCGGTCTCCTCGGCCACGTCCTCGAGCCGCAGCGGCAGCAGCCGGGAGTCGACCGCCGTCTGCGTCATCATCGAGACGAACTCGGTGTAGACGATGTGGAGCTCGTCCACGCCGCCGTCCGCCGTCTCCGTCTGCAGCGCCTCGATCAGCGGCGCCGCGACCTTCTTGGCGTCCGCGTAGGAGGGCTCGTCGGTGAAGCCGGTGAACGTCTCCGCGATGGTGCGCTCACGGAAGTTGTAGTGGGCCACACCGCGGCGGCCGACGATGTACGTCTCGACCTGCCGGCCCTCGCGCTCCAGGCGCTCGGTCAGCTGCTCCGCCGCCTTGATGGCGTTGGCGTTGAAGGCGCCGGCCAGGCCGCGGTCGCTCGTGAGGAGCAGGACCGCGGCACGGGTCGGGTTCTCCGCCTCCGTGGTGAGCGGGTGCTTGGTGTCCGACCCGGTTCCGACCGCCCTGACCGCGCGGGTGAGTTCCTGCGCGTACGGCGTGGAGGCCGCCACCTTGCGCTGCGCCTTGACGACGCGCGAGGCGGCGATCATCTCCATCGCCTTGGTGATCTTCTTGGTCGCGGTGACGGATCGGATGCGACGCTTGTAGACCCGGAGCTGAGCTCCCATGAGTCAGGTCCCTTCCTTACGTCACTTGGCGGCGGACGGGGCGTCCTCGCCGAGCAGCTTGCCGTCGCTCGTCTCGAACTGCTTCTTGAACTCGGCGATCGCGTCGGCCACGGCCTGCAGGGTGTCGTCCGACATCTTGCCGCCCTCGCGGATGGAGGTCATGAGGCCCTGCTCCTTGCGGTGCAGGTACTCCAGGAGCTCCTTCTCGAAGCGGCGGACGTCGGAGACCGGCACGTCGTCCATCTTGCCGGTGGTGCCGGCCCAGACGGAGACGACCTGGTCCTCGGTCGACATCGGCTGGTACTGGTCCTGCTTCAGCAGCTCGACCATGCGCTGACCGCGCTCCAGCTGCGCCTTGGACGCGGCGTCCAGGTCGGAACCGAAGGCGGCGAACGCCTCCAGCTCGCGGAACTGGGCGAGGTCCACGCGCAGACGGCCGGAGACCTGCTTCATCGCCTTGTGCTGCGCGGAACCACCGACTCGGGAGACGGAGATGCCGACGTTCAGCGCGGGGCGCTGACCGGCGTTGAACAGGTCCGACTCCAGGAAGCACTGGCCGTCGGTGATGGAGATGACGTTGGTCGGGATGAACGCCGAGACGTCGTTGGCCTTGGTCTCGACGATCGGCAGACCGGTCATCGAACCGGCGCCCATGTCGTCGGAGAGCTTCGCGCAGCGCTCCAGCAGACGGGAGTGCAGGTAGAAGACGTCACCCGGGTAGGCCTCACGGCCCGGCGGGCGGCGCAGCAGCAGCGACACGGCACGGTAGGCGTCGGCCTGCTTCGACAGGTCGTCGAAGATGATCAGGACGTGCTTGCCCTGGTACATCCAGTGCTGGCCGATGGCCGAGCCGGTGTACGGCGCCAGGTACTTGAAGCCGGCCGGGTCGGACGCCGGGGCGGCGACGATGGTCGTGTACTCCAGCGCGCCGTTCTCCTCCAGCGCGCGGCGGACCGACGCGATGGTGGAGCCCTTCTGGCCGATGGCGACGTAGATGCAGCGGACCTGCTTCTTCGGGTCGCCGGTGCGCCAGTTGTCGCGCTGGTTGATGATCGTGTCGACGGCCAGCGCGGTCTTGCCGGTCTGGCGGTCGCCGATGATCAGCTGACGCTGACCACGGCCGATCGGGGTCATCGCGTCGACGGCCTTGTAGCCCGTCTCCATCGGCTCGTGCACCGACTTGCGCTGCATGACCGTGGGGGCCTGCAGCTCGAGGGCGCGGCGGCCCTCGGTCTCGATCTCGCCGAGGCCGTCGATCGGGTTGCCGAGCGGGTCGACCACACGGCCGAGGTAGCCCTCGCCGACGGCGACGGACAGCACCTCGCCGGTGCGGGTGACCGGCTGGCCCTCCTCGATGCCGCTGAACTCACCGAGGACGATGGCACCGATCTCGCGCTCCTCGAGGTTGAGGGCGAGGCCGAGGGTGCCGTCCTCGAACTTCAGCAGCTCGTTGGCCATGGCCGAGGGCAGGCCCTCGACCTTCGCGATGCCGTCACCGGCCAGGGTGACCGTACCGACCTCCTCGCGCGAGGCCGCGTCCGGCTTGTACGACTGGACGAAGTTCTCCAGCGCGTCCCGGATCTCCTCCGGCCGGATCGTGAGCTCCGCCATCTGAGTTCCCTGCTCTCCTTGTTGGGCCCGAAGTTTCACTTGGGGGGGATGGGGACTCCCCCCTACAGGAGGTGAATCCTCTGCACGGCCCAACCAGGGCCGTAAGTACGTACTGCCTATGAAGAATGTGGTGCTCAGCCCGCCAGCCGGCGGCCCGCGTCCTCGAGCCGGTCGGCCAGGGAGCCGTTGATGACCTCGTCACCGACCTGCACCCGCATCCCGCCGATGACCGAGGGGTCGACGTCGAGGTTGAGGTGCATGCGGCGGCCGTAGAGCTTCGCCAGGGCGTCGCCCAGGCGCTGCTTCTGCCGGTCGCTCAGCGGCACCGCGGAGGTGACGACGGCCACCGTGCGGTCCCGGCGCTCGGCGGCGAGCTTGGACAGGGACTCCAGTCCCGACTCCAGGCTACGTCCCCGCGGCGCGGTCACGAGGCGCGTCACCAGACGCACCGTGGCCGCGTGCGCCCGGCCGCCGAGCAGGCTGCTCAGCAGCTCGCCCTTGGCGGAGGCGGTGGCGGACCGGTTGGTGAGGGCCGCGCGCAGCTGGGTGTCGGAGGAGACGATCCGGCCGAACCGGAACAGCTCGTCCTCGACGCCGTCGAGCGCGCCCGCCTTCTGGGCGGCCGTGAGGTCGCTGACGTCCGCCAGCTCCTCCAGCGCGTCCACCAGGTCGCGCGACTGCGACCAGCGGGAGCGCACCATGCCCGCCACCAGGTCCACGGCGGTGCCGCTGACCTGCGAACCGAGCAGGCGCCGGGCCAGATCGGCCTTGGCCTCGCCGGGCTGCGCCGGGTCGGTGAGGACCCGACGCAGCGACACCTCGCGGTCGAGCAGCGCGGTGACGGCGGCCAGCTCGTCGGCGAGCGCCGCCGCGTCCACGGACGTGGAGTCCGTCAGCGCGTCGAGACGCTCACGTGCGGCTGCCAGGGCCTCGCGGCTCGCTCCGTTCATCGTGCGGCCTCTGCCTTCTGGTCGAGCTCGTCGAGGAAGCGGTCGATCACACGGCTCTGCCGGGCGTGGTCCTCGAGGGACTCGCCGACGAGCTTGCCGGCCAGGTCGGTGGCGAGCTTGCCGACGTCCTGGCGCAGCGCGGACGCCGCGGCCTTGCGGTCGGCCTCGATCTGGGCGTGACCGGCCGCGATGATCTCCTCACGCTGGCGCTGGCCTTCCGCGCGCATCTCGGCGATGAGCGCGGCGCCCTGCTCCTGCGCCTCCTGGCGCAGGCGCGCGGCCTCGTGCCGGGCCTCGGCGAGCTGAGCCTTGTACTGCTCCAGCACGCTCTGGGCCTCGGTCTGAGCCGCCTCGGCCTTCTCGATCCCGCCCTCGATCGCCTCACGACGCTCTTCCAGAACCTTGTTGATGTTCGGGAGGAGCTTCTTGGCGAGGAAGCCGAAGACGATGACGAAGGCGAGCAGGCCGATGACGAGCTCGGGAATCGGCGGGACGAGCGGGTTCTGCTCCTCAGCCGCGATATGAAGCAGTGGGCTCATATCAGAGTGCCTTTCGTCTAGTGACCCGGTCGTGGATCAGGTGATTACAGGCCGTAGACGAACGGCATGACCAGGCCGATGAGGGCGAGCGCCTCACAGAAGGCGAAGCCGAGGATCTGGTTGGCGCGGATCAGGCCGGCGGCCTCGGGCTGGCGGGCGATGGCTTCGGTGCCCTTACCGAAGATGATGCCGACGCCGATGCCGGGGCCGAAGGCGGCGATGCCGTAGCCGATGGAAGCGATCGAGCCGGTCACGGCGGCGAGGGTCTGGGACATGCCAGTTCTTCCTTTTCTTCACGGTTTCCGATGGGGGTGGGCCATCGGACGACTGGGGCGGGTGAGGGACGCTCAGTGGTGCTCGGCGAGCGCGCCCTGGATGTAGGTGACGGCCAGCAGGACGAAGACGTACGCCTGCAGAGCCTGGATGAAGAGCTCGAAGGCCGTCATCACGAGGACCATGACGAACGAGACGCCGGCGTAGGCGATCCCGATGCCGTTCAGCAGGTACCAGCTCGCGATGGTGAACAGCACCAGCAGGATGTGGCCCGCGAACATGTTGGCGAAGAGTCGCACGGCGTGGGTGAAGGGCCGCACGAGCAGGTTCGAGAAGGCCTCGATCAGCATGACGACCGGCAGGGCCGCACCGAGCGACTTGTCGTAGCCGGTGAAGTTCTTGAAGGCGCCCACGAAGCCGTGCCGCTTGAAGGTCAGCGACACCCACACCACGTAGACGAGCAGGGCGAGCACCGCCGGGTAGGCGATGATCGACGTCACCGGGAACTGGGCGAGCGGAACGATGGACCAGAGGTTCATGATCCACACGAAGAAGAACAGCGCGACGATGAAGGGGACGAACTTCTCACCCTCGCGCTTGCCCATCGTCTCGTAGACGACGCCCCGGCGGACGAAGTCGTAGCCGGCCTCGGCGACCATCTGGAGCTTGCCGGGGACCACCTTGGGCCGGCGGAAGGCCGCCCAGAAGAAGGCGATCACGACGAGCGAGCCGAGCAGCGCCAGCAACATCGGCTTGTTGAAGTACAGGTTGCTGTCGCCGTCGCCCCAGAGGGGCTTGAACAGGAACGAGTGCAGCCCGGGAGACGGAAAGCCACAGCCGTCGAAGATGTGGCAGTCGGTCTCGAAGGCGAGCACCTGCGTCGGGTCAGCACTCACCGCGGGCTCCTTCGGCGTGGCGCATGGATGGGGCAACCTCGTGGAGTCGGCGCGGCACGAGGCCGCGGATCGTCACGGGACTGGTGGAACGGATGTGGGGGCGGCTGTGAGGCGTCTCGCCTCGCGATACGGCAGGCGTCGTCTCGGATGCCCGCGCCCGCGATGCCGCGGTTGGCACCGGACGATAGCAGGGCCGCCCGCGCGCCTTTATCCCGGCCCTACAGCTCACTGCTCGTGCCCCTGGTTCTTCTTGCCCGCGTCCGCCGGAGCCTCGGGCTCCACGTAGGGAGTCTTGGCCGTCATGGTGGCGCGCGCCTGTGCCGCGACCCAGGTCAGGGTGCAGGCGAGCAGTCCGAGCGCGAACACCTTCGGGTGGAACAGCGTGGTGTCCTTGAAGAGGGCGATGAAGACGAAGATCAGCAGGAGCTGCGCCATGTACATCATCAGCCCCATCGCCTGGAACAGATGGGGCAGTTGCCGGGCGACCCACTGAAGCACGTAGAGCCCGGCGCCCATGAGGACGATCACGAGCACGGCACCGATCAGCGCCCCGATCGCCCCCTTGCCGCCTTCGACGGCGGCGCCGATCGCGACGGCGACCGCACCGACGACAGCGGTGGGCACGGCGGCCTGGATCAGGATCCGGGCGTCGTTGGACGGCATGGCGGCAGCTCCGCTGGTGCAGGGGGCAAAGCGAGAAGGGGTACGAGGAGTGTCGTCGTGGACGAGCGTAAACCCCGGGCAGGGTGCACAGCACCGGTCGCCCGCGAACCGTCGTACCACGGTCCGCCGGCTCCGCCCGGCGAGACTCGTGAACGGTATCACAAACTATTTGGGCGAGACTTTACCTGCGAGGTGTGGAGCACGTCACGCACGAGGGTGAAAGTGCGCAGATGAGCGTGAGCAAGGGCGCGATGTCTGATATAAGGCGCTTTGCCGCGCCAACGGGAGCCCATCGAAGCCCCAGGACTTGGCAATCTCTAGTCGGATTCTTACCTTCACCGCGACCGGTCTGCCCATTCGGCACGGGCGCCGACAGCCGTAGCGCCGTTGACCCCCGAGACCCCGGCGGCCACCGGGTCGCGGTCGCCGGCCGGGAGAGCCGCCTGCGGGCCTTCGGCGGCCTCCTGGGCCGTCTCCGGGGCCGTCTCCGGGGCCGCGGACCCCAGGGCCGTCACGGAGGCGCGGCGACGGCGGTAACGCGGCGGCACGAAGGCCTCCGCCCAGCGCGGCGCGCGCGGGGTGAAGCGCGGCAGCAGGAGCAGCACCAGACCGAGGGTGGAGAGGATCACCACGCTCAGCACGATCCACATCGACGCCGAGTTCACCGAGTAGGCCAGCGCGCCGAAGGCGATCAGCGCCGACCAGAAGTACATGATCAGCACCGCCCGGCTGTGCGAGTGGCCGATCTCGAGGAGCCGGTGGTGCAGATGCCCCCGGTCCGCGGCGAACGGCGACTGGCCGCGCCAGGTGCGCCGCACGATGGCCAGGATCAGGTCGGCGGCCGGCACCGCGATGATGGTCAGCGGCAGCAGCAGCGGGATGTACACCGGCACCGTCTGGTGCACGGCCTCCTTCTCCGAACCGGCGAACAGCTTCAGCGCGTCCGGGTCCACCTGGCCCGTGACGGAGATCGCGCCGGCCGCCAGCACCAGCCCGATGAGCATCGAGCCGGAGTCGCCCATGAAGATCCGCGCCGGGTGCATGTTGTGCGGCAGGAAACCCAGGCACATGCCCATCAGGATCGCCGCGAACAGCGTCGCCGGGGCGGCCGCCTCGATGCCGTACGAGTACCAGATGCGGTAGGCGTACAGGAAGAACGCGGTCGCCGCGATGCACACCATGCCGGCCGCGAGACCGTCCAGGCCGTCCACGAAGTTGACCGCGTTGATGGTGATGACGACCAGGGCGACGGTGAGGAGCGTGCCCTGCCACTGGGTGAGCGCGACCGAGCCGACGCCGGGGATCGGCAGCCACAGGATCGTCAGACCCTGCATGACCATCACGCCGGCGGCGATCATCTGCCCGCCCAGCTTGATCAGGGCGTCGATCTCGAACTTGTCGTCCAGCACGCCGATCAGCCAGATCAGCGCGGCCCCCGAGAGCAGCGCCCGCGGCTCGTTGGACTTCTCGAACAGCGTGCCGAGGTTGGTGAGGTGGTCGGCGACCAGCAGGCCCGCGCACAGGCCGAAGAACATCGCGATCCCGCCGAGCCGCGGAGTGGGCTCCCGGTGCACGTCGCGTGCCCGGATCTCCGGCATCGCCCCCGCCACGATCGCGAACTTCCGTACCGGTCCGGTCAGGAGGTACGTCACCGCGGCCGTGATGCAGAGCGTCAGCAGGTATTCACGCACGGGCTTCCCCACAGATCTCGCTGGCCTTCACAGCCCCACACCCTAGCGAGGGGCGCATACAAGTGGGGACTTCCGGATGGCGACGATGGTTGCACGGACGGTCCCGCCGACGGCGGCCCGCCCCGGACGTCCGGCTCAGCGCGGGTACGGCGGGAAGGCCGCCACCAGGTCCCGTACGTCCTTCCGGGCCCGTGCCGGGTCCGTGCCGCCGCGCAGCACGCTCGCCAGCAGACCGGCGACCAGCGTCATCTCCCGGGTTCCCATTCCCTGCGTGGTGACCGCCGCCGTGCCCAGCCGCAGCCCGCGGCCGTCGCGCGGCAGCGCGCAGCAGTCCAGGACCAGGCCCGCCGCCGCCAGCCGGCCGCGCGCGGTGCGGCCGTCGACGCCGAGCGGGGCCGGGTCGGCGGTGATCAGGTGGGTGTCGGTGCCGCCGGTGGTGACCACGAGCCCCTCGGCGGCGAGGGCGGCGGCCAGCGCCCGCGCGTTGGTCACCACCTGGTGGGCGTAGGCGGCGAAGGCCGGGGTCGCCGCCTCGCCGAAGGCGACCGCCTTGGCGGCGATGGTGTGCATCTGCGCGCCGCCCTGCGTGAAGGGGAACACCGCCCGGTCCACCCGCTCGGCCAGCTCCTCGCCGCACAGCAGCATCCCGCCGCGCGGCCCCCGCAGCACCTTGTGCGTGGTCGCGCACACGATGTCCGCGTACGGCACCGGGCTGGGCGCCGCTCCCCCGGCGACCAGGCCCATGGGGTGCGCCGCGTCCGCGATCAGGTACGCGCCCACGTCGTCGGCGACCTCGCGGAAGAACGCGTGGTCGATGTGGCGGGGGTAGGCGGTGGAGCCGCACACGATCGCCTTGGGGCGGTGGGCGCGGGCCAGGGCGCGGACCTGCTCGTGGTCGATCAGTCCGCTCTCCGCGTCCACCCCGTAGCCGACGAAGTCGAACCAGCGGCCGGAGAAGTTCGCCGGCGAGCCGTGGGTGAGGTGGCCGCCGTGGGGCAGGCCGAGGGCGAGGACGGTGTCGCCGGGGCGCAGCAGGGCCGCGTAGGCGGCGAGCACCGCGGAGGAGCCGGAGTGCGCCTGGACGTTGGCGTGCTCGGCGCCGAACAGCGCCTTGGCGCGGTCCACGGCGAGCCGTTCGGCCACGTCGACGACCTCGCAGCCGCCGTGGTGCCGGCTGCCCGGGTAGCCCTCGGCGTACTTGTTGGCCAGCGGCGAGCCCAGGGCGGCCAGCACGGCGGGCGACATGAAGTTCTCCGCGGCGATCAGCTGGAGCGTGGTCGCCTGCCGTTCGCGCTCCCCGAGCAGCACCTCGGCGAGCTCGGGGTCCTGCCGGCGCAGGACATCGGCCTCGAGCGCATGGGTGACCGTCATCATGGACTCCCGGACGTCGGCACTGGCGTACGACCAATGTAGGCCCGCCCGTCCCGGTGCGCCCGCGTTCCCGCACCCGTCCCGTGGGGCGCCGCCGGCCGCTCAGGTCCGCGTCGGCACTCCGGTCAGCGCCGTCACCACCGGGTCCAGCGCCTGGTGTATCTCGTCGCCGATGGACCGGAAGAAGGTCAGCGGGGCGCCGTACGGGTCATGCACCTCGTCCGCCTCGGCGGTGGGCGCCAGCAGCCAGCCGCGCAGCGCGGCGGCCGCGCGGACCAGGGCGCGGGCGCGCATGACCAGCCCGTCCTCCAGGGGCGGCAGGGTCGCCGGGTCGATCGCGTTCACCAGGCGGGTGAACTCCTTCAGCGTGAAGGTGCGCAGCCCCGCCGAGTGGCCCATGGAGATGACCTGGGCGCGGTGGTCACGGGTGGCGGTCAGCACGAGGTCGGCGCGGATGACGTGCTCGTCGAGCAGCTCCCGGCCCGTGAAGCCGGAGGCGTCCGCCCCGTACTCCGCCAGCACGGTCTCCGCGTGGGCCTCCATCGGGGCGCCCTCGTGGCCCCAGGTGCCGGCGCTCTCGACGATCAGCCCGCCGCCCAGGACGCCCAGGCGCTGGTGCACGAAATGCCGGGTCAGCCGCTCGGTGATGGGCGAGCGGCACACGTTCCCGGTGCTGACGTGGAGGATGCGGAAGGTGTCGCGCGGAAACCCGAAGGTGGTCGTCACCTCCGCGTCGGATTCCTCGTTGCCTATGCCACGCCCCGCCTCAGGGGCCGTCAATTCGCCACCTCGAGATCGGGTACCACCTTGCGCAGTTCGTCGGGCGAGAGCGCGCCTTCGCGCAGCAGCACGGGCACCGGGCGGGTGACGTCGACGATGGAGGACGGCACGTTGCCCGGGGTGGGCCCGCCGTCCAGGTAGACGGAGACGGAGTCGCCGAGCATCTCCTGGGCGGCGTCGCAGTTCTCCGGCGCCGGGTGTCCGGTGAGGTTGGCGGAGGAGACGGCCATCGGGCCGACCTCGGTGAGCAGCTCGATGGCGACCGGGTGCAGCGGCATGCGCACCGCGACCGTGCCGCGGGTGTCGCCGAGGTCCCACTGGAGGGACGGCTGGTGGCGGGCGACCAGCGTCAGCGCGCCCGGCCAGAAGGCGTCGACCAGTTCCCAGGCCATCTCGGAGAAGTCGGTGACCAGGCCGTGCAGGGTGTTCGGGGAGCCGATGAGGACGGGCGTGGGCATGTTGCGGCCGCGGCCCTTGGCCTGGAGCAGGTCGGCGACGGCCTCCGCGGTGAAGGCGTCGGCGCCGATGCCGTACACGGTGTCCGTCGGCAGCACCACGAGCTCGCCCCGGCGCACGGCGGACGCGGCCTCACGCAGACCGGTCGCGCGGTCGGTCGCGTCGTTGGTGTCGTATCGCCGAGCCATCTAGCGGGCCTCCTCGTACAGGTGCTGCTGGGGGGATGAAGTGTGCGCCCGGCCGGTCACGGCAGCGCCTTGCGTGCGGTGGCGAACCGGGGTCGGTTGTTCAGGTCGGGGTGGTCGGCCGCGTCGGTCCAGCCGCGGTCCTCGGCGAAGATCCACGGCACCTGGCCGCCCTGGGTGTCGGCGTGCTCGACGACGACCACCCCGCCGGGGCGCAGCAGCCGGTGCGCGGTGCGCTCCAGGCCGCGGATCAGCTCGAGGCCGTCCTCGCCGGAGAACAGGGCCAGTTCGGGGTCGTAGTCGCGGGCCTCCGGGGCGACGTACTCCCACTCGGTGAGCGGGATGTACGGCGGGTTGGAGACCACCAGGTCGACCTGGCCGTCGAGGTCGGGGAAGGCCGTCAGGGCGTCCCCCTGGCGCAGTTCGACCCGGGACCCCTCCATGTTCCTGCGGGTCCACCGCAGGGCGTCCTCGGACAGCTCCACGGCGTACACGCGCGAGCGCGGCACCTCCTGCGCGAGAGCCAGCGCGATGGCGCCGGAGCCGGTGCACAGGTCGACGATGCAGGGCTCGACGACGTCCATCGCGCGGACGGCGTCTATGGCCCAGCCGACGACCGACTCGGTCTCGGGGCGCGGGACGAACACCCCGGGACCCACCTGGAGCTCCAGGTAGCGGAAGTACGCCCGGCCGGTGATGTGCTGGAGCGGCTCGCGGGCCTCGCGGCGGGCGATGACCTCCCAGTACCGGGCGTCGAAGTCGGCGTCCTTGACCGTGTGCAGCTCGCCGCGCTTGACGCCGTGCACGAACGCGGCGAGCTCCTCCGCGTCGGTGCGCGGCGAGGGCACGCCCGCGTCGGCGAGCCGCTGGGTGGCCTGGGCCACCTCGGCGAGCAGCAGGTTCACTGGTCCTCCGGACTGTCTACGGGGGCTTACGCGGCGGCGAGCTTGGCGGCCGAGTCCGCGTCGACGCAGGCCTGGATCACCGCGTCGAGGTCGCCGTCCAGGACCTGGTCCAGGTTGTACGCCTTGAAGCCGACGCGGTGGTCCGAGATGCGGTTCTCCGGGAAGTTGTACGTGCGGATCTTCTCGGAGCGGTCGACGGTGCGGACCTGGCTGCGGCGGGCGTCGGCGGCCTCGCGCTCCGCCTCCTCCTGCGCCATGGCGAGGAGCCTGGAGCGCAGGATACGCAGGGCCTGCTCCTTGTTCTGCAGCTGGCTCTTCTCGTTCTGGCAGGAGGCGACGACGCCGGTCGGGAGGTGCGTGATGCGCACGGCGGAGTCCGTGGTGTTCACCGACTGCCCGCCGGGGCCGGACGAGCGGTAGACGTCGATGCGCAGGTCGTTCGGGTTGATCTCGACGTCGACCTCCTCCGCCTCGGGGGTCACCAGGACGCCCGCGGCCGAGGTGTGGATGCGGCCCTGCGACTCGGTGGCGGGCACCCGCTGCACGCGGTGCACCCCGCCCTCGTACTTCAGCCGGGCCCACACGCCCTGGCCGGGTTCGGTCTGCCCGCGGGACTTCACCGCGACCTGGACGTCCTTGTAGCCGCCCAGCTCGGACTCGGTGGCGTCGATGATCTCGGTCTTCCAGCCGACGCGCTCGGCGTAGCGCAGGTACATGCGCAGCAGGTCGCCGGCGAACAGGGCGGACTCGTCGCCGCCCGCGCCCGCCTTGATCTCGAGGATGACGTCCTTGTCGTCGCTGGGGTCGCGCGGGACGAGCAGCAGCCGCAGCTTCTCGGTGAGCTGCTCGCGCCGCTGCTCGAGGTCCTTGACCTCGGCGGCGAAGTCCGGGTCGTCGGCGCCCAGTTCACGCGCGGTCTCGATGTCGTCGCCGTGCTGCTTCCAGGACCGGTACGTGGCGACGATCGGGGTGAGCTCGGCGTAGCGCTTGTTCAGCTTGCGCGCGTTCGCCTGATCGGCGTGGACCGACGGGTCGGCGAGCTTCTTCTCCAGGTCGGCGTGCTCGGCGACGAGTTCCTCGACGGCCTCGAACATCTTGGGCTCCTGCTGGTACGTGGGTGAAGGGGCGGGCGACCAAAAACGCCGGTCCCGGCCTGCCCCCCGGACGGGGGCGCGGCCGTGGACCGGCGATTCGGGGCTCGCTACTTCTTGGAGCCGGCGGCCTTGCCGAAGCGGGCCTCGAAGCGGGCCACACGGCCACCGGTGTCGAGGATCTTCTGCTTGCCCGTGTAGAACGGGTGGCACTCGGAGCAGACCTCGGCGCGGATGTTGCCGCTGGAGATCGTGCTGCGGGTGGTGAACGACGCGCCGCAGGTGCAGCTGACCTGCGTCTCGACGTACTCGGGGTGGATGTCGCGCTTCAAGGTGTCTCCTAGGTTCCGGGAGGGCGCCGGGTCGCCGCCGCGGGATGCGGGAGCGTGAACCGGAGCCGACGTACCAGTCTGCCAGGACTGGGGCCGTCTCCCAAAACGGGGGTGGCCCCGGAATCATTCCCGGGGCCGCCCCGCGGTCCCGCGGACGCGCTGTGGGCTCAGCCCAGCACGTCGTACTGCTGGTAGCCGGTGCCCATGGAGACCCGTGCCGAGAAGAACGGCGCGGTGCTCCGTCCGGTGCCCCGGTAGGCGTACAGCGTGCCGCTCGGGGTGCGGGCCAGCAGGTCCGCCCTGCCGTCGCCGCTGACGTCGCCGACCGTGACGAGGGCGTTGTACGTGGTGCTCTTCCATGTGGCCAGCTTGGTCCGGCCCGTGAAGGAGCCGGAGCCGGCCTTGCCCGTGCCCTTGTACAGGTACAGGTCGCCGGTGCTGCGGACGCGGGCCACCAGGTCGGTCCGGCCGTCGCCGGTGAAGTCGCCGTGGCCGCGCAGGACGTCGAACCCGGCCCAGCCCGTGCCGGTCTTCAGACGCGCCGAGAAGGTGCCGTTGCCCTTGCCCGGGTAGGTCCACAGCACGCCCGCGGAGTCCACCATCAGCAGGTCGGGCACGTAGTCGCCGGTCACGTCACCCGGGGTGACGATCTGCCGGACGGACTTCCAGCCGGTGCTGAGCCGCTTGGTGGCCCAGGTGCCGCTGGAGATCACGTAGTGCGCCCAGTACACGGTGCCGTCGGTGGCGCGGTAGACCAGGTCCTGGTAGCCGTCGCGGTCGAGGTCGGTCTGCAGGACGGTGTTGACGCCCCTCCAGTCCCCCCACTCCTCCTGGGCGGCGAACCGGGAGCTCAGCGAGTTCCGGGAGTAGCCGACGCCCGTGGACTTCTTGCGGGCCCACAGGTCGGCGCGGTGGTCGCCGTTGATGTCGGTGTCGTCGATGCGCGGGTAGGTGGCGCCGACGTAGGTGGTCACCTTGGTGAAGACGCCGTAGGCGCCCTTCGCCACGCAGTCCTCGACGCCCCAGGAGACGACGCCCACGATCCGGTTGCCGACCACGAGCGGGCCGCCGGAGTCGCCGTTGCAGGCGGTGGTGGTGCCGGCGTCGCTGCCGGTGGCGGGCGTGCCCGCGCAGACCATGTGCCCGCGGACGTAGTCGCTGCCCCAGGCTCCGGCGCAGGTGGCGTCGGACTGGATGGGCAGCGTGGCCGTCTTCAGGACGTCGGAGACCTCGTCGTTGGTGGAGGTGGTGCGCCCCCAGCCGTAGACCCGGGCCTTGGTCCCGGCCGCGTACGAGGCGGTGTCGCCCGCCGTCGTCATGCGGATCGGGGTGGCCTTCACCGGCACCGGCAGCGTGAGCACCGCGATGTCGTTGTCGATGGTGGCGTCCTTGTACGCCGGGTGGTGCCACTGCCGCCAGACACCGGTGGCGGTGCCGCCGTTCAGGTCGCCGTCCTCGGAGAGCATCTGGGCGGTGCCCGTGAGGACGACGCCGTTGGCGTGCCAGTCGTAGCCCTTGACGCAGTGCGCGGCGGTGAGGATCTTCGTCGGCGCGACGACGGCGCCGCCGCAGAAGAAGCCGAAGTCGTTGGCCCTGTCGTAGTAGTGCAGCTGCGCCATCCAGGGCGCGGAGGCGATCGTGGTGGTGGTGCCACCGATGATCTTCGCGTCGATGCCGGAGTCGCTCTTCGTGGTGGAGCTGAGCGGCGCCTTGTCCTTCGCCCGCGCGGCTTCGTCCGCCGCCATGGCTCCCACGGCGCGGCGGATCAGCTCGGCCTGGGACGGCGACTCCATCGCCGGAGCGACCGTCGGCTGCGGCAGCACGGGCGCGGCCTGGGCGGCCGGCGCCGTCAGCAGCGCCGCGCCGACCGCCGCGGCGGCACCGGCCGCGACGACGGCGATCCGGCGTCTGTGGCGGCCGGATCCGGACATGGGTGTATCCATGCAATTCCCCCCTCGGGATGATGAGTTCGGGCCTGAGATCCCTTCAGGGACAGCCCGAAGCAGCGTGATCGTACACCTGTCCGACGACATCCGTGCACGAAAAACGGCCGCCCCGTTAAGGGACGGCCGTTCGTCGTGCCCGCGCGGGGGCCCGGGAAGGGGGTGACGTCAGTCGCCGTTGCCCGGCGTCGGCGTCGTCTTCTGGATCTGCATGAGGAACTCGACGTTCGACTTGGTCTGCTTCATCTTGTCGAGGAGCAGCTCGATCGCCTGCTGCTGGTCGAGCGCGTGCAGCACCCGGCGCAGCTTCCAGACCACGGCGAGCTCCTCGTTGCCGAGCAGGATCTCCTCCTTGCGGGTGCCGGACGCGTCGACGTCCACCGCGGGGAAGATGCGCTTGTCGGCGAGCTTCCGGTCGAGCTTGAGCTCCATGTTGCCGGTGCCCTTGAACTCCTCGAAGATCACCTCGTCCATGCGGGACCCGGTGTCCACCAGGGCGGTGGCGAGGATGGTCAGCGAGCCGCCGTCCTCGATGTTGCGGGCCGCGCCGAAGAAGCGCTTCGGCGGGTACAGGGCGGTCGAGTCGACACCACCGGACAGGATGCGGCCGGAGGCCGGGGCGGCGAGGTTGTACGCACGGCCCAGGCGGGTGATCGAGTCGAGCAGCACGACCACGTCGTGACCCAGCTCCACCAGGCGCTTGGCGCGCTCGATGGCCAGCTCGGCGACCGTGGTGTGGTCCTCGGCCGGGCGGTCGAAGGTCGAGGAGATGACCTCGCCCTTCACCGACCGCTGCATGTCGGTGACCTCTTCCGGACGCTCGTCGACGAGGACGACCATCAGGTGGCACTCGGGGTTGTTGTGGGTGATCGCGTTGGCGACCGCCTGCATGATCATGGTCTTGCCGGTCTTCGGCGGGGCCACGATCAGACCGCGCTGGCCCTTGCCGATCGGCGACACGAGGTCGATGATCCGCGTGGTCAGCACGCCCGGGTCCGTCTCCAGACGGAGCCGGTCCTGCGGGTACAGCGGGGTCAGCTTGTTGAACTCCGGGCGGCCGCGGCCGTGTTCGGGCGCCATGCCGTTGACGGAGTCCAGGCGGACCAGCGCGTTGAACTTCTCGCGCCGCTCGCCTTCCTTGGGCTGGCGGACCGCGCCGGTGACGTGGTCGCCCTTGCGCAGGCCGTTCTTGCGGACCTGGGCGAGGGAGACGTACACGTCGTTCGGACCGGGCAGGTATCCGGAGGTCCGGATGAAGGCGTAGTTGTCGAGGATGTCGAGGATGCCCGCGACGGGGATCAGGACGTCGTCCTCGGCGACCTGCGGCTCGGCCACGTCGTCACGGCCACGGCGGCCACGGCGGTCGCGGTAGCGGCCGCGACGGCCACGACGGCCGCCTCCGTCGTCGTCGTACCCGTCGTCCTGCCGGCCTCCGCCGCCGCCCTGCTGGGTCTGCTGACGGCCGCCGCCCTGGCTCTGCTGCTGATCGTCGCCCTTGGTGCGGCGGTCACGGTCGCGGTCGCGGTCCCGGCCGCGGCCCCGGTCCCGGTCACGCCGGCGGCCCTCGCCGCCGTCGTGGTCGGACTTGCCCTCGCCCTGCTGCGACTGCTGCTGCGCCGGGGCCTCGGTCCTGGTCTCGGTCTTCGCCTCGGCCGTGACCGTCTCCGTCGCGGCGGCCGGGGCGCCCGCGTCGGCGGTGGCGCGACGGCGGCGGCGCTCGGTGGGAGCGCTCTCCCCGGCCTGCTCGGCGGCGGAGGCCTTCGGCGAGGGCTGGCCCGGGATCTCGATCTGCTGCTGCGCCGCGGCCTTGTCGGCGGGCGCCTGCTCGGCCTTGGCCTCGGCCTTCTTCTCGGCCTTCTCCGCCTTCTCGGCCGTGTCGCCCGTACGGGCGCGGGAGGTGGCGCGGCGCTTGGGCTTGGTCTCGGCGGACTCGGCCTTGGCCGGGGCGTCCCCGGAGGCGGAGCCTCCACCGGCGGCCTGCGCTTCCTTGATGACCTCGATCAGCTGGCTCTTGCGCATGCGCGCGGTGCCCCTGATGCCGAGGCCGGATGCGACCTGCTGCAGCTCGGCCAGCACCATGCCCTCGAGGCCGGTACCGCGGCGCCGCCGGGAGCCGGCACCGGAGGCAGGCGCGGAAGCGTCCGTGGCGGGCGCGGCAGCGGTCTCCTCGACACGTGCGCCCATCAGATCGGTGGTGTCGCTCACGAAGGGTCCTTCCCTGGAGCGGACGTCGGCCTGTCTGGCTCGGCGACCGGTTGTGCTGTCCGGCATCGTTCCCTGAGGTGTGGACCGTGCCGGGGCGGTTGTCCGCCTGCGCGGCGGAAGAGATATCTGGTGATGGCGCTCCCCCGAGCCGTGGCACCCAGTGTCACGTGGCGTGGTCGCACCGGTTCCGAAGCTCCCCCAGAGGGGGTGCCCCCACCTGCGGGCCGTTCAGTGTCCGCGTACGACGTACTGCCCGCGTACGTAGCAGTGAACACAGTGCGGCTTGGGGGGCTCCCGGAAGAATGTCTGTCCCGGACGGGGACACGAGGCACCTCGCCATGGTGGGGTCGGGTGCAGACTTGAGATTAACACTACCGGATCCAACAAACATTCCCCCTCTCCAAATCCGGCAACCGTGTCAGGCGGCGAGCGGAAGGACGCTCGCTCCCCGGACGTCCAGGCCCAGCCGGTTGGCGGCCCAGCCGGCGCCGGCGAGCGCTTCGACCTTGTCGGCCGTGCCCGCGTCGGCCAGCGCCATGACCGTGGGTCCGGCGCCGGAGATGACCGCGGGGATGCCGTCCCCGCGCAGCCGCTCCACCAGTGCGGCGCTCTCCGGCATGGCCGGGGCGCGGTACTCCTGGTGCAGGCGGTCCTCGGTGGCGGGCAGCAGCAGCTCGGGGCGCCTGGTCAGGGCCTCGACGAGCAGGGCGGCACGGCCCGCGTTGGCGGCGGCGTCGATGTGCGGCACGGTGCGCGGGAGCAGTCCGCGCGCGGTCTCGGTGAGGACCGGCTTCGCGGGCACGAAAACCACCGGAACGATGGAATCGGCGGGCTCCATCCTGATCGCCCGGGCGGCGCCGCCCTCCATCCAGGACAGGGTGAAACCGCCGAGCAGGCAGGCCGCGACGTTGTCCGGGTGACCTTCGATCTCGGTGGCCAGCTCGAGCAGCGCGGTGTCGTCGAGCTTGGCCTCGGCGCCTATGGTCACGGCGCGGGCGGCGACGATCCCGGCGCAGATCGCGGCCGAGGAGGAGCCGAGGCCCCGGCCGTGCGGGATGCGGTTGGCGCAGACGATCTCCAGACCGCGCGGCTGTCCGCCGAGCAGGTCGAAGGCGGTGCGCAGGGAGCGTACGAGAAGGTGGCTCTCGTCCCGCGGGAGGGTCTCGCCGCCCTCACCGGCGATGTCGATGTGCAGCCCGGAGTCGGCCACCCGGACGACGACGTCGTCGTAGAGGCCCAGCGCGAGGCCGAGGGCGTCGAAGCCCGGACCGAGGTTGGCGCTGGTGGCGGGGACGCGCACCCGGACGGCGGCGGCGCGGAACGCGGGACCGGCCATCGCTCGAAGACTCTCCTTGAGCTGCGTGGACTGTCGAATGACGTTCGATGGACATTCGACGGCGGACGAGAACCCTGGGGCCGCCGCCGACCGGGCTGGCCGGCCGCTTCCGGGCCGTCCCGGGTCACTGGCGGGACCCTGGGGACGACGCACTGCCGCGGCATATGCGGCGGGCGGGTTCCCTACAGCCTATCGAAGGAAGGTTCACCTGCGACATAGGGCGCACAGGAGGCGCACGATGCGTGTCGCAAGCCCCCTGTGCACCCCCTGTGGGGAGCGTCCCCGGGCAGGCGCGTCCCTTACGCCGGTTGCGCGGTTCCGCGGTGGCGGAAGCGCGCGCGGACGGGCCGGACGAAGCCTGCCGCCGCGAGCCGGACGGGCCGGGCGGAGCCTGCCGCCGCGGGCTAGACGGAACCTGCCGCCGCGGACCGGACGAAGCCGGTCGCCGCGGGTCAGACGAGACCGAGCCGCTGGGCGGCGGTGGCGGCGTCGACCGGGACGGTGACCGGCTGCGGGGCGCCGGCAACGGCCCAGTCGGGGTCCTTCAGGCCGTTGCCGGTGACCGTGCAGACGATCCTCTGTCCGGGATCGACCTTCCCCTGCTCGGCGGCCTTCAGCAGACCGGCGACCGACGCGGCGGACGCGGGCTCGACGAAGACGCCCTCCTGGGAGGCCAGCAGCCGGTAGGCGCGCAGGATCTCACGGTCCGTCACCTCGTCGATGCGGCCGCCCGACTCGTCCCGCGCGGCGAGCGCGAGCTGCCACGAGGCGGGGTTGCCGATGCGGATGGCGGTGGCGATGGTCGAGGGGTCCTTGACGACCTCGCCGCGCACGAGGGGGGCGCTGCCGGAGGCCTGGTAGCCCCACATGCGCGGGGTCCGGGTGCTGACGCCGTCGGCGGCGTACTCCGTGTAGCCCTTCCAGTACGCGGTGATGTTGCCCGCGTTGCCCACCGGCAGGACGTGGATGTCGGGGGCGTCGCCCAGCATGTCCACGATCTCGAAGGCGGCGGTCTTCTGCCCCTCGATGCGCACCGGATTGACCGAATTGACCAGCGCCACCGGGTAGTTGTCGCTCAGCGAGCGGGCCAGCGTGAGGCAGTCGTCGAAGTTGCCGTCGACCTGGAGGATCTTCGCGCCGTGCACCAGGGCCTGGCCCATCTTGCCCAGCGCGATCTTGCCCTGCGGCACCAGCACGGCGCAGACCATGCCGGCGCGCACGCCGTACGCGGCGGCGGAGGCGGAGGTGTTGCCGGTGGAGGCGCAGATGACGGCCTTGGCGCCCTCCTCCTTGGCCCGCGAGATGGCCATGGTCATGCCGCGGTCCTTGAAGGACCCGGTCGGGTTCGCGCCCTCGACCTTGAGGTGGACCTCGCAGCCGGTGCGCTCGGAGAGCACCTGCGCGGGGACGAGCGGCGTACCGCCCTCACGGAGCGTCACGACCGGCGTGGTGTCGGATACCGGCAGCCGGTCCCGGTACTCCTCGATGATTCCGCGCCACTGGTGGGTCATTGCTGGTTACTCTCCTTCAACCCGCATGATGCTGGCGACACCACGCACGGTGTCGAGCTTGCGCAACGCCTCCACGGTCCCGCCGAGGGCCGCGTCGGACGCGCGGTGGGTGACGACGACGAGCGACGCCTCCCCGTCCTTGCCTTGCTGGCGCACCGTGTCGATCGAGACACCGTGCTCCGCGAACACGGTGGCGACCTGGGCGAGCACGCCCGGTTTGTCGGCCACGTCCAGGCTGATGTGGTAGCGCGTGACGACCTCGCCCATCGGCGAGACGGGCAGCGCGGCGTACGCGGACTCGCCGGGTCCCGTGGTGCCGCCGAGCCGGTTGCGGCCGACCGCGACCAGGTCGCCGAGGACCGCGGAGGCGGTCGGGGAGCCGCCCGCGCCGGGGCCGTAGAACATCAGCCGGCCGGAGGCGTCGGACTCGACGAACACGGCGTTGTAGGCGCCCCGCACGGAGGCCAGCGGGTGGCTCAGCGGGATCATCGCCGGGTGCACGCGCGCGGTGACCGACGCGCCGTCCTCGGCCCGCTCGCAGATGGCGAGCAGCTTGATGGTGCAGCCCATCTCCTTGGCGGAGGCGAAGTCCGCCGCCGTCACCTCGGTCATGCCCTCGCGGTGGACGTCGTCGAGGCGCACGCGGGTGTGGAAGGCGATCCCGGCGAGGATGGCGGCCTTGGCGGCGGCGTCGAAGCCCTCCACGTCGGCGGTCGGGTCGGCCTCGGCGTAGCCCAGCGCGGTGGCCTCGTCGAGGGCCTCCTGGTAGCCGGCGCCGGTGGTGTCCATCTTGTCGAGGATGAAGTTGGTGGTGCCGTTGACGATGCCGAGCACCCGGTTGACCTTGTCGCCGGCGAGGGACTCGCGCAGCGGGCGGATCAGCGGGATGGCGCCGGCCACGGCGGCCTCGTAGTAGAGGTCCCTGCCGTGCTCCTCGGCGGCGGCGTGCAGGGCGGCGCCGTCCTGGGCGAGGAGGGCCTTGTTGGCGGAGACGACGGAGGCGCCGTGCTCGAAGGCGGTGGTGATGAGGGTCCGGGCGGGCTCGATGCCGCCGATGACCTCCACGACGATGTCGAGGTCGCCGCGTTTGACCAGGGCGGTCGCGTCGGTGGTGATCAGCGCGGGGTCGATGCCCTCGCGCACCTTGTCCGGCCGCCGTACGGCCACGCCGGCGAGCTCGACCGGGGCGCCGATGCGGGCGGCGAGGTCGTCGGCGTGCGTCGTCATGATGCGCGCCACCTCTGAGCCGACCACTCCACAGCCCAGCAGCGCCACCTTCAGCGGACGCGTACGCATCATCCGACCTCGTTTCCTGAATACCGTCTCGGTTGCACCAGTCTCACCCACCGAACGGGACTTTCTGTACCAAGTCCGGATCGTGAGACATCTATTTCATTTCCATGACCGGGCCGGCGAAAGATCTTCCGCCGGCCCGTCGTCTCCCCCCGGGGTTCCTCATCCGACGTCGAGCCGGAGCAGGTCCTCCTCCGTCTCCCGCCGGACGATGACCCGCGCCTGACCGTCCTTGACCGCGACCACCGGCGGCCGCAGCACGTGGTTGTAGTTGCTGGCCATGGACCGGCAGTACGCCCCGGTCGCCGGCACGGCGATCAGGTCGCCCGGCGCCAGGTCGCTCGGCAGGAACGCGTCCTTCACCACGATGTCACCGCTCTCGCAGTGCTTGCCGACGACGCGGGCCAGCATCGGCTCGGCGTCGGAGGCGCGGGAGACGAGGGAGACGCTGTACTCGGCGTCGTACAGGGCGGTACGGATGTTGTCCGACATGCCGCCGTCGACGGAGACGTACGTCCGCAGCCCGTCGAGCGGCTTGACGGTGCCGACCTCGTACAGCGTGAAGGCGGTCGGCCCGACGATGGCACGCCCCGGCTCGACGGAGATCCGCGGGGTGCGCAGCTTCGCGGCCTCGCACTCGCGGGTGACGATCTCGGTGAGCGCCTTGGCGATCTCGTGCGGCTCACGGGGGTCGTCGTCGCTGGTGTACGCGATGCCGAGGCCGCCGCCGAGGTCGATCTCGGGCAGCTCGACGCCGTGCTCGTCGCGGATGTCCTTGAGCAGCCCGACCACGCGGTGCGCGGCGACCTCGAAGCCGGACATGTCGAAGATCTGCGACCCGATGTGCGAGTGGATGCCGATCACTTCGAGGCCGTCGAGCTGCAGCGCGCGCCGCACGGCCTCGGCGGCCTGCCCGCCGGCCAGCGGGATGCCGAACTTCTGGTCCTCGTGGGCGGTGGCGATGAACTCGTGGGTGTGCGCCTCGACGCCGACGGTGACGCGGATCTGCACCCGCTGCCGGGTGCCGAGCTCACGGGCGATGTGGGCGACGCGCACGATCTCCTGGAAGGAGTCGAGCACGATCCGCCCGACGCCGGCCTCGACGGCCCGGCGGATCTCGGCGACGGACTTGTTGTTGCCGTGGAAGGCGATGCGCTCGGCGGGCATCCCGGCGGACAGCGCGGTGGCCAGCTCGCCGCCGGAGCAGACGTCGAGGTTCAGCCCCTCCTCGTGCAGCCACCGCACGACGGCCCGGGACAGGAACGCCTTGCCCGCGTAGAACACGTCGGCGTCCTCGCCGAAGGCGGTCCGCCAGGCGCGGGCGCGGGCGCGGAAGTCGTCCTCGTCGAGGACGTAGGCGGGGGTGCCGTACTCCTCGGCGAGCCGCTTGACGTCGATCCCGCCCACGGTGAGCACGCCGTCGGCGTCACGGGTGACGGTCTGCGCCCACACCTTGGGGTCGAGGGCGTTCGGGTCGGCGGGCGGCGCGAGGTAGTGCCCCTCGGGGAGGACGTCGGCGTGACGGGGCCCGGCGGGGTGTGCGGAACGGCTCATGGCAGGTCTTGGGCTTCCTAGAGATGTTCGGGTGCGTCGATGCCGAGCAGGGTCAGGCCGCCGGCCAGCACCGTCCCGGCGGCTTCGGCGAGGGCGAGCCGGGCACGGTGGGCGGCCGAGGGTTTCTCCTCGCCGAGCGGCAGTACGGCGGGCAGCAGGGGCGCCAGCACGTCGGCGACGGCGACCAGGTGCCGGGCCAGCCGGTCGGGGGCGCGGTGCGCGGCGGTGGCGGCGAGGACGCGGGGGTGGTCGGCGAGGGTGAGGAGGAGAGCTTGGACCTCCCCCTCGGAGGTGAGAGGGCCGGGCTCGGGGGTGAAGCCGAGGTCGGCGGCGTTGCGCAGGAGGGCGCGGGTATTGCCGCCCGCAGGCTCCTGCGCGCCGGGGGTGAGAGGGCCGGGCTCGGGGGTGAAGCCGAGGTCGGCGGCGTTGCGCAGGAGGGCGCGGGTGCGGGCGTGGGCGTACCGGACGCGGAAGAGGGGGTTGCTCTCGCGCTGGGCGAGGTGCGCGGCGTCGTGACCGAAGCCGAGATGGGGGCGGTCGTGCGGGGCGGGGTGGAGCAGGGCCCAGCGGGCGGCG
Organism: Streptomyces sp. NPDC096105; assembly: GCF_044763335.1. Taxonomy (NCBI): domain Bacteria; kingdom Bacillati; phylum Actinomycetota; class Actinomycetes; order Kitasatosporales; family Streptomycetaceae; genus Streptomyces; species Streptomyces sp. NPDC096105. Next base: position 87,336 of record NZ_JBIWGC010000003.1, read on the forward strand.
TCGCGGCCGAGGGGCAGGGGGTCGGCGGGGGCGGGGACGGGGCGGAGGGGGGCGGCCTCGGTGTCTGTGCTTGTGGGGATGGTGCTGGGCACGTCGAGGACGCGCACCCAGGCGTCCTCGGGCGGACGGGAGCTGGACATCTCCGGGCGAGCGCCCTGCGACCGCAGCACCCGCGCGACAGAGTCCATGAGGACGACGGCCCGCACCTCGTGCGCGGCGTGCAGCCGTACGACCTGACCGGCGAGGTCGTCGGTGTGCCCGTACCGGAGACCGGCGCGCAGGATGGCGCGCACGAGCCGGACGGGGGCGGCGCCGGCGAGGGAGATGTTGAGGAACCCGGGTCCGGTGACGACGACGTCGCTGATCCCGTCGGCATGCAGGAGACGCGCGCGCAGCAGCTCGGCGACGGCGGGCGCGGGCCGCCCTGCCGGACGGGCGAGCTGGAGGGCGACGCTGGTGGCGTAGTCGCCGCAGCCTCCGGGCCCCGGGGGCGCGACGACGACCCGCTCGGGCACGGCCACGGAGAGTTCCCCCTCGTCCACGGCACGGCGCACCGCGTGCAGCACGGTGCGGGAGAGCTCGACGGGGGTCACGAGACAAGCGTAGGCGAGGAGGGGGGTGGGTAGGCGAACACGTTTGGGGGCTGTCCCGGGATGTGGACGGGCGTGGACAGCTTCAAAGGCTTGGTGTCATCCCCCGGCGTGCCCGGCAGCCGCCTCGGCATCCCCGCTCCCCCGCATCCCCCGCACATGTCCGACCGGCGCGTCGATCAACGACCGCACGACCCGCACCAGCTCCTGCGGATCGAACGGCTTGGCGAGGAAGGCGTCGACCCCGACGTCGAGCCCGCTCTCGACCTCGTGCTGCGTGCAGGCGCTGACGACGACGAGGGGGATGCCGGCGGTCCGGGGGTCGGACCGCAGCCGCCGGGCGGCGCCGAGCCCGTCCAGCCGGGGCATGACGACGTCCAGGGTGATGAGATCGGGCCGCACCTGATGCACGACTTCCAGACACTCGGCACCATCGGCCGCGGTCACCACCTCGACGCCCTCCAGCTCGAGGTTGACCCTGATCAACTGCCGGATGACCTTGTTGTCGTCCACCACAAGAACCCGGCCCGAAGTGCTCGGCACCACTCGAGAGTAGGTCGGGACCGGCCACCGCGTCCGGCGTTTGACCACTTCCACCCCGACCGGGGTACGGGCCGCATGGAGCGTCGGGCGGGGAACCGGGCGGGGCCGACCCCGCTCGACGCGGAAAGTGGTTCATGACCACCCCCGGAGAACTGGTAGTGTTCTACCCGTCGCCGCGATCACCGCGCCCGACACGCCCCCGTAGCTCAGGGGATAGAGCAACGGCCTCCGGAGCCGTGTGCGCAGGTTCGAATCCTGCCGGGGGCACCATCGATTAAGTGCCCAAAGACCCCGTCACCAGCGGAAACGCTGAGGTCGGGGTCTTCGCGTATGTGCAGGCTTGTGCTGCCGGGAGCGGCCGTATGTCGGGGCCTGTGGACGAGGCGTGGACGGGATCTTGGAGCATCGCCGCAGGTGATTGCTGGCGAAAGCGGGGCCTACAGGCCAACGTCCAACGCGGGTAGAGACGCCGTTCGCTCTCACGGAACCGCGCCCCCGCCGATCGGCACCTGCCCATGCGCTCACCGAAGCGCCTGGCAGCGATGACCTGAACCTCGCCTCGCCTGCCAGCAGTTCTCGCCACGCTCACTGGCCAACAAACGGAGTTCGCCTCGCTTCGGGACGCGGACTCACACCAACGGGACATACACACTTACACACGAGCGCTTGCGTTCGCGTGAGTATGTGTGAGTAAGCTTGAGTCAGCGAACACACCATGAAGTGTTCGCGAGGGAGAGGGAACAATGCGCCTAATTGATGGCACGCCGCAGGAGATCGCCGAGTTCCTTCGGCTTACTGGCGCGGACGAGGACGGCGACTCGGGGGCACCCGCCGAGGTCGCCACCGACACACCTGTCGACGCGTTGGAGTGGACCCAGATCAGCGATCTGGTCAACGGTCGAGCCCGCAGCGCAGATGTCGCCAAGCGAGTTCTGGACTTCTTGCGGGGGGTGGCAGACCTCGGCAATGTCGAGATCGGTCCAGGCACGTCCGAGCGCACCCAGGACGGTCTCACTGACTACGTGATGGTGCGCGACGCCGGCATCCGCCGCTACGGGGCTGTGGCATACGTCAAGCCCCGGAACGGTGGCCTGACGTTGCGCTTGACCAAGGAGGACGTGACCGATCTCCACGAGTCGCACGTCAGCTACCGCGATGTCCGACCAGGGCACCAGTATGTCGTGAACTGCCCACTTCGCGACGATGATTCCGTTAAGACAGCGCTGAAGCTGGTGCAGCTGGCTCTGGCGAAGGTCCGCAAGTAGGCGAAGAGATCAGGCCCCCAGATGGCAGTGAGGCCCCTGGACAAGTCCAGGGGCCTCAAGCACATGCAATGAGTTCACTCGTACTCGTGAAGCAGGTCCTCGATGCGCCGGTTGGCGACGTCCTGCCGTCCGTCGAGGCACTTCGCATAGCGAGTCAGCAGGACCTCGACACTGTTGCCGGCGCGCTCGGCCACCTCGGTGGGATCGACTCCGGCGTTGAGCCACGTCGACAGCGCCGAGTGCCGGAGGTCGTACGGCCGACTCGCGAGCGGCGAGGCTGCGACGGCCGGCGGAAGCGCGAGGAGCCGGGCCTCCTGCCACACCCGGTAGTAGGTCGAGGACGGGACGATCGAGCCCTTCTCGCTGAAGAACAGCCGCCCGTCGTCCGCCGTGCCGAAGGTGGCCAGGTGCTCGCGGAGCACGGCGACGAGGTGGGGCGGGATGGGCACCCTCCTGACGTCCTCGGTCGGCCGGTTCTTCAGCCCGCGGTCGTCATGGGTCTCCCCCGAGTCGGTCCACTGCTTGCCGACGGACGGACGCGTCCGGTGGAGCAGCACCGAGCCCCAGCCCTGCCCGGGAAGGTTCAGGTCCGTCTCGACGAGGCCGACCGCTTCCGCCGGCCGGAGACCGCCGAAGTACATGGCGGCGAACAGACCCACGAGGCGACGACCACGGGCACGCCGGTACCCGCCCACGTAGGAAACCGCCGCCAGCAGGTTCCGTGCTTGCTCCGGGTTGGCGACGACCCGCGGATCGACCTGGTTGGACACCTTCGGCTTCTGCCAGCGGACAGCCGTGATGGGGTTCTCCCGCAGCTCCCCCAGGTCGACGGCGTAATTCGCGGCATTGACGAGCGTCCGACGCTTGCGCCGCACCGTCTCCGCCGCTGCCGCCGTGCCGTCGAGCTTGAGCTTCAGCGAATCGAGGACCGCGCGAGCCCTGGCCGGTTCTGCAAGATCGGCGAGCGGCCGGGACGCCTTGGACACCCAGTGGAGAACGTTCCGCACGTCGTCCGGGACTTCCCGGTCATCGGGCCCCGGCAGCACGAAGGCCCAGTTGCGCAGTGCTCTGCGGATCACCTCGTCAGACGATCGTCCGGCGCGCTCGTCGAGGAGTTCCAGCGTCACGCTGGTGAGGGCTTCGTTGATGCCGTCCCGTGTGTTGGGGGCGGCATGGGGCCACTTCATGGCGAGGTACCTGAGAGCGAAGGCGTACCACGACACGGTCGACTTCTTCTCTTCCATCGAGGCCGGAAGGCCCGACTCCGTGTCGAATTCCTCGCCGTCGCGCATCGCGCGCATGAGCTTCGTGCGGTAGTGGTCGGCGAGCGCCTTGGTCCGGAAGGACTCCGAGAAGACGTTGCCCGCAACAGACCAGCGGACTCCATATGAGGGCGTCTTGGTGTCCCGCTTACGAACGCTCCAGACCTTCACATCAAGGCGGCTCGCTCCGCTCACCGCGCGCGGCCCAGCCCCCGGCCGGGCCTGCGCTCCTGTCTCCGCCCCGCTTCAGCCCGGCCGGCGCCCGTGCCGCGCACACATCAATCAGCCGCTTACCGCCAGAGAGGAAGTACGTCGTGGCTGGGGCGGTCGGCTCCGCGATTTTAGCCAGCCACTTTGGCGCGAGCCTCGAAGATCATGGCCCCAACGTCGTGCTTTAGCGGGCAGGTCCACAGACTGCCCGACGCGCCGGAAGCTTACGGGGCCATGATCACTCGCGCCAAAGCAGCTCCCGGCCAAAATCGCTACGCCGACCGCGTGAGTAGCGACCGCTGGCATCAACCAGACGCAGACCCTTGAATCCTGTTCTGCGCAGCAACCGAAGCATCTACCATCCCTGACATGCGAGCCTTTATCGCCTGCATCAAGGCGACACACCGATCAAATTGGGACATTTGCAAGAATCACGGCATTTGGGGTGTGCCAGGGGCGAGCAATAACGCAAAGAAGGCGGCCGAGATGGTTCAGGCGGGTGACCGGGTATTTGTCTGGTTCGCAAATGGACCGTCAAGAGACGGCGGGCTTAGAGCAAAGATCCAGGCAACTGCAGCAGCGAGCATTGCCCGCGAGGCGCCATGGCCTGACGCAGATAGATACTCCCATACCTTCCCGATGAAAGTCGTGCACGATCTGGGGATTTGCATACCTGATCGATTCCCAGGAAATAAGGCGAGTGAAGTCTTTGGGGTTGAGAATATCTGGCTAAATTGGGGGTTTTGGCACATCCAGGATGAAGGCGTAGTGAAAAACCTGGAGCAGTGTTTCTAGAAGCCTAAGTAGACCTCAGCAGTCGCGCTCCCGGCCCGCGTTTCGGGCCGAGCGATAGACCACGAGTAGCCACCGCGAATAGCATATGGCGGCTCCACACATCATCCGCCAGGGAACGACGGCGTACGAGGCCGGGTCGTCCATCTAACGAACTTGGAGGAGACCGCAATCGCCGGCCTGGCCTCCACTGTGCCGTACAAGGTGGAATACTTCACGACAATAATCGACGACGGCCTGCAGACAACGGCTTCTCAACTTGACCTAATACAGCGATCGAGAAGGCCCAACCGCGTCGAACGTGGTTGGGCCTTCTCCCTTGAGCGCGAAGATGATGCGGGTGACAACAGTAGTCGCAACGCCCGCGGGTGCCACATATCCTACGGGCATTCCTGCGCTTGTGTCGGCGCGCACGTGGAGTCGTCAGCTATTTGATTAGGTCCAGCCAGCGCCCGTTCGCTGCCTTTATGGCGGTCTCCGTGGCGAAGAGGTAGCGCCACTGGCCGTATACGCCCGCGTCGTTGACCTGCTCCACCCACGCTTCGGCAGCCTTACGCTTAGCTACCACGCTCTCGTCGTTAGCGTCATCATCGGCCTTGCCTTCTATGAGCCAGTGAACCCCGTTGGTATCGATGGCGATGAAGTCGGCAAAGTAGCGTCCTCCCTCCCACTCGATCCATGTAGGACCGTTGGTGTAGATGCGCAGCCACCACTTGATCTGTGAGGAAGAGTCGAGCATCTGCGCCAGCGAGAACTCCGTAGTGCGGGCATCGAAACTTGAGACGTTCTCGACGCTCTTCTGCCACTCCCCATACCAGATGCCTTTTGCGAATTCCGCCCACTTGCTCAGTATGGGAGAAGGCATGGGCCGCGAGGGCGGCAAGATCGGCACCTCGATGACGTTGAAGTCCCACGTGGGCGTGGTGGCGCGCAGCTCGTACGCCTTGATAATCATGGTCTCAATGGCGCGGGTTGCGAGGGCTGTGCGCTTCACGCTCCACTGGGCGTGTTCATTGCCGGTCACTCCTGCGCCGTCGAGGAACCAGCCGATGACATTACTTGCGGCTTGAAACTCAGTGAGCGTGGACGCAACTACGCTAAGTCCAAGCACCTTGGTCTCAAGCTGCTTCTTCACCGTGGACCATGGCAGCGTCTCAATGTAGGCTTTCTCTTCTTCTAGGAAGCGCTCACCGACCACTACCTCGCCATCGATGCCGCGTTCGGCGTCGAGCGCCACACGCTTCATGTAGACCGACTCGTCGGAGAGGTACTTGCTTCCAAGGTCTCGAGCCTGTTGTTCCGTGATCAAGCTCAGCGAGAACTTCGTGGGGATGGCTTGGCGCTCAAGCCGCGGGAACTTGATACGAGGAGCACTGTTGACCGGGGATACGAACTGAACGGTGGCAGCAGCGCCTTTCTCTTGCTGCTCCACCGTGGTGTCATACTGCTGCACCTTGAGGAGCACGGAGGGATCGATCACCTCGCCGCCGTGGGTGTTGTCGAAGACGAAGGTCAGACTCGGCTGAGTCATCGCGAGACCACCCGGTACGGAGGGTCCTCCGCCTTCCTTGCCCGACTTCTGGACTGCCGGCGTGGTGCTCAACTCCTTGGCACCGGCGGCACGTTCCTCAAGCACCTGCTCAAGGAGTGCTTGCTTACTGGCGAGCAACTGTCGGTAGGACTCGTGGGCAACGATGTCCACAGTATCGATGGCCTCAATGCTGGTGCGCTCGCCGAAGGGCAGACGCAGGCCGCGGCCAAGCACCTGCTCCGTGAGAGTGGCAGATAGCAGTGGGCGGAAGCTCACGATGACACCGATGTTCCGAACGTCCCACCCTTCCTTGAGCTTGTCCACGCTGACCACGGCGCGGACAGGGGAGGTGGGATCTTCGACCGCCTTGAGCGCTCGTAGTGCCTTGTCGCTCGATCCACCAGTAATCAACAAGACCTGATCCGGTTCGGTCAGAAACTCGGCGCGGAGCGTTTCAGCTACCTGCTCGGCCTTCTTGACCTCCTCGCATACCACGAAGAGAACAGGCACAACTGTCGTCTTGCCGATGGCGTGTGCGTAGGCCCGCCATGCGGACTCCTTCACGTCCCGTAGGTGGCAGGCGTCGGCAAGCTGCGAGCGAGTGTCCTTGGTGCCGTCCTCGCGGTACACCACCACGGGGATCTTCACGAGGCCGTCTGCGATGGCTTCCGCGAGCGTGTAGCGGAAGATGACCTTGCCCGCCCTCGCATCGGCCTTGTTGGGAGTCGCTGTCAGTCCGACGATGGCACGAGCACCCAACTCACGAATGGTGGCCCCGTACTTCTCCGCGTCACCAGAGTAGACGTGATGCTCATCAGCCAGCACTACAAGGTCATCGAGTCCCTGTAGGTGCGCATAGAGCGCTTCTCCCATGCTCTCGTTCTCATCGTGAATCTTTCGGCGCATTTCCTCGCTCGGCTTGAGGAGGGTCTGCACCTTGAAGATGAAAAGCTTGAGCTTCGTGGAGTCATTCATGTCGTCCACGTGCTGCTTGAAGTTCTCAGCCGTGACGACCACGGGCTCCCATGCCGCGCCTTCAATGTACTTTCGACTACCGGGAGTGAAGTTCTGGATGGTCTTCTCGTAGATGACGTCCAGCGGCACGATCATGACGACGTTACGCACGCCCGCTTCGGCAAGGTACTCAAGGATACCTGCTGCGAGATACGTCTTGCCGACGCCGGTAGCAAGGTCGCAGATGAACTCACGCCCATCACCTTCCGCCAGGTGTTCCGCAACCTTGTGTAGCGCTCGCTGGTTGGCGTCACGGAGGTCCAATCGCGCTGCGATAGCTTCGACCCTCTGCGGCTCGTACTCAACCCAACTCATCGGATCACCCTTGACTGCTTGAAGAGACCGTTCGGCACCTTGATTACTCGCGAGCCAACCCGCATATCCGCGAGCAGAGAGGTGGCATCAGGGTGTACGGCGACACCAGCGAGGGTCAGTGTCTCGTCATCGTTGAGCAGAGAAACGGCATGCTTGATCTGCGCTTCATCCACCACGCCGTCTACGACTACGAGGGCATCACGGTTCTTCAACCCGACAATCCCGCGCCTGTCGGGCGTGAGCGTGTAACCAAGCTGCGCAGCGACCCACGGCCCTAGGTCGGCCGCACCATCTGCAAGGAACACTCGGTCGCCGACAACCACAGTCTTCGGCTCCTCTACCCTCAACATGCGGAAGCCGCCGCCTCCGTGCCACAGACGTTCCTTTGAGGGCTTCGTCTTCATCTGCTTAACGAGTGAAGCGAGCGTGTCAGCGTCGGCCTCCAGCACTTCCGCTTTCACAAGTTTCTCGAACACCTTGCGCGCCTCATCGAGCGCGGCCACTGTTACCTCATCCGGCAGGGAAATGCTGGCAACACGTTCCTTGGGTTTCGTAACGCCACCCATGTCAGAACCGTCCACCACCTTCGCCAAACGTGGTGCCGTAAAGTTATCCACCGTAGTCTTTACGGTCTCAACTGTGATCCATCGCCGCCCGAGCTTGTGCGCAACTGCGGCGGTAGTGCCAGATCCCGCAAAGCAGTCGACCACGACATCTCCCGGCCGAGTGGTCACTTCGATGATCTTGCGCAGCAACCTCTCCGGCTTAGGTGTGGAGAAGGGGTTCATGCCCGGAAAGAGAGCCTTGATCTCCGCCTTGGCCTCACGGTTATGACCTACTTCTGAGTTGAACCACATGGTTCGCGCGTTAGAACCCTTGTCCGGCTGGATTCTTTTACGACCAATTGAACCTTTCGGGCGGATGATGTACTCCGGCCACATGCCCGCAGCCTTCCGCTTCTCGGTCAGCTCGCGCGCTTCCTCAAGAGGCACATCTAGCAGCAATGCTGGAATTCCCTTGCGTAGCTCCTCAACAGAGACGCCGCATACTTCGGCGCGCTTCTCGTCATCGTCGAGGACCACCTGCTTATAGGGCGCATACTCAGACAGAGCGGCAAGTACCGTCTCCTGCTTTGTGCCCCAACACCGCCCATTGGCCGGGTACATGAGCTCACCAGTGATAGGTGACTGAATAGCGTACACCCACGTCTGATTACGGTGTGCGGACGGTGCTGTCGGGTTATCGTCGTACCACGGACGGGGATCGCCATCTACGGACTTGTAAATCGAGTTCAGGGACTCATCGCGTGCGGACCGGATGAGTTGCGCCTCCGACGTCTTGCCATAAACAAGCAGCGTGTCATGGTCTGGCGAGAAGTTCGGAAGGTCATTCCGCGGCCCATCAGCCTTTTGCCAAACAACCGTTCCCAGGTGGTTATTTATTCCAAACTCTTCGTCTAGAACCATTCGCGCGCGGTGAACTTCGGCATCGTCGAGATGCACCCAGATCACGCCGTCATTGCTCATCAGTTCACTCAACTGCTTGATGCGGTCTCGGAACATAGTGAGCCAGACCGAATGATCAAAATTATCGTCGTAGAACTCACCAAAAGTCTGCTCGGTATTGAACGGCGGGTCGATGTAGACCAGCTTGACCTTGCCCTTATATTCCCGCGCGTATTCAGGAATCGAGTTCAGAGCGTGTAGGGCCTGGTATGAGTCTCCGACGATGAGCAGGTTGTCAGCAGTAGTGCCGGTCACCTCACCCACGCGGTCGGTCTCGCTCAGCAGCCGGACTTCCGTCACGCGGGGGTCGTCTCGCTCGATCCACTCATAGCCGCCCGCTGGCAACGGCAGCAGGGCCTTGTCTTGATTGAACCAAGTCAACGCCAACCGCTTGCTCGACAACTTCACCGTCTCCGTCAACCACCGCGCTGGCCGATCCAGCGACGGACCAACACTAGCCGCTGCCTCCGACAGTTCGTGGTGGGATGCCCAACGTGGAGCGCTCGTAGCCCTCACAGGGCGCGTAGCGCCATCCTGAGTAGCAGGAGGCGCGAGAGGTCGCGCCGATCACGCCTCACGGCTGCCGTCGTAGGGAGTGCTCGGTCGTGGACTATCCGTGGACGACAAGCAGTCGGCGTGACACGGTTGAGACTGTGACCAGCACGTTTGATGTGAGGCAAAGGGGCCTCCGGAGCCGTGTGCGCAGGTTCGAATCCTGCCGGGGGCACCCTGCATGAGGTGCCCAAGGACCCCGTTACCAGCGGAAACGCTGAAAACGGGGTCTTCGCGTGCAGGCGTATGCCGCTAGGAGCGGCCGTACGTCGGAGCTGCCCAGGTGGGACGGACAGGCCGCAGTCTTCGGAGTGATCCACCGGTCAGGACCCTGGCGTGTCAGATGCGTGCGCTTGGATGAGCGGGTGACCGTTCATGACGTTGCTCGACACCTGCCCGAGATAGCCGTCCTACGTGAGCACTGCCGCTCCATGGCCGTCCTGAAGGCAGTCCTGAGCCCTGAGTGGGAGAGCCGTCGCCACTCCTTCGACGACCACTGGTCCGAGACGGAGTCGATGGCCTCGATGCGGAGCGGGTCGGGCGACGAGTACTCGATCGTTTTCTCGGCCGCCGGCGCTTACGTGCGAGGGTTCGACCACGAGTCGCCCATGAGCCCTTATGCGGAAGACGGGCCATGGCCCGGCGTGCTCGACGAGGTTCCCGAGGTCTTCCGGGCCTACGTCGAGGAGCCGGCGTTCTCCGACGAGGACGGGATGCCTGTTGTCACCGCCTGTACGTGGCGAGAGACAGTCGACGACCGCTGGAAGGCAGGAACGATCGATTTTCCCGATACGGCAACAGAGGATCCGGACGGTGCCGGATACCTCTTCCAACTGCTGGTGGATCGCACCCCGGAGGCGTTCCAGCGATGGGCCGAGGACTACTACGAGGTCCCGGTCCACCTGGAGGCCGTTCGTCACGTCTTCTCCTCCCGCCCGCTGACCGAAGAGGTGGTCCGCGCGCTGAACTCGGAAATCGTCATGGCGGATCTCTCTGAGGACATCGCGGAGATCGGCTATCCGACGAGCTGAGACGCAGAGCACAAAGACGCCGCGGGCGGAACGCCAGGGGTCTCTACGCGCTCGACGACCTCGGTTCCGCTGAGTTGGGGCGGTCGGCCTGACAGTGCGGTGAGGGCCCTGCTGTCAGGCCGGCCCTGCCGACCGGTTCACCAGGTCAGTCGTCTTGGCGGTAAGCGAGGCCGGCGACCACGGAGGTGCCCCGTGCAGGGCGGGGGCGGACGGTCCAGGCCGCGGCGAGGTGGTCGACGAGGAGGAGGCCCCGGCCGTTCTCCGAGTCCGCGCTCGGGTGAGCCAGTTCCGGCTTGCCGATGCCCGGGTCGGAGACGGCGAGCCAGTAGTGTCCTTCGGCGGGCCACAGGACGAGTTCGATCAGCTCCTCGTCCTCCCCGCGCGCTCCGTGGCGGATGGCGTTGGTGACCAGTTCGGAGGTCAGCAGTCCGAGGTCGTCGCCGAGGCGCGGGCGGAGGGCGCGCGGCAGGGATTCGGTCACGGCGTGGCGGGCCCGCCGTACGGAAGCGGGGTGGGCGGGGAGATGCCAGTGGATGGGCACCAGGGGGATCTCGGGCATGGCGAACTCCGTTCACTTGTACAGGGGTTGGACTCGCCGGTGGCCTACCGCCCTGGTCGCGGACATACCCGTCCCAGGGCAGGCGGGCATGTTCGCGCGGTGCACTTCCGGCATCGCGTTGTGTAACTTGCGCGATACTGACAGTAGAGCAGCAGGGGCCATATTTGCCATGTGGTCCGGAACAATGGCCTCGATGCGGTGAACCTGTGCTTATAGGACTGATCCGGACACCACACCGTACGGAAGGAACGTCATGCCCCCGAGGACGGTTCTCACTCAGCGTCAGAAGCGTCTGGGCAGTGAACTGCGCAGGATGCGCACCGCAGCCGGCATGTCCGCGGAGTACGCTGCCGGGCTCCTCGGCGTCGACCGGAGCCGCATCTCCAACATGGAGTCCGGACAGCGCGGCATCAACGCCGAACGGCTGCGCACGCTGGCCTGCAACTGTGACTGCACCGACGAGACGTACGTCGAAGCCCTCGTCGAGATGGCGGAGCCGAGCCAGACAGGATGGTGGGAGCGTTACCGGGGAAGCCTCCCCCAGGGTTTACTGGACATCTCGGAAACCGAGGCATACGCGGTACGTCTACGGGGCGCGAACACCGTGCACGTGCCAGGGCTGTTGCAGACGTCGGAGCACGCCATGGCCATCTTCCGCGCCGTCGTACCGGAACTTCCCGAGCATGAGGTCGCTCTCCGCCTGGCACATCGTTCAGAGCGCCAGAGCGTGATCACTCGCGACGATCCCGTCCCGTACGTAGCCGTCATCCATGAAGCGGCGCTTCGGATGCAGTTCGGGGGACGGGACGTTGCCCGGGGGCAGTTGAAGTACCTGCTGGAAGTGTCCGAATGGGACCACGTCACCGTACTTGTGCTCCCCTTCGACCACGGCGCCTTCCCAGGAGCGGGACAGACGGTCGTCTACGCCGAGGGGCCGGTGAGGCAGCTCGACACCGTGCAGATCGACAACTCTCACGGGCCGGATTTTCTCCACGCGGACGGCCAACTCGCGAAATACCGTGCCCAGCTCGACCTGTTGGAAGGTCTGGCACTGTCACCGGAACGGTCCCGCGACTTCATCCGCGAGATCGCTCATCACCTATGAGGAGTGACCACATGGCTGACATCACCTGGGAAGCCCCGTTCTGCGGTGAGGGCAGCTCCTGCTTCCGCCTCGGTACCGATGTCGACGGCAACGGGTACATAGCTGTCGCCGGCCAGGAGGAGAGCCCCCTCACCGACTCCCTCGAAGCCCTGCGCACCCTCATCACCGACATCAAGGCCGGGAAGGCCGACCACCTGCTGTAGGGACGCATGCCGCGTTACGTGGCCGAGTGACGCGAGCGTCCGCGTGTTCGGCCGCCTCGGCCGGTTCCCGGTCCCGGTCGTGGGCGGCCGAGTCAGCCGGCGCCAGGCGTCCGTGCATGGAGGTCGCAGAGAGCGCGGTGGTAGGCGATGTGCGCCTCGTCCACCGGGTGTCTGGGGTCGCGGCGGAGTGGGCTGGGGGCTCTGTCGCCTCTCGTCCCTCTGACCAGGCCGTCGGAGTCGACGTAGATCTCCAAGCCGTCGAAGAGGACGTGGCAGTTCGCGCACAGGCACAGGAGGTTCTGGAGTTCGTCGGGGCCGTGGTGGGGGCTGCCCAGGCCTCTTATGTGCGCGGCCTGGCTGTACGGGCGGTTCAGGTGGCGGAGGGTCGTGCCGCAGATCTGGCACCGGTTGTCCTCCAGCTCCTTGACCTTTCTGGCCAGGGCTTCGTCCCGGACGATGACGGAACGGGTCGCCTCACGGCGCGGTGCGGGGCCGGTCGCCCGCCCGTGCTCGTCCATGGCGGCACCGCCGCTCTCCTCCCCCGAGGGGTTCAGCAGCCCACCTGCGGTGGTGTATCCGGACAGGCCCATCCGTGCGAAGAGGGCCTGGCGGTCGACGTCCTCGAGATACGTCTCGCAGATCGTGGCGATGGCGTCCAGGCGGGTCACCGGGTCGCGGAGGAGATCCGCGGTCTCGGCCGTGAAGCCGGCCTGCGGATGGTGCTCGTTGAAGGCACGCGTATTCGGCATGCTCTTGGTGAGCTCGGCCGGTATGCCTCGGACCTCCCACAGTCCGCTGCCCTGGAGGTGCCAGAACGGGTACTCCGGTGTGGACTTCGCGTTGGGCAGGCCGAACTCGACGAGGAGCGGGCCGACCTCGTCCCGGAACGTCGGCCACGGGATCAGGCGGGGCCGCTCGTCGGCCGCGCGGGATATCGCCCACAGGAGGCTCAACGGCTGGTGACGGCTGGGTGCCGGGTTTCCGGGGCCACGGGAGACCTTGAGTTTCCGTAGGCACGCCAGCAGGGCGGCGCGGTCGCGGGATGGTTCACCGGTCTCCACCACGAAGCCGAGCTCGCGCAGGCATCGGGCCACCGTGGCCGCGCCGCCGCTGAAGTCCGCCGCCCTCAGGAAGTCACCCGTGGCATACCCGTGGGCGACGCCCGCGATGGCCTTCGAGTCGTAGCGGAGACCGTCCAGCACGATCTCGTACGACCTGGCTCGCCCGAAGCCGTACGTCTGGAGGAAGGTGTCCCGGCCCAGGCGGCGGAACTCCTCGGTCGCCGCGATGACGTGGTCGTACCTGATGTCGCCAAGCCCCATGCAGGCAGGCTAGTCGGACAGTATGACGAGTCATGCGCCCGGTAGGCAGCGATCATGCGAAGCGGCCTCCGCGTGACACACTCCCCCGCCACTCCCGGCGGCGCCCTGGTCCCCGACAGTGAACGGGGTGCACCGCGCCCCCTGTCCCCCGTAGGAGCTACGTGCAGGTGTCCACTCGCTGGTGACGCTTCCCGCGACGCGGATCCGTACCGTCAGGGGTGTCGGAGCGGCGGTCCTCTCACCGCCGCGTTCCCCCCCTTTCGCCGAGGAGCAAGTCGTGCGTGTCGTCTGGCAGTTGCTGGCCGTGGTGGTGGTGTCCATGGTCGCGGGACAGAGTGTGGCCGCGGTCCAGGACAATCCGTGGGCCACCCTCGGCGTAGGGCTGGTGGCGTCGGTGCTGGCCGTGTACGTCTACGCCTGGGTGGTGGGGCGCACCGAGCGGCGGGCGGTCGCGGAGGTGGCCCGGAAGGGCGCGGCCGGGGCGGTCGGCCGGGGGGTGCTGATCGGGACGCTGATGTTCGTGTCCGTGGTGGCGAACATCGCCTTCTTGGGGCACTACGAGGTGGAGGGCTGGGGGTCGTACACCGGCGCCGTGGGGCTGGCCGGGTTCATGGCGGGCGCCTCCGTCACGGAGGAGCTGCTGTTCCGCGGGGTACTGTTCAGGACCATGGAGGGGCGGTTCGGTACGTGGGGGGCGCTGGTTCCGACCAGTGTGCTGTTCGGCGCGTGGCATCTGGCGAACCCCGACGCGAGCCTGTGGGGCGCCGCCGTCATCGCGCTGTCGGCGGGACCGATGCTGGGGGCCGCGTACGTGGCCACCCGTAACCTCTGGATGCCGATCGGCGTGCACTTCGGGTGGAACTTCGCCGCGTCCGGTCTCTTCAGCACCGAGGTCTCCGGCAACGACACCCAGCAGGGTCTGCTGGACGCCTCCACGTCCGGGCCGACCCTGATCAGCGGGGGTGAGTTCGGCCCCGAGGCCAGCCTGTACACGCTGGCGGCCGGGCTGCTGCTGACCGCCGGCTTCCTGTTGCTGGCCCGCCGGCGCGGCCACCTGACCCCCCGTCGCTCGCAGCGGGCCGACGCGGCCGTGCTCTCCCGGTGATCCGTCCACGCGGGCTGCGGCAGGTCTGGGACCGGACGCACGTCACGGTCCGGGACCTGCCGTTCGCCGTGCTGCTGTGTTCCCTGGCGTTCCTCCCGAGCCTGCGCGGCAGCGGCACCGACATCGGCGCGGTCGCGGAGCGCCCGTACGACGCGGTGGCCGCCGTGGCGATCGGGGCGCAGTCCCTCGCGCTCGCCCTGCGGCGGCAGTGGCCGGCCCTCTGCCTGGCCCTGGTGGCGGCCGGTTTCGTCCTCGACCAGCTCCGCGGCTACCACTCGCTCGCGGGCACGGCGCTCCCCCTCGCGCTGCTGAGCGCCGGCGCCCACCTGGAGCGGTACCGGCGCACCACGGCCGCCGTGCTCTCCCTGGCGTACGTGCTGTTCGTCGCCGAGCTGCTGCGGCGCGGGGCGGGCGAGCCGCCGGCCGAGTTCGTGTCGTTCTACGTGGCGCTGTGCCTGCTGTGGGGCGGCGGGGCGTGGCTGCGCTCCACCCGGATCGCCGAGGCGGAGCGGCGCCACCAGGTGGCGGAGCGGACGCGGGCGGCCGAACGGGCGCGGATCGCGCGGGAGTTGCACGACGTGGTGACCCACCACGTGACCGCGATGGTGGTGCAGGCGGAGGCGGCGCGGTATCTGACCGCCGCGCCCGAGCGGCTCGACGAGGCGCTGACGGCGGTCAGCGACACCGGGCGGCGGGCCGTCGCCGATCTGCGGCACCTGCTCGACCTGCTGAACCCGGACCACGGCGAGGGCTCCCGGACCCCGCCGGTGGGCCGGCTGCTGACGCTGGTGGAGCAGACGCGGCGGGCCGGGCAGCCGGTGGAGTTCACCGAGGAGGGAACCCCGGCGGCGTCGACCGGGAGCGCGGACCTGGTGGCGTACCGGGTGGTGCAGGAGTCCCTCACCAACGCGCTCAAGTACGCTCACAGGCGACCTACTTCGGTTCTGGTGCGGCACAGCGGGAGGGACATCACGGTGGAGGTCGGCACGGACGGTCCCGGAGCGGGGGCCGTGACCTCGCCGGGCGGCGGCGGGCGGGGGCTGGCCGGTCTCCGTGAACGGGTGGACGTCCTGGGCGGCGCGTTCGAGGCGGGGCCGCGTCCCGGAGGGGGGTTCGCCGTGCGGGCGCGGATACCCACCGGCAGCCCGTCGTGAGCGGCGCCCCGATCAGGGTGCTGGTCTGCGACGACCAGACGCTGGTGCGCACCGGGCTGGTGACGATCATCGGCGCGCAGCCCGACATGGAGGTGGCGGGCGAGTGCGCGGACGGGCGCGCCGCCGTCGACCTGGCCGCTCGGGTGCGGCCGGACGTCGTGGTGATGGACGTGCGGATGCCGGTGCTGGACGGCATCGAGGCCACCCGGCTGCTGGCCGGCTCCGGGGTCCCTGATCCCGTGAAGGTGCTCGTGGTGACGACGTTCAACCTCGACGAGTACGTCTACGAGGCGCTGCGCGCCGGGGCGAGCGGGTTCCTGCTGAAGGACGCGCCGCCGGACCGGCTGCTGCTCGGCATCCGGACGGTGGCCTCGGGCGCGGCGCTGCTCGACCCGGACGTGACCCGGCAGCTCGTGGGCCGGTACGCCTCCCGGATCCGGCCCGTCGCGGGCGGCGACCGGGAGATCCCGCTGACCCCGCGCGAGCTGGAGGTGCTGCGGCTGATCGCGGACGGGTTGTCCAACAGCGAGATCGCGGCGGCGCTGGTGATCAGCCAGGAGACGGTCAAGACGTTCGTGTCCCGCATCCTGTCCAAGCTCCAGCTGCGGGACCGGGTGCAGGCGGTCGTCTACGCGTACCGGCGCGGACTGGTCGACTGACCTGTCCGGGAAAGGCGTTCAGCGCGGGGCGGGTGTCGTCGCGAGTTCGATCCGGTCGCCGTCGCGCAGCCGGTCGTGCAGCCACTCGGCGTCCCGTGCGCTCAGGCCCACCCAGCCCGTGGTGCCCGCGAGGGCGCGCAGCACCTTGGCGTCGAAGGAGAGGGCGCCCGCGTAGAGGTGTTCGCCGCCGGGGGCGCGCAGCTCCACCAGGTGGGGCACCTTCACCTCGCGGACCTCCGTCCTGGTCCGCAGCGGCAGCACCGCGCCGGAGCTCCGGGCGACCACCGTGAGCCGGGCGCCGGACGGGAGGCGGCCGGCGGCGCGCAGGTCGACCCGCAGCACGCGGTCGCCGAAGGTGAGGGTGCGCAGTCGCGGGTCGAGCCGGCCGGACGGGCGGGGTGCGCGGGTCGGGGTGGAGGTGGCGGAGGGCCGGGCGGGGCTGGGTGAGGCGGCCGGGGGCGCGCCGGGGCGGTGCCGCTCTCCGGTGGGGTGGCCGGTGTGCGGGGCGAGGGTCACGACCGTGACCGCGCAGGCGGCCGTGGCCGCCGTGCCGAGCGCGAGGACCGTCCTGCGGCGGCGCGAGCGGCGCCGGGCGCGGTCCCGGACCTCCGCGGCGGCCAGGGGCGGCGCGGCCTCGTGCCGGGCGGCCAGCTCCCTTAGGGCCGCGGACAGTTCATCCGACACGGCCGCCCTCCTCCCAGGCCGGCTCCTCGGCCTCGTCCACCGCCAGGTGTCTGGCCAGCGCCGCCCGTCCGCGGGACAGGCGTGCCTTGACCGTGCCGACCGGTGCGCCGGTCTCGGAGGCTACCTGCTCGACACTGAGGTCGCACAGATGGTGGAGCACGACCGCCATCCGCTGGGACTCCGGGAGTTGGCGCAGGGCGGCGACCAGGGCGGTGCGGTCGGGGTCCGGTCCGGGCGTCGCCTCGGGCGGCGGGGAGTGCCGCACCAGTTCCAGCCAGCGTTTCGTGCGGCGCCAGCGGCTCACGGCGAGGCGCATGGCGACGGTGCGCACCCATGCCTCCGGCGCCTCGTCGGCCGTGAGCCGGTGGCGCCGGTCCCACGCGCGCACGAACGCCTCCTGCACCACGTCCTGGGCCTCGCCGAGGTCCCCGGTGAAGGCGAACAGCCGGCCGGTCAGACGGGGGAAGGCGGCCGCGTAGAAAGCGTCGAACTCGTTCTCGTCCATGCCCTCCACCGCAGTCTCGGATCACCCTCCGGCCCGTCCGGCGCGGTCGTGCCGGCCGGTCCGGCGGGTCGCGTATGCCGGAACGCGCCCCCAGGGGAAGACGCCGGAACCGGCCGCCGGGATCAGTCGGACCGCCGTGCCGGTCGGGGGCGGAGCCCGGTGAGGCGGCCGCGCGGGACGTGAGGTGCGGGTGCGTTCCGCGGGGCGGACAAGGCCGCTTGCACGGGCTTCGTGCTGTTCTCCACAGTGCCACTACGTCTCGGTAACTCTTCCCCGGCATCGGCGCCTTGGTGAGTGTGTTCCGCGTCACCCGCCTGATGGACCGGGGCGAAACGGGCACCGCTGGAAGTGGCTCGCGGTCCGCCCGCGAGCCCTACGGAACAAGCCGTACAGAACGAACGGATGCCTGCGGATCACGGGCCGGGGTCAGGCCGGGCGTTTGCGGGAGGCCGTCTTCTTGGCGGGCGCCTTCTTCGCCGGGGTCTTCTTCGCCGTCGCCTTCTTCCCGCTCCGGCTCGTCCCGGACGTCTTCGACGTCGACGTGCGCGGTGAGGACGTCGTCTTCTTCGCCGTCGACGTCGACTTCTTGCCGCCTGTCTCCTTCGGGGACGAGCGGGACGTCCTGCCGTGCGGCAGGTGTTCGACCCCGGCGTCCTCGCCGCGGGACTCGCGGACCGCGCGGACGCTGTTCTCCAGGGCTGTCATCAGGTCCAGGACCTTGCCGCCGCCGGGCTCCGGGGCCGGCGCCCCCCGCGGGGTCTCGCCGGCCGCCTTGGCGACGACGACCTCCTCCACCGCCGCGCGGTACTCGTCCTCCAGGTCCTCCAGGTCCACCTCGCCGAGCGCGTCCATCAGCGCGTCCGCGAGATCCAGCTCCTTGTCCCGCACGGTGACGGAGGCGGCCGGCGCGGCCCCCTCGGGGGCCCGGACCTCGTCCGGCCACAGCAGGCCGTGCATGGCGATCGCGTCGCCCACCACACGCAGCATGCCAAGACGCTCCCGGCCCCGCAGGGCGTACTTGGCGACGGCCACCTTCCTGCTCCGCTTCAGCGCCTCCCGCAGCAGCGCGTACGGTTTCGCCGCGGACGTCCCGCCCGCCTGGAGGTAGTACGCGGCGTCCATCTGGAGCGGGTCGATGCGGTCCTCCGGCACGAAGGCGACGATCTCGATCGTCCTGGCGGTGGGGATCGGCAGCCCGGCCAGGTCCTCGTCGGTGATCGGGGTGATCATGCCGTCCGCGTCCTCGTAGCCCCTGCCGATCTCCTTGCCGCTGACCTCGCGGTCCTCGAGCTCGCAGAACTTCCGGTACTGGATCCTGCCGCCGTCCTCGATGTGGATCTGGCGGAAGGGGATCGAATGGCTCTCGGTGGCGTTCACCAGCTTGATCGGGATCCTGACCAGCCCGAACGAGACCGCGCCGTTCCAGATGGACCTCACGTGCAGCACCTCTCCGGTCGTCCGCCGATCACCATCAGAGCGTTTGTCATAGTTTGCACTAGATTCTCATCGTATGACTCCCGTCACCGAGGCGGAGCGGCGGCGCCCGTCGGCACCCCGCCCGGGACGGAACGGGAACGGTGTCCGTCCCGGACGCTCACAGCCCCGCCCACGTCCTCCGGTCCCGTGCCGTCGCGTACAGCGCCTCCACGTCCGCCGGCTTCAGCACGCCTCCCCCGCGCGCCAGCCCCGGCACGTCCGCGTCCGTCAGGACGCGCACCCCGCGCGGCGCGGCGGTGACCGTCACCCGGCGGGCGCCGACCAGGACCAGCACCGGCCGCACCTCGGCGGTCAGGGCGTGGGCGGCCCGGTCGGCGTCGGCGCGCACCCGGGGCAGCACGGGCTCGGGCGGGCGCCGCCCGATGCGCACCCGGGGCTCCGCGACGGTCACCCGCTGCCGGTGGGCGGAGCGGGCGTGGAGGGCGTACAGGCCGCCCGGGCCGATCAGCAGGTGGTGGACGTCGTGGCCGCCGGGGAGCGGCAGCGAGTGCAGGGCGTGCCAGCCTGCGCCGTCCATCGCGTCGAGGGCCGCGCCCACCGCCTGCTGCGCGGCGGGCTCCCCGCGGCGCGGGTCCGGGCGCAGCCGGCGGGCCGGGCCGGGGTTCCGGTCGAGGTCGACGAGCAGGGCCTCGCCGGGACGGTTCGGGGCGAGGTCGTCGTCGGGAGGGAGGGAGAGCCGGGTGAGGTCGGCGGGGGTGGGGACCGGGGGCGGTCCGACGGAAACCGGGCCGGTGAGGTAGGGGGCCAGGGCGGCGAGCGCCTCCTCCTCGTGGTCGGCGTCGAGGAGGTGCACACGGGCCGCCTCAGGGTCGTACCAGGCGACGGTCCTGCCGTCCGGGAGGCGGACGTGGAACCGGTCCCTGCCGTGCCGGCGGGCCGGCACGACGCGTGGTCCGTCCATGCGCCATCACCCCGTCTCCCCCCGCATCCCCCCGTCTTCACCCGTTTCCATGGGAACAGGCGGGGTGCTGCGGGGGCAAGAAGCCGGATACCGTGGACAGGAGTTGGCCGGTGAGGGTGGGAGGCGCCGTTGCGTACCCGCGAGAGTCGACCCGACGTACCGGCTCCGGACAGCCCGTGGGACGAGATCGTGCCCGGCCTGTGGATGGGCGGGCACCAGGTCCGCGGGCCCGCGGGCCGGCTGGAGCAGGTGGTGGTGCGCCGGCAGTTCGACCTGGTGCACACCCTGCTGCGGCTGCCGGAGCACGGCCCCGACCCCGGGGTCGAGCACCACGTGTGGCCCATCCCGGACGGCCCGCTGGACGGCACCCAGATCGCGGGGGTGATCCGGCTGGCCGAGGCGGCGTGCGAGGCCCTGGACGAGGGCCGCACGGTGCTGGTGCGCTGCTTCCACGGTTACAACCGCTCCGGTCTGGTGGTCGCGCACGCACTGATGCGCCGGGGCCGTCCGGCCGAGGCGGCGATCCGGCTGATCCGGTCCCGCCGCTCCTCCTGGGCGCTGCACAACGACCTGTTCGTCGACTACCTGCGGACGGGGCTCGCCACCGCGCGGATGCTGGCGGAGTGACCGGGGACGGCCGCTGGGCCGCGGCGGATGACCCGGAGGGCGGAGCGCCGTCCCCGATGGCGCAGCAGGGCGGGCGGGTGCCCGGGAGGCGCTCCTAATGTGGCGACAAGTCACCTTCGACCCGTTGTCTTCCCCTGGAGGTACCGCCATGCCCCTGCGTCCCCCGCGTCTCCCGCTCACCCGCCGTCTGCCCATGGCGCTCGCCGCCGGGGCCCTCGCGGTCGCGGCCGCCGTCACCCCCGCCCTCGCCGCCGACGACCCCGGCCAGAGCGGCCAGAGCAGTCAGGGCGACTGGAGCCAGCAGGGCGGCAACGGCGCCGGGAACAACAGCGGCTCCCACCAGCAGGGCGGCAACGGCCAGCAGGGCGGGGGCAACCAGGCCGGCGGCGACCACGGCGACCAGGGCGAGTACCGCGGCGTCGTGACCGCGCAGAAGCTGGCCCTGCGCAGCGCCCCGAACCGCGGCTCCAAGGTCATCCGGTACGCCCACAAGGGCGACGTCGTCTCGATCCACTGCAAGGTGCCGGGCGACAAGGTCGACGGCAACCCGCTCTGGTACCTCCTCACGGACGGCACCTGGGCCTGGGCCCCGGCCCGGTACATCGACAACATCGGTCCCGCGCCACGCTGGTGCTGATGAGCGCACCACGCGAAGCGTCGTATGTGGGTAAATTCCGGGCATGAGCAAGGCCGGTACGACCCTGGCGACGGCGGATCCGCCCGCGCCCGCCGCCCGCCCCACCGGACGCCGCGGCGTGGAGCTCGCCCTCATCGTCCTGGCCGTCGGACTGTCGGTGTACGGCTACTGCGCCGTCGGCCTCGCCAGGAACGGCACCGTCCCGCCCGGCGCCGCCGGCTACGGCGCCGGGCTCGGCGTGCTCGCCCTGCTGGCCCATCTGGCGGTGCGCTGGCGGGCCCCGCTCGCCGACCCGCTGCCGCTGCCGATCGGGGTGCTGCTCAACGGGCTGGGCCTGGTGCTGATCTACCGGCTCGACCTGGAGACGCCCGGCGACCGGGCCGCCCCCGCCCAGCTCATCTGGTCGACGCTCGGGGTGGCGCTGTTCATCGCGGTGATCCTGGTGCTGCGCGACCACCGGACGCTCCAGCGCTACGCCTACCTCTGCGTCACCGCCGCGCTGGTCCTGCTGACCGTGCCGATCCTCTTCCCCGCGGTGAACGGCGCCCGCATCTGGATCCGGGTGGCCGGGTTCTCCATCCAGCCCGGCGAGTTCGCGAAGGTGCTGCTGGCGGTGTTCTTCGCCGCGTACCTCGCCGCGAACCGGAGCGCCCTGACCTACGCGGGCCGCCGTGTCTGGGGCATGCAGCTGCCCACCGGGCGGGTGCTCGGCCCGATCCTCGCCGTGTGGCTGGTCAGCGTGGGCGTGCTGGTCCTGGAGCGGGACCTCGGCACCTCGCTGCTGTTCTTCGGCCTGTTCGTGGTGCTGCTGTACGTCGCCACCGGCCGCACCGGCTGGATCGCGGTGGGCCTGCTGCTGGCCTCGCTGGGCGCGGTCGCGGTGGGCCGGCTGGAGCCGCACGTGCACCACCGGATCGAGACCTGGCTGCACCCGTTCGCCTCCATCGAGGCGGGCGAGGGCCCCAACCAGATCGCCCAGTCGCTGTTCGCCTTCGCGGAGGGCGGGATCCTGGGCTCCGGGCTCGGGCTCGGGCACTCGGTGCTGATCGGCTTCGCCGTGAAGTCCGACTTCATCCTGGCGACGGCCGGCGAGGAGCTGGGGCTGGCCGGCCTCTCCGTGATCTTCCTGCTGTACGGGCTGCTGGTGGAGCGCGGCTACCGGGCCGGGCTCGCCCTGCGCGACCCGTTCGGGCGGCTGCTCGCCGTGGGACTCGCCTCGCTGGTGGCGCTGCAGGTGTTCGTGATCGCGGGCGGGGTGACCGGGCTGATCCCGCTGACCGGGATGGCCATGCCGTTCCTGGCGCAGGGCGGCTCCTCGGTGGTGACCAACTGGGCGATCGTGGCGCTGCTGGTCCGGCTCGGCGACAGCGCGCGGCGGCAGGCCGCCCCGGGTGCCCTCCGGTGACCCGGCACATCCGGCACGCGGCGCTGTTCTGCGCGCTGCTGCTGGTCGCGCTGCTGGTCAACGCGGCCCGGGTGCAGGTGCTGCACGCCGAGGACTACGAGGCCAACCCGGCCAACCGCCGTGCCGCGATCGTGCGGTACCAGCAGCCGCGCGGCGACATCCTGGTCGACGGCCGCCCGGTCACCGGGTCCCGGGACACCGGGGAGCACCTGCGCTACGAACGGACGTACCGGGACGGGCCGTTGTACGCCCCGGTGACCGGCTTCGCCTCGCAGGAGTACGGCACGACGCTGCTGGAGAGCACGGAGGACGCGGTGCTGTCGGGGGCCGCCCCGGTGCTGGCGCCGCTGCCGCTGTGGAACGAGTTCACCCGGTCCCGCAGCGCGGGCGGCGACGTGCTGACCACGATCGACCCGCGGGCGCAGCGGGCGGCGTACGAGGGCTTGCGCGGGCGGAAGGGCGCGGTGGCGGCGGTGGAGCCGTCGACCGGGCGGATCCTGGCGCTGGTGTCGATGCCGTCGTACGACCCGGAGCCGCTGTCCGGGAACGGCAGGACGGCCAGGGAGACGTGGGCGCGGCTGAACGCCGATCCGGACCGGCCGATGCTGAACCGGGCGGTGCAGCGCACCTATCCCCCGGGCTCGACGTTCAAGGTGGTCACCGCGGCGGCGGCGCTGGACGCGGGCACGGTGAAGGACCTGGACGAGCCGACCCGCTCCCCCGACCCGTACCTGCTGCCGGGGACGACGACCCGGCTGGTCAACGGGGCCGGGGACTGCGAGGACGCCACGCTGCGGGACGCGTTCGTGCGGTCCTGCAACACGGTGTTCGCCCAGCTCGGGGTCGCCACGGGGGTGGCGCGGATGCGGGAGACGGCGGAGAGCTTCGGCTTCAACGACCCGGACCGGCGCGTGCCGTTCCGGGTGGCGCCCAGCACCTTCGACACCACGGTGGACGCGGCGCAGCTCGCGCTGTCGTCGATCGGGCAGTACAACACGCGGGCCACGCCGCTGCAGATGGCGACGGTCGCGGCGGCCGTGGCGAGCGGCGGGCAGGTGCGCGAGCCGTACCTGGTGGAGCGGACCACGCGGGCGGGCGGCGGCACGGTGTCCGCGGCGGGGTCGCGTCCGGTGCGGCGGGCGATGCACCCGGCGACGGCGATGCGGATGCGGGAGCTGATGCGGGGGGTGGTGGAGGACGGCACCGGCGGGAAGGCGGCGATCCCCGGCGCGGTGGTCGGCGGGAAGACCGGCACCGCGCAGCACGGGCTGGGCAACTCGGGCACGCCGTACGCCTGGTTCATCTCCTGGGCGCAGCGGGAGGACGAGATGGAGCCGAAGGTGGCGGTGGCCGTGGTGGTGGAGGACGCCGAGGGCAGCCGGGGGGAGATCAGCGGCGGCGGCACGGCGGCTCCGGTCGCGCGGGCGGTGATGGAGGCGGTGCTGAGGCCCGGGTGATCCCTGCGGTGCGGCTCCCTGCGGTGCGTCACCGGTCCGCCCGGCCCGTATGCGCCGGGCGGACCGGGCGGTCCGGCCGGCGACATGTCGTGCGCGGGGGATTGACGGGCTTGCTGACAGGCAGTCTCATAAAGGTGACCTGTCGGTAACCCGAGACGCCCCGAGGTGGAACCGTCATGACGACCCTGTCGGAGACCGACGCGCTCGACGGCCTGCGGGACGCGCTCGGGCAGCTCAAGGACCGCGAGTCGGTGGCCCGCCGGCTGCTGGAGGCCTCCGCGAAGCACTCCTTCGACCCGGACCAGGAGCTGGACTGGGAGGCGCCCTTCGAGGACGGCAAGTGGTTCTGGCCGCCGGAGCTGGTGTCGCTGTACGGCACCCCGCTGTGGCGGCGGATGAGCGAGGAGCAGCGTCTGCTGCTCTCCCGCCACGAGGCCGCCGCGCTCGCCTCCCTCGGCATCTGGTTCGAGCTGATCCTGATGCAGTTGCTGGTCCGCCACATCTACGACAAGTCCGCGACCAGCGCGCACGTGCGGTACGCCCTCACCGAGATCGAGGACGAGTGCCGCCACTCGAAGATGTTCGCCCGCGTGATCGCGCGCAGCGGCACCCCCTGGTACCCGGTGGGCCGCGTCCACCAGGCCCTGGGCCGCGTGTTCAAGACGGTCTCCACCACACCCGGCTCGTTCACCGCGACCCTCCTCGGCGAGGAGGTCCTCGACTGGATGCAGCGGCTGACCTTCCCCGACGAGCGGGTGCAGCCGCTGATCCGGGGCGTCACCCGGATCCACGTGATCGAGGAGGCGCGGCACGTCCGGTACGCCCGCGAGGAGCTGCGGCGCCAGATGATGACCGCGCCGCGCTGGTCGCAGGAGTTCACCCGGGTCTCCTCGGGCGAGTTCGCCCGGATGTTCTCGGTGGCCTTCGTGAACCCGGAGGTCTACACGAACGTCGGCCTGGACCGGCGCGAGGCCGTCGCCCAGGTGCGGGCGAGCGCGCACCGGCGCGAGGTGATGCAGCAGGGCGCGAAGAAGCTCACGGACTTCCTCGACGACATCGGCGTGCTGCGCGGCCCGGGCCGCCGGCTCTGGCGCTCCTCGGGACTGCTCGCCTGACCGGGCGCCCGGCCGGAGCCGCGCCCCGCGGGCTCCGGGGGCCGGGATCCGGCCGAGGGCCGGCGGGCGCGCGCCGCGCGCGCCACGGCCGGTTACGCTGCGGACATGACCTCGCAGGCCCCCACCCCCGCCTACCGGCGTCTCAGTGTCGAGGAGCGCCGCAGCCAGCTCCTGGAGGCCGCGCTGTCCCTGTTCGCCCACCGGGCGCCGGAGGACGTGTCGCTGGACGACGTGGCGGAGGCGGCCGGCGTGTCGCGGCCCCTGGTCTACCGGTACTTCCCCGGCGGCAAGCAGCAGCTCTACGAGGCGGCCCTGAAGTCCGCCGCCGACGAGCTGCGGGACTGCTTCGACGAGCCGCGGGCGGGCCCGCTGCTCGCCCGGCTGACCCGGGCCGTGGACCGCTACCTCGCCTTCGTCGGCCGCCACGACGCCGGCTTCAGCGCCCTGCTCCAGGGCGGCAGCGTGGTGGAGACCTCCCGGACCACCGCGATCGTGGACGGGGTGCGGCGGGCCGCCGCCGAGCACATCCTCCGCCATCTCGACGTCGCCGACCCCGGTCCCCGGCTGCGCATGACCATCCGGATGTGGATCACCGCCGTGGAGGCCGCCTCGCTGATCTGGCTCGACGAGGACAAGCAGCCGCCGCCGGAGGAACTGCGGGACTGGCTCGTGGAGCAGTTCGTGGCGGTGCTGACGGTCACCGCGCGGCGGGACGCGCAGGCCGACGCGCTGGTGCGGGCACTGGCCGCGGAGCTGTGACCCGCGGCCGATGGCCGAGACTGGTGGGGTGAAGAGCGAAGACACCCCGTTCGAGGGCGGCCCCATGGACGGGCGCGTCCTGCCGGTGCTGCTCGGCATCACCGGGCACCCGCCCAAGACGTACCGCATCCCCGTGCCCGCCCCGGACGGGGGCCCGCCCACCGTGCTGGTGTACCGGCGGGTGCCCCGCGGGAACAGCCGGCTCACCGGTCTGACCGCCCGCTGGAAGTACCTCTACGACCCCGCCGGCCGGGCCGGGGACGGACCGCGCTGGCCGTGGTCGAGGCCGAAGCCGCATCCGGACGCCACGCCGCAGGGCAAGCCGGACGACGCCCACGGGTGACCCCGTTGCGCCGAACCGCGCACACTCGGCGAGCGGACCGCGCCCCCTCCCCTGATGCTCGCGGTGCGGAGCGGACGAGCCGCCCCGCGTCGGAGGTGATGGCGTGTCAGGAATGCTTCTGCGTCTGGTGTGTACGGCGGCACTGGCGGCCGGGACCGTTCTCGCACCCGTGCCCGCGACGGCCGCCCCGGAGCCGGGTGGCGGCGCCGCGGCGTCCGGCGGGCGCTCCGTCGCCGCGCTGCTGACGGACCTTCAGACCCTGTACCGCGAGGCCGAGAAGGCCACCGAGCGCTACAACGCCACCGAGGAGGCGCTGGACGAGCAGCGCGCCGAGACCGAGCGGCTGGAGCGCGCCCTCGCCCGCACCCGGCTCTCCCTGCACGACAGCCGGGGCGCCGCCGGACGGCTCGCCCGGCAGCAGTACCAGAGCCTGAGCGGCCTCTCCCCCTACGTGCGTCTGCTGCTGGCGCGCGACCCGCAGCGCGCGCTGGAGCAGGGGCATGTGATCGGGCAGCTCGCGCGGGAACGGGCGCAGACGGTGGGCCGCCTGACCGGTGACGCGAAGCGGGCGGGCGAGCTGGCGCGGCGGGCGCGCAAGGCGCTGGACGAGCGGATCGCGCTCACCGAGCGGCGCGAGAAGGAACGCGACCAGGTGGTCGGACGGCTGCGGGACGTCGAGGAGTTGCTGGCCTCGCTGACCGCCGGCCAGCTGGCCGAGCTGGCCGAGCTGGAACGGAGCCGGGTCGCCGAGGCGCAGCGGGAAATGGTGGCGTCCGGCGCGCTGAGCGGCGCCCACGCCCCGTCCGCGGCCGGCGAGCGAGCCGTGCGGTACGCGGTGGAGCAGCTCGGCAAGCCGTACGAGTGGGGCGCGGAGGGCCCGGAGGCCTACGACTGCTCGGGGCTCACCTCCGAGGCGTGGCGCGCGGCGGGCGCGGAGGTGCCGCGGACCAGCCAGGAGCAGTGGGCGCGGCTGGAGCGGATCGAGCTGGTGGACCTGCGCCCCGGCGATCTCGTCGTGTACTTCGACGACGCCACGCACGTCGCCCTCTACCTGGGCGACGGCAAGGTGGTGCAGGCGCCCCGGCCCGGCGCGCGGATCAAGGTGTCGCCGATCGCGGCCAACCCGGTGCTGGGCGCGGTGCGGCCCGACCCCGGCGGGGAGCCCCTGGAGCACTACGTGCCGCCGGAGCTCCCCGAGGGGGCGACGGACGGGTCCGACGAGGGGTACGACGCCGCCTACGCGCCGGCCGCGGCGGAGACCTCGGCCAGGTAGGCGTCGGTCTTCTCCGGCTCGTAGAAGAAGTTCTCGAAGTCCGCCGGGTCGTCGAAGCCGTTGGCGAAGCGGTCGGCGACCGGCTGGAGCTCTCCGGCTGCGCCGATCAGGCCGAGGACGTGCTCCGGCGGCGGGGCCAGCATGGCGTTCGTCCACTTGGTGACGTGACGGGCGATGTCCCAGTAGCGGTCGAAGGTCCGCCGCATCCACTCCTCGTCGAACGGCTTGTCGCCGTGCTCGAGGATCGAGGCGAGGTAGGAGGCGGCGCACTTGGAGGCGGAGTTGGAGCCCTGGCCGGTGATCGGGTCGTTGGCGACGACGACGTCGGCGACGCCCAGCACCAGGCCGCCGGAGGGCAGCCGGCCGACGGGGTGGCGGACGGTCGGGGCGTAGCGGCCGGCCAGGGTGCCGCCGGCGTCGGTCAGCTCGACCCCGGTGGCGCGGGCGTACTCCCAGGGCAGGAACCTCTTCATCAGTTCCAGGGTCAGGGAGAGGTGTTCGGCCGGGTCCCTGACGTCCTTGAAGGCGTCGAGCGGGCCGCCGGGGACGCCCTCCCAGAACAGGATGTCGGCGCGGCCGGAGACGGTGTACGTCGGCATGACGAACATCTCGCCGACGCCGGGGACCAGGTTGCAGCGGACCGCCTCGGTGTCCGGGTGCTCCGGGCGCGGGCCGAGGCCGTGCACGTAGGCGACGGCGAGGGCGCGCTGCGGCGTGCTGTACGGGGAGCGCTCGGGGTCGCGGGCGAACATCCGCACCAGCTCGCCCTTGCCGGCCGCGACGAGCACCAGGTCGTAGGCGCGGGAGAGGTAGTCCAGGTCGCCGACGGCGGCGCCGTGGATGACGAGCTGTCCGCCGCGCCGGGCGAAGGTCTCCATCCAGCCGGCCATCTTCACCCGCTGGTCCACCGACTGCGCGAACCCGTCGAGGCGGCCCAGCCAGTCGACCGCCCGCCGCGAGGGGCCCGGGTCGAAGGAGCCGGGGGCGGCGACCGAGACGCCGAGGCCCTGGATCCTCGGGGCCTGCGGCTCCCAGAAGTTCAGCTCGAGGTCGCGCTCGTGCTGCAGGGCGGTGTGGAACATGCACTGCGTCGACATGACCCGCCCGGTGCGGATCTCGTCCGCCGTCCGGTTGGACATGAGGGTGACCTCGTACCCGTGCGACTGGAGTCCCAGGGCGAGCTGGAGACCGGACTGGCCGGCCCCGACGACGAGTATCTTCCGCATGCGGGGGACGCTCCTAAGAGGGCTACTCGGGGGTTTCGTCGAGCGCGTGGCCCACGAGGGTCAAGAGGGTCTCGATGACCGAGATCCGACGGCGCGCATCCATGATCATGACAGGTATGTGCGCGGGGATCGTGAGGGCCTCCCGCACGTCCTCCGGGTCGAACCGCTCGCTGCCGTCGAAGTGGTTGACCGCCACGACGTACGGCAGCCCGCAGCTCTCGAAGTAGTCCAGCGCCGGCCAGCAGTCCTTCAGCCGGCGGGTGTCGGCCAGCACGACGGCGCCGATCGCGCCGCGCACCAGGTCGTCCCACATGAACCAGAACCGCTCCTGGCCGGGCGTGCCGAACAGGTACAGCACCAGGTCGTCGTCGAGCGTGATGCGCCCGAAGTCCAGGGCCACGGTGGTGGTCGACTTGCCCGGCGTGGCGGTGAGGTCGTCGGTGCCCTCGCTCGCCTCGGTCATCAGCGCCTCGGTCCGCAGGGGCGTGATCTCGGAGGCGGTGCCGACGAGGGTGGTCTTGCCGACGCCGAAGCCGCCGGCCACGAGTATCTTCGTGGCGACCGGGGCCCGGGCGGGGTCCGTCTGCCAGGGCAGCAGGGGCTCGTCCTCCTCGACGAGCGGGGCGACGCCCGGGGCGGCGTCAGAGACGGCGGAGTCCACTCAGCACCCTTTCCAGCAGCGCGCGGTCCGGGCGGCCCGTGCCGTGGCCGGTGCCCGTCCCGTAGACACGGATCTTTCCCTGGTCCGCGAGGTCGCTCAGCAGGACGCGGACCACGCCGAGCGGCATCTTCAGCAGCGCGGCGATCTCGGCCACCGTCCGCAGACGGCGGCACAGTTCGACGATGGCACGCGCCTCCGGCATGATCCGGGCGAGGCCGCCGGAGGTGAGTTCCCTGCGTTCCTCGGCGGCCTCCAGCCCGGCGGCGCCGGCCGTGGCGCCGACGAACGTCTCCACCAGCAGCACGTGGCCGAAGCGGGTGCGGCCCCCGGTGAGCGAATAGGGGCGCACCCGGGCGGGTTTGCGGTCACCGCCGCGCACGGGAAGGTGTTTCTTCGGGGCGCGGGTCATCGGGGGCTCCCGGCGGACTCGTGCTCCCCGCCTCCCGCCGACTCGAGGTTCCTGCGGAGCTCGCTGCGGAGTTCGGGGGTCAGGACGTGGCCGGCGCGGCCCACGAAGAGGGCCATGTGGTACGCCACGACGCTCATGTCGCAGTCCGCCGAGCCGTGCACGCCGAGCAGCGAGCCGTCGCTGATCGACATCACGAAGAGGCTGCCCTCGTCCATGGCGACCATCGTGTGCTTGACGGACCCGTAGTCCATCAGCTTCGAGGCGCCGACGGTGAGGCTGCCGATGCCGGAGACGACGGTGGCCAGGTCGGCGGAGGAGCCGCGCGGGCCGGGCCGCCCCGCCCCCCGCTCGCCGGGTGCCGGGGCGGCGCCGTCCGGGCCGCTGCGGGCCTGGGCGAGCGTCTCGTCGGAGGAGAGGAGCAGCAGGCCGTCGGAGGAGACCACCGCGACGGACAGGATGCCGGGCACCTCCTCGACGAGGTTCGTCAGCAGCCAGTGCAGGTTGCGGGCCTCACTGCTCAGTCCGAAGGTACTGGGCGCGGTCAACTGCTTGCCTCCTCGACAGTGCCCCCCGTGGCTTCCTCGGTTGCGGCGTCCGTGCCGGACGGCGTCCGGTCCCCGCGGGACCGCTCGGCCGCCAGCTCCGCCTCGGCGTCCCGCCGTCCGGCGTCCGCGCCCCGGCGGAAACCGCCGAGCCGCCGGCGCAGGGCCTCGGCGTCCACCGACCCCGACCGCGACCGCGGGGGAGCGACCGGCGCGGTGATCTTCGGCGTCCGCTTCGGCAGTCCCTTGGCGGTGACGGGGTCGTCCTCGGCAGGGCCGTCGGCGACCCGCGCGTGCTCGGGCCGGCCGGCGGCGTCACCGGTGACAGGGCCGCCCGGCAGCCCGGCGCGGGACTCCTGCGCAGCGGCGGGTCCGGGGGCGGGGCCCCCGGGTGCCCGCGCCGCTTCGGGCGCGGGCCCGGTGCCGTGCGCGGGCGCGGGCCCGGAGCCGCGCGCGGGTGCGTGCCCGGAGCCCGGGCGTACGGCCTCGTCGGCGGGCGGGGCGGTCCCGGCGCCGTGGCCTCCGGCCGCCGTGGGGCGGTCGTCGGACGCCGCGTCCCCGGCCCCCGCCGGGGCACGGCCATCCGGCTGGGCCGGGATGAACAACTCCATGGTGGTCTCGGCGGGGCGCTCGGCCGGGGCCTGCGCCTCCGGCTCGGGGGCGCCCTGGCTCGGTTCCGGCGCCGAGGCGGCCTCGCCGGGAGCAGGCTCGGCCCCGGCGGCCGAGGCGGCCGCGTGCGGCTCCGAGGCCTGGGGGGCGACCGGGGTGGTCCCGCTGCCGGGGAGCGGTTCCTCGTCGGCGACGGGGGGAACCGTGTGCGCGGCGAGCGCGTCCGCGTCGCCCGGGACTCCCGTGCGGGACTGCGCCCCCTCCGCGGTTCCCGAAGCGGTCCCGCCAGAGGCCGGTCCCGCCACCGCACCAGGGGCAGCCGCCTGCGCGGCGGGCGCGTCCGGGGCGGCCGGGGCGGACCCGCCCTGGGCCTGTTCCGCGGCGGAGCCGGCCGCCGCGTGCGGGGTCGGGGGCTCCGGTTCGGTCACGGCGGCCGGGGCGGTCTCGTCCGGGCCGTGCGGCGTACCGGTGTCCGGCGTCGTCGGGGTGTCCGCAGCGGACGGCGCCTCCGCCGCGGCCGAGGGCTCCGGGGTCTCCCCCGCCTCCTGCGCGCCCCGCGCGTCCGCGCTCGCCCCCTCGGACGCGGGCGGCGTCTCCGAGGCGGCCGAGCTGGACGTCCCGGCCGCCGCGCGGGCCTCCAGGGCCTTCTCCGCGAGGTCGACCAGCGGGTCGCCCGACGTGCCGCGGCCCCGCAGCTCGTTGGAGTTGGCCTCGGCGTCGGCGCCCGGCAGGGACACCGTGGGGGTGCCGTCGGGGACGGACGAGGGGGCGGACGAGGGGACGGCCGTGGGCGTGGCGGGGGCCAGCAGGGGGTCCGGCAGGACGACCACCGCGGCGATCCCGCCCTGCTTCTGCCTGCGCAGCCGCACCCGCACCCCGTGCCGGTGGGCGAGCCGGGCCACGACGTACAGGCCGAGGCCGAGGCCGTCGTCGGACTCCGCGTCGTACGCCGCCTCCGGGTCGAACTCGGACAGCCGGGTGTTGAGCCGCTCCAGCCGGTCCTCGGCCATGCCGATGCCCTCGTCCTGGACGGAGAGCATGATCTCGCCGTTCTCCAGCAGCCAGCCGGAGACCTCGACGGGCCCGTCGGGCGGGGAGAACGAGGTCGCGTTCTCCATGAGTTCGGCGAGCAGGTGGGACAGGTCGTCCGCGGCGAACCCGGCGATGTGCGCGTGCGGCGGCAGCGCGGCGATCCGCACCCGCTCGTACCGCTCGATCTCGCTCACCGCGGCCCGTACGACGTCGACCAGCGGGACCGGGCCCGCGGTCTGCCGGCCGTGCTCGGCGCCGGCGAGGACCAGCAGGTTCTCGCTGTGCCGGCGCATCACCGTGGCGAAGTGGTCGAGCTTGAACAGCGTGGCCAGGCGGTCGGGGTCGTCCTCCCGCTGCTCCAGCCCCTCGATGACGCCGAGCTGCCGCTCGACCAGGCCGAGGGTGCGCAGGGCGAGGTTGACGAAGGTGCCGTCGATGCTGTGGCGCATCCGCTCCATGCGGGCGGTGGCCTCGGCGAGTTCGTTGCGCAGCTCCTCGCGGGCGTCGGCCATCTTCTGCCGCTGCCCGACCAGGTGCTTGCGGTCGGCCTCCAGCGTGGCGATCCGCTGGGCGAGTCCGGCGGCGTGCGCGTGCAGGGCGTTGACGGAGCGGACGACCTGCGCGAACTCGTCGTTGCGGCCGGTGAAGGTGACCGGCTCCTCGGCGGCCGGGTCCTCCGCCTCGGCGAGCCGGGCGGAGCCGCGGCGCAGCACCGACAGCGGCCGGGTGAGGCTGCGGGCCATCGCGGTGGCGACGCCGACCGCGAGCAGCATGAGGGCGCCGAGGACGGCGATCCGGATCTCCAGCTCGGTGACGTCCTCGTCGCGGAGCTGGGCGAGGTCCTTGGTGCGCTGGTCGAACAGCGCGGCCTCGGCGCCGCGCATCATGTCGATCCGCGCGGTGAGCGCCGCCGCCAGCTTCTCGGTGCCGGTGTCGAGCTCGGAGTCGGAGAGGGTCGGCTTGTCGGTGAGCTTCCCGAGGTACTCCTCGGCGGTGTCCACCTCGGGGCCGGTGACCGTGGAGTCGTAGGAGGCGCGGGCGGCCTTCGGGGCGGCGTCGCGGAAGCCGGCGAGGGCCGCGTCGGAGCGGACCCGTGCCTGGAGCGCGGCGGCGGACAGTTCGTCGCGCCGCTTCCCGTCGGCCTCCGACGTGCTGCCGACGGTGACCGGCAGGCCGGTGACCGGGTCGAGCACGGTCTCGGTGGTGCTGGGCACGTTCAGCGCGGCGAGCAGCAGCCCGCGGGTGGCGGCGGCCTGCTGGACGGCCGTGTCCAGCTCGGCGAGCGCGTGGCCGCCGGAGCCCGCGCGGGGCGGGGTCCGGTCGGCCAGCCGCGCGGCGAGCCGGTGCAGCTGGGAGATGACGGTGGAGTACGCCTGGTGCGCCTCCAGCGCGCTGCTCTTGCCGGTGAGGGCGGCGCGGCGTACGGCGGCGACGGCGTCGAGCTCGTCGCGCAGCGCCTGCGAGGTGTCCTCGTCGGCGCGCAGTTCCTCGACCTGGCGGTCCACCCGGGCGCTGTGCTCCTCGGAGGGCGCCTCGGACTCGGGGCGGCCCGCCGCGATGTAGGGGACGACCTCGTCGCGCTCGTCGGCCAGGGAGTGGGCCAGGGTGAGCGCGTCCTCGGTCCGCTCGGCGAGGGTCACCAGTTCCTGGGCGTCGTGCAGCTGCTGGGAGGCCGCCAGCACGGAGGGCGCCCCCGCCCCGGCGATCGCCGCGGCCACCACGGCGACGGCGACGACGAGACGGTTGCGTACGTGGGTGGGGCGGCCCCTGCCGACGGTGGGCGTCTGCTGCGCGTCCCCCGCGAGGGCCGCCTGCTTGTCCTTGCGACGAGGCCGCGTCTTCTGCACCGGTGCTCGCATTCCTGCTCGTGTACCCGTGGGCCCGGGTGACGCTCCGTCAACGGGCGCGGGCGCGTTCCCCGAGTCGCTGGCCGCGCTCGGACAGCGAGGCGCCCCCAACGCTCCCCGACCCTCCCAGCGCCCGTGGACAGCGGATGCGCATCACCTGACCCGCCACTCGAAGGAGTGAACATCGGAGGCGAGTTGAGGAGCAAGTTCCGTTGCGCCCCGCAGCGGACCCGGGCGGCACACCGGTTGGACGTCTGCGGCGGGCGGTGGCAATATTCGCCGCCACGCCTTCCCCTAGCCCTGCATTCCCCCCCAAATCAGGCGCTTGACCTGCGCGCCTGCGGAAGAACGGGCGGCCGTCGCCGGGCTCCGGCGATCGTCGCGGGGAGCTCGTGCAGACTGGCCGGATGCGCACGGAACTCGTCTCGGAACCCGGTGACCCGGGGCGCCCCAACGAGGACTTCGCGAGCGTCGCGCTCCCGGCGTCGGGGCAGGGCGGCGCGCTCGTGGTCCTCGACGGCGTCACGCCGCCGCCGGACGGGGGCGGTTGTCTGCATTCGGTCCCCTGGTTCACCGCCCGGCTGGGCGGCGCGCTGACCGAACTGACCGTTTCCCTCCCGGATGTTCCGCCGGCCGGGCTGCTGTCCCGGGGCATCGCGCGCACGGCCGGGAGCCATGCCGCGACCTGTGACCTTTCTCACCCCCGGACGCCGCAGGCGACAGTGGTGCTGGCGCGCTGGTCGCCCGACGCGGTGGACTGTCTGGTGCTGTCCGACTCGGTCCTGCTGGTGGAGTCGCCGGACGGCGCGGTCACGGCGGTCCGGGACGACCGGCTGGACCGGCTGCCCCGTTCGGCCCTGGTCAGCCACACCGTCGTGGACACCACCCTGCGGAACAAGGAGGGCGGCTTCTTCACCGCCGCTGCCGACCCGTCGGTGTCCTCACGCGCCGTCACCGTCTCCCTGCCCCGCGACCGGGTGCGCGCCCTGACGGCGCTGACGGACGGCGCGACCCGCTGGGTGGACCGCTTCGGCGAGGGCGACTGGGCGGACTGCGTGGCCCTGATCCGCCAGGAGGGCGCCCGAAGTCTGGTGAAGCGCGTCCGCGCCCTGGAACGGGACCGTCCCCCGGGCGGCAAGACCCACGACGACGCGACGGTCGTCCACGTCGAGCTGCCGCCGGGCTGACGACGTCACCCGCACGGCCGGCCGGTGGCGCCGCCCCTTGACGCCCCGTGGCCGCCGTCACCCGGGCGGCCGACCCGCCGGTGCGAAGCACCCGCACCGTGGGAGCCCTACCGCTCCATCCCCCGGTTGAGCCGGTGCAGCAGCCGGGCCAGCTCGGCGACCTCCGCCGGGTCCCAGTCGGCGAAGCGGCCGGCGTAGCGGGCGCGGCGGGCCTCGCGGACGCGGCTCACGCGGTGGCGGCCCTCCTCCGTGAGGGTGACCAGCCAGGCGCGGCCGTCGACGGGGTCGGGCTCGCGGCCCACCAGCCCGAGGTCCTCCAGGGCGCGCAGCTGACGGGACATCGTCGCCTTGCCGACGCCGATGTAGGCGGCGAGTTCGGTGGCCCGCTGCCGCCCGCACTCCTCCAGACGGACCAGCAGCCCGTACGCGGACGGCTCGAGGTCGGGGTGGACCTCGCGCGCCATCTCCCCCTGGTTGGCCCGGGCGCGTCGCAGCAGGACCGTCAACTCGCGTTCCAGCGCCAGGAGCGCGGGCTGTTCCGCACCGGACCCGGGTTCCGGCGAGGCGGCGTGCTCCCCGCCGCCGTTTCCGTCTTCGTGCACGTTGGCCCCTGCCTCGGTTTCCCGTTCCGAAAGTTTCCGCCGAGTGGCGGCGTCGCCGCAGCTCCACCAGTATTTCGCAGGCGTAGACCAACGGCAGCGCGCGGTGATCGCGCCCGCCGCCGCGGCCGGCGCCCCGCGGTTTCCCCGTCGGGCCCTCACGCGGCATGCCCACCGCATGCGAGGCGGGTCACCTTCCGGGTGCGTCCCGTGACCGTCCGGAGATGCGTCATGCCTGTGCACGGATCCCGCCTCGTCCGCATACGCGCGCTCGGCGCCGCCGGCGCCGTCCTGCTCGCGCTGCTCGCCCTCCCGCGGACCGCCGCCGTCGCCGACGGCGCCGCCCCGGCCGTCCCGCCGCGCGGCTCCGCCCACATGGGCATGGGCGTCCTCGCCCACGACGGCCGGGCCGGCCTGCCCACCGCCCGCTCCGCCCGGACGGAGGGCGTGGACGTCTCCAGCCACCAGGGCGACGTCGCCTGGGCCGCCCTGTGGGACAGCGGGGTGCGCTGGGCCTACGCCAAGGCCACGGAGGGCACGTACTACACCAACCCGTACCACCCGCAGCAGTACAACGGCTCCTACGACGTCGGCACGGTCCGCGGCGCCTGCCACTTCGCGACGCCCGACACCGCGAGCGGCGCCGCGCAGGCCGACCACTTCGTGGACCGCGGCGGCGCCTGGTCCGCCGACGGACGCACCCTGCCCGGCGTCCTGGACATCGAGTGGAACCCGTACGGCGACGCCTGCTAGGGCAAGTCGGTGAGCGCCATGGTGAGCTGGATCCGCGACTTCCTCGACCGCTACCGCGCCCGCACCGGCCGCGACGCCGTCCTCCACACCGCCACCAGCTGGTGGAAGCAGTGCACCGGCGACCACGCCGGCTTCGCCGCCGGCACCCCGCTGTGGATCGCCCGGTACGCCTCCACCGTCGGCGAACTGCCCGCCGGCTGGAGCACGTACACGATGTGGCAGTACGCCTCGACCGGCCCGGCGGTCGGCGACCACGACCGCTTCAACGGCACCCTCGACCGGGTGCGGGCCTTCGCCGCCGGCGACCGACCCGACGGCCCCGGCAGGCGCGGCGCCTCGGACCCGGGACAGGCCCCGACGCCCGGCGCAGGAGCGGCCCGGGCCGGGGGAAGGACCCGGGCCGGGGGAAGGGCCCGGGCCTCCCTCACGGGACCCGGGCCCTCCTCGTCCGGCAGCCCGGTCACGCGGCCACCGGAACCTCCGGCGCCGCCTCGTCGGTGGCCGGGGACAGCGCCAGTTCCAGGACCTGGCGGACGTCGGTGACTGCGTGCACGTCCAGCTTCTCCAGCACCTCCGCCGGGACGTCGTCCAGGTCGGGCTCGTTGCGCTTGGGGATGATCACGGTGGTGACGCCGGCCCGGTGCGCGGCGAGCAGCTTCTGCTTCACCCCGCCGATCGGCAGCACCCGCCCGGTCAGCGACACCTCGCCGGTCATCGCCACGTCCGTGCGGACCAGCCGTCCGGAGAGCAGCGAGGCCAGGGCCGTGGTCATCGTGATGCCCGCGCTCGGGCCGTCCTTGGGCACGGCGCCCGCCGGGAAGTGGATGTGCACGCCCCGGTCCTTCAGGTCGCCCACCGGCAGTTCCAGCTCGGCGCCGTGGCTGCGCAGGAAGCTCAGCGCGATCTGCGCGGACTCCTTCATCACGTCGCCCAGCTGACCGGTCAGGGTGAGCCCCGCCGCGCCCGTCTCCGGGTCGGCCAGGGACGCCTCGACGTAGAGGACGTCACCGCCGGCGCCGGTCACGGCGAGCCCGGTGGCGACACCGGGCACGGCGGTGCGCCGCTCGGCCGGTTCCTGGGCGGACTCCGGCACGTGGTGCGGCCGTCCGATCAGGTCCCGCAGGTCGCCCTCGGTCACGGTGAACGGCAGCTCCCGCTCGCCCAGTTCGTGCTGGGCCGCCACCTTGCGCAGCAGCCGCGCGAGGGACCGCTCCAGGTTGCGCACGCCCGCCTCGCGCGTGTACTCGCCGGCCAGCTTGCGCAGCGCGCCCTCGTCGAGGGTGACCTCGTCGGTGTCCAGGCCGGCGCGCTCCAGCTGGCGCGGGAGCAGGTGGTCGCGGGCGATGACGATCTTCTCGTCCTCGGTGTAGCCGTCGAGGCGGACCAGCTCCATGCGGTCGAGCAGGGGCTCCGGGATGGCCTCCAGGACGTTGGCGGTGGCGAGGAAGACCACGTCGGACAGGTCGAGCTCGACCTCCAGGTAGTGGTCCCGGAAGGTGTGGTTCTGCGCCGGGTCGAGGACCTCCAGCAGGGCCGCGGCCGGGTCGCCGCGGAAGTCGGAGCCGACCTTGTCGATCTCGTCGAGCAGGACGACCGGGTTCATCGACCCGGCCTCCTTGACGGCGCGCACGATCCGGCCGGGCAGGGCGCCGACGTAGGTGCGGCGGTGGCCGCGGATCTCCGCCTCGTCGCGGACGCCGCCGAGGGCGACCCGGACGAACTTGCGGCCCATCGCGTGCGCGACGGACTCGCCGAGGCTGGTCTTGCCGACGCCGGGCGGGCCCACCAGGGCCAGCACGGCGCCGCCGCGCCGCCCGCCGACGACGCCCAGGCCCCGGTCGTTGCGCCGCTTGCGCACCGCCAGGTACTCGGTGATGCGCTCCTTCACGTCCTGCAGGCCCGCGTGCTCGGCGTCCAGCACCTGTCGGGCGCCGCGGATGTCGTAGGAGTCCTCGGTGCGCTCGTTCCACGGCATCTCCAGCACCGTGTCGAGCCAGGTGCGGATCCAGGAGCCCTCCGGCGACTGGTCGGAGGCGCGCTCCAGCTTGTCGACCTCCTTGAGCGCGGCCTCGCGGACCTTCTCGGGGAGCTCGGCGGCCTCGACGCGGGCCCGGTAGTCGTCGGACTCCTCGCCCTCCTTCTCGCCGTTCAGCTCGCGCAGCTCCTTGCGGACCGCCTCGAGCTGGCGGCGGAGCAGGAACTCGCGCTGCTGCTTGTCGACGCCCTCCTGGACGTCCTTGGCGATGGTCTCGGCGACGTCCTGCTCGGCGAGGTGGTCGCGCAGCTGCTGGGTGGCGAGCTTCAGCCGGGCCACCGGGTCGGTGGTCTCCAGCAGGGCGACCTTCTGGTCGGTGGTGAGGAACGGCGAGTAGCCGGAGTTGTCGGCGAGGGCGGAGACGTCGTCGATGGCCTGGACCCGGTCCACGACCTGCCAGGCGCCGCGCTTGCGCAGCCAGGCGGTGGCGAGCGCCTTGTACTCCTTGACCAGTTCGGTCACGTGGCCGGGCAGCGGGTCGGGCACGCTCTCGTCGATGCGGGCGCCCTCCACCCACAGCGCCGCGCCCGGCCCGGTGGTGCCGGCGCCGATGCGCACCCGCCCCCGGCCGCGGATCAGGGCGCCCGGGTCGCCGTCGGCCAGCCGGCCGACCTGCTCGACCGTGCCCAGCACGCCGGTCCCGGCGTAGGTCCCGTCGACGCGCGGCACCAGCAGCACCCGGGGCTTGCCCGGTTCGTCGCGGGCGGCGGCCTGGGCGGCCTCCACGGCCGCGCGCACCTCGGAGTCGCTCAGGTCCAGCGGAACCACCATCCCCGGCAGCACGACCTCGTCGTCGAGCGGCAGCACGGGCAGGGCGAGCGGTGTGGACTCAGCAGCCATGATCTCCCCTTCGGCAGTCAAGTTGAGCTATGTCGACTCAATGCAGGGGAGCCGCCGAATGTTCCCGGAGTCGCGTTCGCTCTGAGCGATCACCGGGCCGGGCCCCACGGCCCCGGATCGCCGGGACGGGGGCCTGCCAGGATGAACGCATGTCCACCCCGTACGACATTCCCGAAGCTCCCGAAGTCCTGGACCGCCGCGAGGGCCCGTACGGCGAGGTCGCGCTGCGCAGGCACGGCGGTCTGCTGCAGATCATCGCCAACGGCTGCTTCCTGATGGACACCTCCGACGGGCGCTCCGAGCGGCTGCTCGTGGACGCCGCCCTGGCCGCCCTGGACCCGGAGGCGGCGGACCCGGGGGTGCTGATCGGCGGGCTGGGCGTCGGCTTCTCCCTGGCGCACGCGGCCGGGCAGCCGCGCTGGGGACGGATCACGGTGGTGGAGCGGGAGCCCGCGATCATCGAGTGGCACCGCACGGGCCCGCTGGCCGGGCTCTCCGGCGAGGCGCTCGCCGACCCCCGGACGGAGATCGTCGAGCAGGACCTGGTGGCCTACGTCAAGGAGACGTCCGACACGTTCGACGCGTTGTGCCTCGACATCGACAACGGGCCCGGCTGGACCGTCGACGAGGGCAACGAGGGGCTGTACACGCCGGACGGACTCGCGGCCTGCGCAAGGGTGTTGAAGCCGCGCGGGGTCCTCGCGCTATGGTCCGCCACGCCCTCTCCGGAATTCGAGGGAACCTTGCGGAATGCCGGGTTCCGGCAGGTGCGTACCGAAGAGATCCCCGTTGCCCGGGGCGTTCCGGACGTCGTGCACATCGGCGTCCGCCCTGGATAGCAAACCCGTGGTGCGTCCCCGTACGCTGCTGCCCTGGCGCGGATCATCCAAGCGTCGGTCGCAGTGATGCGCAGACGACGGATCACCCCACGGATTCCGGAAAAAGCACACCTCAGGGGCGGGCGATGGAGCAGACACACACCTCCCACAACGGCACGGCGACGACCACCCCCGGCGCGCAGCGCAGGGTCCTGGTGGTCGAGGACGACGCGACGATCGTGGACGCCATCGCGACCCGCCTGCGCGCCGAGGGATTCCTCGTGCAAACGGCGGGCGACGGCCCGTCCGCGGTGGACACGGCCGAGGCCTGGCAGCCCGACCTGCTGATCCTCGACATCATGCTGCCGGGCTTCGACGGCCTGGAGGTCTGCCGGCGCGTGCAGGCCCAGCGGCCGGTGCCGGTGCTGATGCTCACCGCGCGCGACGACGAGACCGACATGCTGGTGGGCCTCGGCGTCGGCGCCGACGACTACATGACGAAGCCGTTCTCGATGCGCGAGCTCGCCGCCCGCGTGCACGTGCTGCTGCGCCGCATGGAGCGCGCCGCCCTCGCGGCCACCACCCCGCGCAGCGGCATCCTGCGCCTGGGCGAGCTGGAGATCGACCACGCCCAGCGCCGGGTGCGGGTGCGCAGCGAGGACGTCCACCTGACGCCCACCGAGTTCGACCTGCTGGTGTGCCTGGCCAACACCCCGCGCGCGGTGCTCTCCCGCGAGCAGCTGCTGGCCGAGGTCTGGGACTGGGCGGACGCCTCCGGCACCCGGACCGTGGACAGCCACATCAAGGCGCTGCGCCGGAAGATCGGCGCCGAGCGCATCCGCACCGTGCACGGCGTGGGCTACGCCCTGGAGACGCCGACGCCATGAGCGGGGGTCCGGGGGGACGCGGGCAGGGGAAGAAGGATCCCTGGGGCGGTGTGCGCCCGTTCTCGATCAAGACCAAGCTGGGCGCGCTGGTCGTCGTCTCGGTCCTGATCACCACCGGACTGTCGGTGATCGCCGTGCACACCAAGACGGAGCTGCGCTTCATCACGGTCTTCTCGATGATCGCCACGCTGCTGATCACCCAGTTCGTGGCGCACTCCCTCACCGCTCCGCTGGACGACATGAACGCC
The DNA here is from genome assembly GCF_044763335.1 of Streptomyces sp. NPDC096105. NCBI lineage: Bacteria > Bacillati > Actinomycetota > Actinomycetes > Kitasatosporales > Streptomycetaceae > Streptomyces > Streptomyces sp. NPDC096105. The sequence continues at coordinate 128,949 of NZ_JBIWGC010000003.1, forward strand.
GTCGCGCGGTCCATCTCGCACGGCGACTACACCCGCCGGGTGCGTGAGAGCCGCCGGGACGAGCTGGGCGACCTGGCGCAGACGATCAACGTCATGGCCGACGAGCTGGAGGCGCAGGACCGCCAGCGCAAGGAGCTGGTGGCCAACGTCTCGCACGAGCTGCGCACGCCCATCGCGGGACTGCGCGCGGTGCTGGAGAACATCGTCGACGGCGTCACCGAGGCCGACCCCGAGACGATGCGCACGGCCCTGAAGCAGACCGAGCGGCTCGGCCGTCTGGTGGAGACGCTGCTGGACCTGTCCCGCCTGGACAACGGCGTGGTGCCGCTGAAGAAGCGCCGCTTCGAGGTGTGGCCGTACCTGTCGGGCGTGCTGAAGGAGGCCAACATGGTCGCCTCCGCCCGCGCGGGCATGGCCTCCGGCTCCGGCAGCCACACCCGTACGGACGTGCATCTGCACCTGGACGTCTCGCCGCCCGAGCTGGTCGCGCACGCCGACCCCGAGCGGATCCACCAGGTGGTCGCCAACCTGATCGACAACGCGGTCAAGCACAGCCCGCCGCACGGCAGGGTGACCGTCCGGGCCCGGCGGGGCCCCGAGCCGGAGTCGCTGGAGCTGGAGGTGCTGGACGAGGGTCCGGGCATCCCGCGCACGGAGTGGCACCGGGTCTTCGAGCGGTTCAACCGCGGCAACGTCAACCGGCCGCACGGCCCCGGCAGCGACGGCGGCACCGGGCTGGGCCTGGCGATCGCCCGCTGGGCCGTGGATCTGCACGGCGGCCGGATCGGAGTGGCGGAATCCGAGCGGGGTTGCCGGATTCTGATCACTCTTCCAGGGCCCTCCTCCGTGCCAAGTTGACGTAAAGTTCGAAGCGGAGCCTCAAGATCCATCCGCGTTCGTCCTGGCGGACACGTGTGATCAGGCACAGGCCCGCGCGCGGGGCGCGACGGGCCCTGGTCGAGCGATGCCTGATACCGTCGAAAGAAGCGGAACCTCGCTTGTTTCCCGCCAATTCCAGCGCCGAAACACCCGCCGAGATGTGATGTGCACGACGTTGCACGGGCCCGGCCTGACCTTATCGCGCGGGGAGGCGTAGCCTTTATTTCCGCTGTCCATCATCTTGCGAAGCGGAAGAGGGCGGTTGACGCCGTGTCGCCACAGTCCCCCAGTAACTCGAGCATCTCGACCGACACCGACCAAGCGGGCAAGAACCCCGCTGCGGCCTTCGGTGCCAACGAATGGCTCGTCGACGAGATCTACCAGCAGTACCTCCAGGACCCGAACTCGGTGGACCGAGCCTGGTGGGACTTCTTCGCCGACTACAAGCCGGGCGCTCCCGCGTCCTCGGCTCCGGCGGGTGACGCGGCCGCGGGGGCCGCGGTGACCCCCACCGCTCCGTCCCGGCCGGCCGCGCCCGCCAAGGCCGAGACGCCCGCCCCGGCCGCGAAGCCCGCTGCCGCCGCTCCGACGGCCAAGGCTCCGGCCCCGGCTCAGGCGCCCGCCAAGGCCCAGGCGCCCGCCCAGCCGAAGAAGCAGGCCGCTCCCGCCGCCAAGCCGGCCCCGGCCGGGAAGGCCGAGCCGGCGGGCGAGGCGAAGAGCGGCCCCGAGCAGGTCACCCTGCGCGGTCCGTCCGCCGCCGTGGCGAAGAACATGGACGCCTCGCTGGAGCTGCCCACGGCCACGTCCGTGCGCGCGGTCCCGGTGAAGCTGCTGTTCGACAACCGCATCGTCATCAACAACCACCTCAAGCGCGCCCGGGGCGGGAAGATCTCCTTCACGCACCTCATCGGCTACGCGATGGTGCAGGCCATCAAGGCCATGCCGGCGATGAACTGGTCGTACGCCAAGGTGGACGGCAAGCCCACCCTGGTCAAGCCGGAGCACGTCAACCTCGGTCTCGCCATCGACCTGGTCAAGCCCAACGGCGACCGCCAGCTCGTCGTCGCGGCGATCAAGAAGGCCGAGACGCTGAACTTCTTCGAGTTCTGGCAGGCCTACGAGGACATCGTCCGCCGCGCCCGCGACAACAAGCTGACGATGGACGACTTCACCGGCGTCACGGTCTCCCTGACCAACCCCGGCGGCCTGGGCACCGTGCACTCCGTGCCGCGCCTCATGCCCGGCCAGTCGGTGATCATGGGCGTCGGCTCCATGGACTACCCGGCGGAGTTCCAGGGCACCTCCCAGGACACCCTGAACAAGCTCGGCATCTCGAAGGTCATGACGCTCACGTCGACCTACGACCACCGGGTGATCCAGGGCGCCGCCTCCGGCGAGTTCCTGCGCCAGGTCGCGAACCTCCTGCTCGGCGAGAACAACTTCTACGACGAGATCTTCGAGGCCCTGCGCATCCCCTACGAGCCGGTCCGCTGGCTCAAGGACATCGACGCCAGCCACGACGACGACGTCACCAAGGCCGCCCGGGTCTTCGACCTGATCCACTCCTACCGGGTCCGCGGCCACGTCATGGCCGACACCGACCCGCTCGAGTACAAGGTCCGCAAGCACCCCGACCTGGACATCGTCGAGCATGGCCTCACCCTGTGGGACCTGGAGCGCGAGTTCGCCGTCGGCGGCTTCGCCGGCAAGTCGATGATGAAGCTGCGCGACATCCTCGGCGTGCTGCGCGACTCGTACTGCCGCACCACCGGCATCGAGTTCATGCACATCCAGGACCCCAAGCAGCGCAAGTGGATCCAGGACCGCGTGGAGCGCGGCCACACCAAGCCGGAGCGCGAGGAGCAGCTGCGCATCCTGCGCCGGCTGAACGCGGCGGAGGCCTTCGAGACCTTCCTGCAGACCAAGTACGTCGGCCAGAAGCGCTTCTCGCTGGAGGGCGGCGAGTCCGTCATCCCGCTGCTCGACGCGGTGCTGGACTCGGCCGCCGAGTCCCGCCTGGACGAGGTCGTCATCGGCATGGCCCACCGCGGCCGGCTGAACGTCCTCGCCAACATCGTCGGCAAGTCGTACGCGCAGATCTTCCGGGAGTTCGAGGGCAACCTCGACCCGAAGTCGATGCACGGCTCCGGCGACGTGAAGTACCACCTGGGCGCCGAGGGCACCTTCACCGGCCTGGACGGCGAGCAGATCAAGGTCTCGCTGGTCGCCAACCCCTCGCACCTGGAGGCCGTCGACCCGGTCCTCGAGGGCGTCGCCCGCGCCAAGCAGGACATCGTCAACAAGGGCGGCACGGACTTCACCGTCCTGCCGGTGGCCATCCACGGCGACGCGGCCTTCGCGGGCCAGGGCGTGGTGGCCGAGACCCTGAACATGTCGCAGCTGCGCGGCTACCGCACCGGCGGCACGGTCCACATCGTCATCAACAACCAGGTCGGCTTCACCGCGGCCCCCGAGTCCTCGCGCTCCTCCATGTACGCGACGGACGTGGCCCGCATGATCGAGGCCCCGATCTTCCACGTGAACGGCGACGACCCGGAGGCGGTCGTGCGCGTCGCGCGCCTGGCCTTCGAGTTCCGCCAGGCGTTCAACAAGGACGTGGTGATCGACCTCATCTGCTACCGCCGCCGCGGTCACAACGAGTCGGACAACCCGGCCTTCACCCAGCCGCTGATGTACGACCTGATCGACAAGAAGCGCTCGGTGCGCAAGCTGTACACCGAGTCCCTCATCGGTCGCGGCGACATCACCCTGGAAGAGGCCGAGCAGGCGCTGCAGGACTACCAGGGCCAGCTGGAGAAGGTCTTCACGGAGGTCCGCGAGGCCACCTCGCAGCCGACCGCGGTCGCCCCGTCCGACCCGCAGGCCGAGTTCCCGGTCGCCGTGAACACCGCGGTGAGCACGGAGATCGTGAAGCGGATCGCCGAGTCGCAGGTGAACATCCCCGACCACATCACCGTCCACCCGCGTCTGCTGCCGCAGCTGCAGCGCCGGGCGGCGATGGTCGAGGACGGCACCATCGACTGGGGCATGGGCGAGACCCTCGCCTTCGGCTCGCTGCTCCTCGAGGGCGTCCCGGTCCGGCTCGCCGGCCAGGACTCCCAGCGCGGCACCTTCGGCCAGCGCCACGCGGTCATCATCGACCGTGAGACGGGCGAGGAGTACACGCCGCTGCAGTACCTCTCCGAGGACCAGGCGCGGCTGAACGTCTACAACTCCCTGCTGTCCGAGTACGCGGCCATGGGCTTCGAGTACGGCTACTCGCTGGCCCGCCCGGACGCGCTCGTGCTGTGGGAGGCGCAGTTCGGCGACTTCGTCAACGGCGCGCAGACGGTCGTGGACGAGTTCATCTCGTCGGCCGAGCAGAAGTGGAACCAGACCTCCGGTGTGGTCCTGCTCCTCCCGCACGGCTACGAGGGCCAGGGCCCGGACCACTCCTCGGCCCGCCCGGAGCGCTTCCTGCAGCTCTGCGCCCAGAACAACATGACGGTCGCCATGCCGACCTCGCCGTCGAACTACTTCCACCTCCTGCGGTGGCAGGTGCACAACCCGCACCACAAGCCGCTGGTGGTCTTCACCCCGAAGTCGATGCTGCGCCTGAAGGCCGCCGCGTCGAAGGCGGAGGAGTTCACCACGGGCCAGTTCCGCCCGGTCATCGGCGACGACACGGTCGACCCGGCCGGTGTGAAGAAGGTCGTCTTCTGCGCCGGCAAGGTCTACTACGACCTGGTCGCCGAGCGGAAGAAGCGCGGCGCGGACGACACGGCGATCATCCGCATCGAGCGCCTGTACCCGCTGCCGGGCGCCGAGCTCCAGGCGGAGATCAAGAAGTACCCGAACGCCGAGAAGTACCTGTGGGCGCAGGAGGAGCCGGCGAACCAGGGCGCCTGGCCGTTCATCGCGCTCAACCTGATCGACCACCTGGACCTGGCCGTCGGCGCCGACCTGCCGCACGCCGAGCGTCTGCGCCGCATCTCGCGGCCGCACAGCTCGTCCCCGGCGGTCGGCTCCGCCAAGCGCCACCAGGCCGAGCAGGAGCAGCTCGTGCGCGAGGTCTTCGAGGCCTGACCGGCACGAAGACGCGGTGACCGAGCGGGCCGCACCCCCTCCCTGGGGGTGCGGCCCGCCCCGTTCCGCGGCACATATCCTTGACCTCATGTACTTCACGGACCGTGGCATCGAGGAACTGGAGAAGCGGCGCGGCGAGGAGGAGATCACCTTCGAGTGGCTCGCGGAGCAGCTCCGCACCTTCGTCGACCTCAACCCCGACTTCGAGGTCCCGGTGGAACGCCTGGCGACCTGGCTGGCCCGCCTGGACGACGAGGACGAGGACGAGTGAGCCGCGGGCGTCCGTGCCGCCGAGGGGGCACGGACGGACGCGACGGCGCCCCGTAGACGCCGGGCCGCGCATCCGCCCCCTTCCGCACCTCCCCACATCGCGCACCCAAGGCACCGTTCACCAGAACGAGTGCCTTGACTTTTATGCGCCGCGATATATCGTCAAACGAGTAATACGCGATATGGCGTGACGCCCCGCGCCTCGCGCCGCCCCGGGCGCCCGCCCGCGATCAGGAGGTCGTCCCATGCCCGAGTGGTCCGTCGCGGACAAGACCCGCCTCACCTTCGACGCCCCCCTGACCCGCCTCAACGTCCGCCTCGTCAACGGCACGGTGAACGTCGTGGGGACCGACGGGGACGAGGCCCGCCTCCAGGTCTCCGACGTGGAGGGCCCACCCCTGGTGGTGACGCACGAAGGCGGCGTCCTGACCGTCGCCTACGACGACCTCCCCTGGAAGGGCTTCCTCACCTGGCTGGACGGCAAGGGCTGGCGCCGCAGCGCGGTGGTCTCCCTCGCCGTCCCCGCGCGGACCCGCGTGGAGGTCGGCGTCGTCGGGGCCGGCGCCGTCGTCTCGGGCATCCGGGGCCCCGCCGCGGTGAAGGGCGTCGCGGGCGACACCACCCTGGTCCACCTCTCGGGGCCCGTCCGCGCGGACACCGTCTCCGGCAGCGTGGAGGCCCAGTCCGTGACCGGCGACCTCCGCTTCGCCTCCGTCTCCGGCGACCTCACTGTCGTCGAGGGTTCCGGCCCCTCCGTCCGGGCGGACACCGTCAGCGGCTCGGTGATCGTGGACCTGAACCCCGAGGGCCCCACCGACGTCCGGCTGACCAGCGTCTCGGGCGAGATCGCGGTCCGGCTGCCCGACCCGGCGGACGCCGAGGTGGAGGCCAGCACGGCCGGCGGCGCCATCTCCAACGCCTTCGACGACCTGCGGGTCCAGGGGATGTGGGGCGCCCACAAGCTCACCGGCCGCCTGGGCGCGGGCAGCGGCACCCTGCGGGCCACCACCGTCTCCGGCTCCATCGCCCTGCTGCGCCGCCCGCCCCGGGAGGACGAGCCGGACCGGTGCGGCGGCCCGGGAGACAATGCCGGCACGACCGACAAGAAGGTGCTCTGACATGCCCCCCGTCTTCGCCCACGGACGCCTCCGCCTCTACCTGCTGAAGCTGCTCGACGAGGCTCCCCGGCACGGCTACGAGGTGATCCGTCTCCTCGAGGAGCGCTTCCAGGGGCTGTACGCGCCGTCCGCGGGCACGGTCTACCCCCGTCTGGCCAAGCTGGAGGCGGAAGGGCTGGTCACCCACACCACCGAGGGCGGCCGCAAGGTCTACTCGATCACCGACGCCGGCCGCGCCGAGCTGGCCGACCGCAGCGGCGAGCTGGCCGACCTGGAGCTGGAGATCCGCGAGTCGGTCGCCGAGCTCGCCGCCGAGATCCGGGCCGACGTCAGCGGCGCGGCGGGCGACCTGCGCCGCGAGATGCGCGCCGCGGCCGGCCGGGCCCGCCGGTCGCGGGGCGGCGGCGCGTCCGGCGGCAAGGACACCCCCTTCGGCGACTTCGACCTCGGCGACTTCTCGGTGTTCGGCGACAAGGACGCCTGGCGCGCCGCCAAGGAGGAGATGCGCCGCGCCAAGCAGGAGTGGAAGGAGCAGGCCCGGCGCGCCAAGGACGAGAGCCGGCGCTCCCGCGAGGAGGCCCAGCGCGCCCGCCGTCAGGCCAAGGAGGCCCAGGACCGGGCGCAGGAGCAGGTGCAGCGCATCGTCCGGCAGGTCCAGGAGCAGGTGCAGGGCCACTTCGCCCGCGGCGACTGGCCGTCCGGACTGCGCGAGGGCCTGGGCGAACTGGTTAAGGAGATGGGCGAGTTCGGCAAGGACTTCCCCTTCGGCCGCACAGGTTCCGCGGACGCGGCGGGCTCCCGTCCGTCGTACTCCACGACCCCCGAGGACTTCCCGGCCGGCTACGCCCCCTCCTGGGGCCACGCGAGCGCGGCGGAGTCCACCGGCGACCCGGTGCGCGACCTGGAGCGGCTGCTGGACCGCTTCCGGGACGACGTCCGGGACGCCGCGCGGGACCACGGGGTCACCGAGGAGCAGCTCCGCGACGCCCGCGGGCACCTGTCGGAGGCGGCGGCCCGTATCGGGGCGCTGCTGCGGGCGCCGAAGCCCTGAGCACCCGTCAGCCCGCCTCGGCCTCGCCGTCGCCGTAGAGCACGCGGGTGACCGACGCGTGGGTCACGCCGTGGTCGGCGAGGACCTCGGCGGGCACACCGGGGCGGGCGGTGAGGGCGAGGAGCAGGTGCTCGTCGCCGATGTGGCGGTGGCCGCGGGCGGTGGCGGTGCGCAGGGCTCCGGTCAGGGTGTCCTTGGCCGCCCGGTCGAAGGGCCGGTGCCCCCGCCACCGGGCGCGGGGCCGCTTCTCCGACAGGGCCCCGGGGCCGTGCGTCTCCTCCACCCGGGCGACGATCTCCGGCACGTCGATGCCCAGTCCGGCGAGGGCGTCGGTCTCGGCCTGGGTGAGTCCGCCCCGCCGTCGCGCCCGCTCCAGGGCCTCCCGTACCGGCTCGCGGCGCTCGTCGAGCCCCAGGGCGGTCAGGGCGAAGGAGGCGCGGCTGCCCTCCCGGTCGAGCAGGGCGAGGAGCAGGTGCTCCGCGCCGACGCGGGCCGCTCCCGCCCGTTCGGCCTGGGCGACGGCCTCCTTGACCACGTCCCGGGCGTCCTTGGTGAACCGCTCGAACATCAATGCCTCCCGTACTTCTTGTGCACGGCCTGCCTGCTGACCCCGAGTTCGGTGGCGATCTCCTGCCACGACCAGCCGTGGTTGCGCGCGTTGCGCACCTGCACGGCCTCCAGTTGCTCGAGCAGCTTGCGCAGCGCGGCGACGGCCCGCAGGCCGACCCGCGGGTCGCGGTCGCCCGCCCGCTCGGCGAGATCGGTTGCCTCAGTCATGATGTCAACGTACGTTGACATGCCGATCACGTCAACCCCAGTTGACAGAACCGCGGCCGGCCCGGAGAACCGGACCGGCCGCAGGGGTGCCGCAGGAGTGAGGAGAGCCGCCTCAGGGGTTGGTGAGCACGATCTTCCCGAACAGCTCTCCGGACGCCATCCGTTCGAAGCCCTCACGGGCCCGGTCCAGAGGCAGCACCTCGTCGATGACGGGCCGCACCCCGGTCGCGGCGCAGAAGGACAGCAGGTCCTCCAGCTCGTCCTTGGTGCCCATCGTCGACCCCACGATCTTCAGCTCCAGGAAGAAGACGCGGGTCAGCTCGGCGTGCGAGGGCCGGTCACCGCTGGTGGCGCCGGAGATCACCAGCGTGCCGCCGGGACGCAGCGACTTCACCGAGTGGGACCAGGTGGCCGCCCCCACGGTCTCGATCACCGCGTCGACCCGCTGCGGCAGCCGCGCGCCGGGCTCCACGGCCTCCACCGCGCCCAGCTCCAGCGCCCGCTTGCGCTTGGCCTCGTCCCGGCTGGTGGCGAAGACCCGCAGCCCCGCCGCCTTGCCGAGCACGATCGCGGCGGTCGCGACACCGCCGCCGGCGCCCTGCACCAGCACCGCGTCACCGGGCCGCACACCGGCGTTGGTGAACAGCATCCGGTAGGCGGTCAGCCAGGCCGTGGGCAGGCAGGCCGCCTCCTCGAAGGAGAGCCCCTCGGGCTTGGGCAGGATGTTCCAGGCGGGCACGGAGACCTGTTCGGCGAAGGTGCCCTGGTAGCGCTCGGTCAGGATGGAGCGGGGCTCCTTCGGGCCCACCCCGTGACCGGTCTGGCCGATCACCGAGTGCAGGACGACCTCGTTGCCGTCCTCGTCGACACCGGCTGCGTCGCAGCCGAGGATCATCGGCAGCTTGTCCTCCGCGAGGCCGACGCCGCGCAGGGACCAGAGGTCGTGGTGGTTGAGGGAGGCGGCCTTGACCGTGACGGTGCTCCAGCCCGGCCGGGACTCGGGAGCGGGTCGCTCTCCCGACTCCAGTCCCGTGAGCGGCTGGTCGCGGTCGATTCGGGCGGCGTAGACAGCGAACATGACCTTGACGATAGGTTCCGCGCCCCGCCGAAGGAACCGTGCCCGGCTGTGACACACGCCCTCTTGCGCCGGACCGCCCGCTCGCGGTGCGGCCCCGGACGTGCGTGAGCCCCGTCCACGGTCCGGACGGGGCCCCTCACACGTGCGCTCAGCGCCGGGCGACGCCCTCGGCCCGGGCGGCCGCGGCCACCGCCGCCGTCACCGCGGGGGCGACCCGCTCGTCGAACGGGGACGGGATGACGTAGTCGGCGGCGAGGTCGTCACCGACGACGGAGGCCAGCGCCTCGGCCGCGGCGAGCTTCATGCCCTCGGTGATCCGGGAGGCCCGCACCTGGAGCGCGCCCGCGAAGATGCCGGGGAACGCCAGGACGTTGTTGATCTGGTTCGGGAAGTCCGACCGGCCGGTGGCCACGACGGCCGCGTACTTGTGCGCGACCTCGGGGTGCACCTCCGGGTTCGGGTTGGCCATGGCGAAGACGAACGCGCCCTCCGCCATCGACGCCACCGCGGGCTCGGGGACCGTGCCGCCGGAGACGCCGATGAAGACGTCGGCGCCCGCCAGCGCGGACTCCAGCGTGCCGGAGAGCCCGGCCTTGTTGGTGAACGACGCCAGCTCGGCCTTGATCGGCGTGAGGTCCTCGCGGTCCCGCGAGACGACACCCTTGCGGTCGGCCACCGCGACGTCCCCGATGCCGGCCTCGACCAGCATCTTGGCGATGGCGACACCCGCCGCGCCCGCACCGGAGATCACCGCCCGCAGCTCGCCCAGCGGACGCCCGCTGAGCCGCGCCGCGTTCCGCAGCGCCGCGAGCGTCACCACGGCCGTGCCGTGCTGGTCGTCGTGGAAGACCGGGATGTCCAGGCGCTCCTGGAGCCGCCGCTCGATCTCGAAGCACCGCGGCGCCGAGATGTCCTCGAGGTTCACCCCGCCGAAGGACGGGGCGAGCCGGACCACGGTCTCGACGATCTCGTCGACGTCGGTGCAGTTCAGCGCGAGGGGGACCGCGTCCACACCGCCGAACTGCTTGAAGAGGATGGCCTTGCCCTCCATGACCGGGAGGGAGGCCTCGGGCCCGATGTCGCCGAGCCCGAGCACGGCCGTGCCGTCCGTCACGACGGCGACGACCGAGGACTTCCACGTGTAGTCGTGGACCAGCTCCGGCTGCTCGGCGATCGCGCTGCACACCTTCGCGACGCCGGGCGTGTACGCCAGGGACAGGTCGTCCTTGTCGCGGACCGGCACGGTGGCCTGCACGGCCATCTTGCCGCCGCGGTGCAGCGCGAACGCCGGGTCGAAGGACTCCAGGGGCTCCGCCCCGCCGTCCTGCTCGGAAGCGTCCCGGTTCTCGCTGTCGCTGCGAGGATTGACAATCTCCGCTGCCACTTGGTTTTACCCCTTAAGTGTTCATTGTTTGAGGGTTGCCACTCCTGGTGAGGAGCGGGCGGGACCGCGCCGGGCCCGGAGGGGTTGATACGTACGGGCCGAACGCGACGGGCGCGCCGCACACGCGCCCTGAGCCCCGGATGAGGGGTGTGAAGAACCTTCTTACCGGACGGACGCCGTCGGCGACGAGTCCATAACGCGAAGGTCACATGCCGACGCCATGAATCTTCGTCCGATATCAGGACAAGACCCGGACGAAGCCTCAGCAAACCCTCAAGCGGAGCGCGGGCTCGGCGGGTCGTCCGCCCGACAGGCGTATTAGCGGAGATCTTGCGGCCGGAATTGAGGATTCCCGAAGAGTCTTCGGTCGTGATGTACCGGAGTGGTCGGGTTGGAGAACTCTCCGTTATCCGATTTTGACATCACAGGCCCCCTGAACGGCCCAATCCGAATGGCAAGATGCGGTAATCACACGAGGTCGCGGCACTCGAAGACGTGTGCCTCCGTCGACCCCGCGGCGACGCCGACCGGCCGTCGCCGGCCCATCGGCAACTCCACCCATCCGCCGGAGGAACCCACCATGACCGCAAGCACCACCCGTCGTACCACCGCAGCGCGCTCACGGATTGCAGCGGTCGGCGCGATCGCGGTCGCAGGCGCACTGCTTCTCACCGGCTGCGGTGACCAGACCAAGGACAAGGACTCGGGCAGCGAGGACGCCGCGTCGACGAGCACCGCCCCGCTGGCCGACAAGCTGCCCCAGGCGATTCGCGACAAGGGCGTCATCAAGGTCGGCTCGGACATCGCGTACGCCCCGGTCGAGTTCAAGGACGACTCCGGCAAGGTCGTCGGCATCGACCCCGACCTCGCCGCGGCCATGGGCAAGCAGCTCGGGGTCGAGTTCGAGTTCCAGAACGCGACGTTCGACACCCTGATCGGCGGCCTCGCCTCCAAGCGCTACGACATCGCCATGTCGGCCATGACCGACACCAAGGACCGTCAGCAGGGCATCGACTCCACCACGGGCAAGAAGGTCGGCGCGGGCGTCGACTTCGTCGACTACTTCACCGCCGGCGTCTCGCTCTACACCAACAAGGGTGACGACCAGGGCATCAAGACGTGGGACGACCTGTGCGGCAAGACGATGGCCGTGCAGCGCAACACCTTCTCGCACGACCTCGCCAAGGACCAGGCGGAGAAGTGTGAGAAGGACGGCAAGGAGACGCTGAAGATCGAGGAGTTCGACACCAACCCCGAAGCCGAGACGCGGATGCGTTCCAAGGGCGCGGACGTCGTCTCCGCCGACTTCCCGATCGCCGCCTACTCCGTCAAGAACTCCGGCGGCGGCAAGTACTTCGAGATCGTCGGCGAGCAGGTCGAGGCGGGCCCCTACGGCATCGCCGTCGCCAAGGGCAACGAGGAACTGCGCGACGCGCTCCAGGCCGCGGTCCAGGCCCTCATCGACAACGGCGAGTACCAGAAGATCATCGAGAAGTGGGGCGTCGAGGACGGCGCGATCACCGAGGCCAAGATCAACGGCGGCTCCTGAACCGCACCGTTCGACTGGCTCTGAAAGGCTCCACCCGTGACTGTTGACGTCAGCAAGACCGACGGTCCCGGCGCGACGCCCCCCGCCGGAGCGGAGGCCATCAAGGCCATTCCGGTCCGGCACCCGGGGCGGTACGTGTCGGCGACCGTCGCCCTCGCCCTCCTCGGGGCGGTCGTGTACGCCTTCGCGCAAGGCGCCATCAACTGGCGGGCCATCCCCGAGTACTTCTTCGACGGCCGCATCCTCGACGGCGTATGGAACACCCTGCTGCTGACGGTGCTGTCGATGGTGATCGGCATCGCCGGCGGCATCCTGCTCGCCGTGATGCGCCTGTCGAAGAACCCAGTGACCTCGTCGATCGCCTGGTTCTACATCTGGTTCTTCCGCGGCACGCCGGTCCTGGTCCAGCTCTTCGTCTGGTTCAACCTCGGACTGGTATTCGAGTACATCAACCTGGGTCCCGTTTACAAGGACTACTGGTCGTCCTTCATGACGCCGTTGCTGACGGCGCTGCTCGGCCTGGGCCTCAACGAGGCCGCCTACATGGCCGAGATCTGCCGTGCCGGCCTGCTCTCGGTGGACGAGGGACAGACGGAGGCGGCCCATGCGCTGGGCATGAGCCACACCAAGACGCTTCGCCGGATCGTCGTTCCGCAGGCGATGCGGGTGATCGTGCCGCCCACGGGCAACGAAGTCATCAACATGCTGAAGACGACTTCGCTCGTCTCCGCGGTGCAGTTCGCCGAGCTGTTCCAGCAGGCGAAGGACATCGGCCAGAGCGCGGGGTCCCCGGTGGAGATGTACTTCCTCGCCGCGGCCTGGTACCTGATCATGACGTCGATCCTGAGCGTCGGCCAGTACTACGTGGAGCGCCACTACGCACGTGGCTCGTTGCGTACTCTGCCGCCCACTCCGTTGCAGCGCTTCAAGGCTGCCGTCCTGCCCACCCGCCGCGCCAAGGGAGTCACGGCATGACGCAGTCCTCCGCCGTCATGGTCAAAGCCGAGGGCGTTCACAAGAGGTTCGGCCAGGTCGAGGTCCTCAAGGGCATCGACCTGGAGGTGAGGACCGGCGAGGTGTTCTGCCTCATCGGCCCCTCCGGCTCGGGCAAGTCGACCTTCCTGCGGTGCATCAACCACCTGGAGAAGATCAACGCCGGCCGGCTCTACGTCGACGGCGAGCTGGTGGGCTACCGCCAGAAGGGCGACAAGCTCTACGAGCTGAAGGACAGCGAGGTCGCCCAGCAGCGCCGGGACATCGGCATGGTCTTCCAGCGCTTCAACCTGTTCCCGCACATGACGGCCGTCGAGAACATCATGGAGGCGCCGGTCCAGGTCAAGGGCGTCAACAGGACCCAGGCCCGGCAGCGCGCGCTCGAGCTGCTGGACCGCGTGGGTCTCGCCGACAAGGCCGGGAACTACCCCTCCCAGCTCTCCGGCGGCCAGCAGCAGCGGGTGGCGATCGCGCGTGCGCTCGCCATGGACCCCAAGCTGATGCTGTTCGACGAGCCGACCTCGGCGCTCGACCCGGAGCTGGTCGGTGACGTCCTCGACGTCATGCGCGACCTGGCCGAGTCGGGCATGACGATGATCGTCGTCACGCACGAGATGGGCTTCGCCCGCGAGGTGGGCGACAGTCTGGTGTTCATGGACGGCGGTGTGGTGGTCGAGTCCGGCCACCCGCGTGACGTGCTGACCGATCCGCAGCACGAGCGCACCAAGTCGTTCCTGTCCAAGGTCCTCTGACCTCGGACAGGAACGCACGCGGAACCTCGGACCCGCACGCGCGCGGAAGGGGGCGGTACGGATGTCCGTACCGCCCCCTTCCCCTGCCCCGGGCGCGCTACTTCAGGGCCAGCAGCAAGGTGTCCGACGGTGAGCACCACACCGGGCGCGCCTCCGCGAAGCCCGCCTCGCGCAGCACGCGCGCGTGCCACGCCGGGGACGGCATGTCGCCCTCGGCGTGCTCCCCGTAGATCTCGAAGCGGCGGGCGGTGGGGCCGGCGAGGACGGGGTCCTTCGCGGCGAGCTGCCACCACTCGGCCCAGTCGAGGGCGCCCTGCTCCCTGGCCCGGTCCATGCGGGCGTGGCGCTGGGCGCGCTCGGCCGCGTTGATCCGGGGCGTGGTCTCGTCGATCATGTGGTCGGCGTTCATGAAGACGCCGCCGTCGCGGACCAGGCCCGCGAGGTGCCCGTAGAGGTCGGCGAGGGGTTCCCGGTGCAGCCAGTGCAGGGCCGTCGCGGTCAGCACGGCGTCGTAGGAGTCGTGCGGGAGCTGGGTCGCCCAGTCGGGGTCCTTGAGGTCGGCGGTGACGAAGGTGACCCGCTCGTCGCCCGCGAAGGTGCCCTCGGCGATGGCGAGCAGCGCCGGGTCCAGGTCGACGCCGGTGCTGGTGGCGTCCGGGAAGCGGGCGAGCAGGCGGGCGGTGATGCTGCCGGTGCCGCAGGCCAGGTCCAGGACGCGCGGGGCGGTGCCGACGAGCGCCTCGACCATGTCGAGCATGACCCGGAAGCGTTCCTCCCGGTCGGGCATGTACCACTCCTGCTGCCGGTCCCAGCTCTCCTGCCAGGCCTGCCAGTCCGTACCGGCCGTGGTGGTGTGCGAGTCCGTCATGGGCCCTCCCTCGCGGTGCGCTCCGTAATACCCTGGACGCACGATCGTCTGTTACCCGACCGCACGCACGACTTTAGAGCCCCTGCGTAAGGACTACAAGTGGAACTGGCCTATTACTCGGACTACGCCGTACGTCTCGTGAACACCGAGGAGCCGGGCCGGGGCACGGACACGCTCACCTCGGTCGAGGCCGTGCGCGACCTGTTCGGCGGCAACGGGTCGGCCGCCCGGCGGGCCACCGAGGCGGACGTGACGCGGTTCCGCTCGGTCCGGGCCAGGCTCCGGTCGGTCTTCGAGGCGGCCGACGGCGGCGACGAGACCCTCGCCGTGGACCTGCTGAACTCGCTGCTGCTGGAGTTCCCGGTGAGCCCGCAGATCTCCGGCCACGACTTCCGCGACGACGACGGCAGCCCGCTGTGGCACATGCACCTGGCCGACCATCCGTCCAACGCGACCGCGGGCTACGCCGCGATCGCCGCGATGGGCCTGGCCTTCCACCTCACCGAGTACGGCGTCGACCGCCTCGGTCTCTGCGAGGCCGCGCCCTGCCGCAACGCCTACCTGGACACCTCCACCAACCGCTCCCGGCGCTACTGCTCGGACCGCTGCGCCACCCGCGCCAACGTGGCCGCCTACCGGGCCCGCAAACGCCTGGAGGCGGACCGGCCGGAGAGCACCGGCCGGACCGACGTCAGCGCCCGGACCAGCAGCGACAGCGGCGACCGCCGGCCCGCGGAGCGCGGCCGGTAGCGGAAGCGGACCCGGCCCAGCACCAACTCGTCGGGGACGACGCCGTAGTCGGTGCTGTCGCCGCCCGCGTACGCGTTGTCCCCGAGCACCCACCAGCCGCCGTCGCGCCGCTCGGCCGCCCGCTTGACGACCAGCAGGTCCTGCTGGAACGGATGGCGCAGCACGATCACGTCGCCGCGTCTCACCCGCGCCCCGTAGTGGACCAGGAGCCGGTCCCCGTGGTGCAGCGTCGGCACCATCGACGGTCCGGTCACCTCGGCCACCCCGAAGGGCAGCGGCGCCCTCACCCGCTCGGCGTCCTGCGACAGCTCCGGCATCTCCCGACACCTCCCCGGTTCTTCCCCCACCAGTCTCAGTCTGACCCCGGACTTTTGTCCTAAGCCCACGGGGGCACCCGCGAAAACCGGTCCGCCACGGAGTAATGTCCCCTGTGAGAAGACGATCACGAGGAAGGAACGCTTCATGCTTTCCCGCCTGTTTGCCCCCAGGGTCAAGGTCAGCGCGCACTGCGACCTGCCCTGCGGTGTGTACGACCCGGCCCAGGCCCGCATCGAGGCGGAGTCGGTCAAGGCCGTCCAGGAGAAGATGGCCGGCAACGACGACCCGCACTTCCAGGCCCGTGCCACGGTCATCAAGGAGCAGCGCGCCGAGCTGGCGAAGCACCACGTCTCCGTGCTGTGGAGCGACTACTTCAAGCCCCCGCACTTCGAGAAGTACCCGGAGCTGCACCAGCTGGTCAACGACACCCTGAAGGCCCTCTCGGCCGCCAAGGCGTCGACCGACCCGGCCACCGGCCAGAAGGCGCTGGACTACATCGCCCAGATCGACAAGATCTTCTGGGAGACCAAGAAGGCCTGATCGTCACCTGGGCCCTCTGACCCGCGCTTTCGCGGGTCGCACCGCCCCACTGTCCGCACCCGGTCCGCAGAACGCCGAGCACGGCGTCCATGACGGCCCGGGTGCGGTCGTCTTCTCCCGGCCGCGGGCGCGCGTGGATCCGCCGCGCGATGACGGCCGGGGCGCGCCCGGGGCCCCGCGGGACCCGTGCTCCGACGGCCGGAGGGACGCGCCCCGCGGTCCGCGCCGAGCCCTTCCAGGGGGTGGGCGTCCGTCTTCGCGGAGGCGTCCGGAGACGCGTGCGGAACGGATGCCGGCCCGGACGACGGCGATCCGGCGGCTGAGCCCCCGGGCACTTTTTCGCCCATTCGAGTCAGTACTTCGCTAGGATACCCAAGGGGGTATTCCGAAGGAGCGTGGGCGTGGAACTGGCGATGGCGGCTGAGGAACTGAAGACGGTGGTCAACCGGCTGCGCCGGGCGCAGGGCCAGATCGCCGGCGTGATCAAGATGATCGAGGAGGGGCGGGACTGCGAGGAGGTGGTGACCCAGCTCGCGGCGGCGTCCCGGGCCCTGGACAAGGCGGGTTTCGCGATCATCGCCACCGGTCTGCAGCACTGCCTGACCGACGAGGACATGGCCGCCTCCGGCGACCGGGAGCAGATGCGCGCCCGGTTGGAGAAGCTGTTCCTCTCGCTGGCCTGAGCCGTGACACCCGGTTCCCCGTCCCGCCGGCCGGTGGCCGCGGGAGGGTGAGGAAGCCCCTCCCGGGCCGGGGACGGGGAACAGAAGGGCGTGCCCCAGGGTGGCCGTATCTCCGAGCGGCTCAGGAACGGCGATGAAGCGGGCAGCGGCGCACGGACCGGCCATGGCCGGCTCCCCGTGGTGCGCTGGCCCTGCTCGTGGCGGCGCTGCTGCGCGTCGTCGGGCACGCGGAGCGTGGCGGGCCCCGGGCGCGCACCCGTCCGTCCCGCAGCAGGCGCGGGCGGCCACCGTCTCCGAGGGGTCCGACGCACCGGCGGCGCCCTGCGGCAAGAAGATGATCGTCGATCACAGCACGCAGCGGGCGGAGACCCCGCCGCCGACGGCTTCGTGCCCCGGTCCCGCGGCCCCTCACGCCCCCGCGACGCCCCGGTCACAGCACTCCAGAACGCTGTCGGGCGGCCCGGCTCCGCCGCCGCCGACGACCCTTCACTCCGTTCTGCGGATCTGGACCGGCCTGTCGGCCGTGTCCCTGAATCCCTGAAACGGAGCCTTTCAGCATGCCTTCCTCCCCGCACTCGTGGAGTCGGGCGGGTGCCGCGCTGCGCGCGTGGCGCACCCGGCAGTGGACCGTGGCGGGCCTCGGCGCCCTGGCCGCAGCGGTCCTGGTCGGCACACCCAGCGACGTGGTGCCCAATCCGCTGTTCGACCGGTCGGTCCCCGTGCAGTGGTGGAACTACCCGGCCCTCGCCGTCACGGCCGTACTGGCCGGCATCGTCCTGAGCACCTATGTGCGCCGGCCCTCCGCCCCTCCCGAGCCCGAGCCCCATGACGGCGGCCGTCTGGGAGCGGCCGGCGGAGTGCTGTCCTTCTTCGCCGTCGGCTGCCCGGTCTGCAACAAGCTCGTCCTTCTCCTCCTCGGAGCGTCCGGAGCCCTGAGCTACTGGGCTCCCCTGCAGCCGCTGCCGGCTGTCGTGCCGGCGGGGCTGCCGGCGGAAGCCGCGCTGCGCCGCCTGTCCTCGCAGACCGCGTGCCCGGTCATGGCGTTCCGGGCGGGCCCGGTGGCCCTGCACAGCACTTCACTTCGGCCGTCGGCGGCGTGCTGTTCATCGCGCTCAGTGCGGCTTTCCCGGCCTTCGACGGCACGTCCGCGCTGCCGTCGGTGTTGAGCACCGGCGCCGAGTTCGCCCTGGAAGAGCGGTGGTCCGGCCTCGGCGCGGGGGTGTCGGACCGGCTGGTGCTGCTGGTCCTGGCCGCGGTGGCGGCGCCGGCCGCGCCGCTGGTGCTGCTCCGGCCGGTGAGGAGGCGCGATCCGCAGCCGTCGCCGGACGAGGAGACGTCCGCGCACGGGTGACGGCCTTGTGGCCGCGTGCCCTGGCACCCGAGAGGGGGGAGGGATCCGGATCCCTCCCCGCTTCTCTCGCGTGGCTCAGCGGCTGCGCAGTGCGGCCAGCGTGTCGCCGAGCTCGGCGGCGCGGGGGCGGTTGTGGGGCAGCTTGGCGAGCAGGGCGGCCATGCCGCAGGTGTTGGTCAGGGCGGAGAAGACCAGGCCACCCGCGATGCCGGCGGAGAGGAGCTGGAAGGCGGGGTGGACGACGTACCCGAGCAGCAGGCCGAGCAGCACGATCACTCCCGCGGTGAGCCGCACCTGCCGTTCCATGCCCCAGGTGGCACGCGGGGCGCCCTGGGGCCGGTGGAGTTCGTGGCCGTCGGCCGCCCACGCGCCGGTGCCTCCCGCCAGGGTGGCGGCGGTGACGCCGTTCTGCGCAAGGATCCGGCAGGCGTTCTCGGAGCGGGCGCCCGAGGCGCAGACGACCAGGAGGTCACCGCGGTCGGCGGCGTGCCGGAGGTCGGGCAGCGCGCGCCGGATCTGGTCGAGGGGGACGTTGAGCGCGCCGGGGAGGTGGCCGCCGGCGTATTCGCCCGGGGTGCGCACGTCGATGACGGTCAGCTCGTGCAGGCGGGTGCGCGCCTCGTCGGTGGCGAGGGCCGTGGGTGTGGTCATGGCAGAGGTCATCCTTGCGTGTCGGAGTGGGGTGGGGCTCGGCCCGACGGGAGCCGGGCCGAGGACGGTCCCGGGACGCGCGGCCGTCCGCAGCGGCGTTCCCGGCCCGTGTCCTGAGCCGCCGGCGGCTCCGGTGCCGGCTCTGGTGGCTAGGCGGTCACGTCGACGAGCATGAAGGCCGCCACCGCCAGCAGGACCCCGGCGAAGACCTTCTGGAGGGTGGTGCCGGAGATCTTCGCCGCGAGCCGTTTGCCGTCCCAGGCGCCGAGGATCGCGGCTCCGGTGAAGGGCCCGACGAGTTCCCAGTGCGGTGCTCCGCCGGCGTCGGCGCCGGTGCGAGCGGCGAGCGCGGCGAGCGCGTTCACCGTGACGACGAGCAGGCTGGTGCCCACCGCCCGCCGCATGGTCAGTCCCAGGACGCTCACCAGGGCGGGCACGGCGAGGAACCCCCCGCCGACCCCCAGGAAGCCCGTCACGGCTCCCAGGCCGGCGCCGGCGCCGGCCGCCCTGCCGGGACGGATGCGGTCCGGCGGCGCGGACGCCGGCGGACGCAGCATGCGCAGGGCGGCCAGCGCGGCGACGACGGCGAACGCCGCCGTGAGCGCCGATTCGGGCAGGCGTCCGGCGACAGCGCCGGCGAGGAAGGCGGGGGCGATGCCCGCCGCGGCGAACAGCGCTCCCGTCCTCCACGCCACGTTCCCGTCGCGGGTGTGCGCGTACAGGGCGGTGACGGAGGTGGCGGTGACGATGATCAGGCTGGCGGTGGCGGCGGCGTCGGGGGTGAAGCCGAGCAGGTAGATCAGCACCGGTACGGCGAGCACGCTGCCACCGCCGCCGAGGGATCCGAGCGCGAGACCGACGACGGCGCCGGCGACGAGGGCGAGAACGAGGACGGTCACGTGATCCGGCCGTTGTTCCCGCGCTCGTCGACGACCGGGTGCCCGGCGGCGGTCCAGGCCTTCATACCGCCCTCGACGTCCACCGCCCGCGCTCCCCGCCCGGCGAGGAGCTTCGCCGCCTGCCGGGAACGGTGGCCGCTGCGGCAGATCACCACCAGCGGACGTCCCCGCGCCTCGGCGGGCAGGGGGGCGCCGGCGACCAGCTTCGTCAGCGGTACGTGGACGGCGCCCGGCGCGTGGCCCGCGGCCCACTCGGGTTTCTCCCGGACGTCCAGCAGGACCGCCTCGGGCCGGTCGCCGCCGGTACGGCTGCGTGCCTCGTCGGCCGTGACACGGGGCTCGCGTCGGCGAAAGAGGGACATCACACGCTTCCTTCCTCGTGGGGGACGGTCGCCGGTCAGCCGGAGGTCAGGGCCAGCCCGGCGTCCGCCGCGGCGTCGAGGCCGTCGTCGACGGCGACCACGTCACGGCCGGCGGCATCCAGCAGGGAGGCGGCGATCGCCGCGCGCATCCCGCCGGCGCAGTGCACCCACACCGTCCCGTCCGGTACCTCGCCGATGCGGCCGTGCAGCTCGTGGACCGGGATGTGGACCGAGCCCTCGATGTGGCCGCCGGCGCGCTCGGAGTCCCGGCGCACGTCCAGGACGACCACCTTGTCGCCTCGCCGGCGGACACCGGCGAGGTCGGCGAAGCGGGCGCGGGGGTAGGAGGCGAGCCGCTCACCCCCGCGGACCCAGCCGGCCGGGTCGCCGGTGGCGGCGGCGGCCGGGTGGTCGATGCCCACGCGTGTCAGCTCCCGCTGCGCGGCGGTGACCTGCTCCGAGGTGTCGGCGAGCAGGGTGACGGGCTTGCCCCAGGGGATCAGCCAGGCCAGGTAGGTGGCGAGCTTGCCCTCGCCCTCGAAGTTGAACGACCCGGCCACGTGCCCCTCGGCGAAGGCCACCCGGCTGCGCAGGTCCACCACCCACTCACCGGCGGCCAGCCGGGCGGCGATCTCCTCGGCGTCCGCCCGCCTCGGCGGGGTGAGGTCGACCGGAGCCGGTCCCGCGGCGTTGACCGGGCCCGTGTGCGCGTAGTAGGCGGGCACGTCGTCCAGCCCGGCGAGCAGCCGGGTGACGAAGGTGTCCACGTCCAGGGTCAGCGCGTCGTTGGTCGTGCGCTCCGCGCCGATCGTGGTCGTCTCCCCCTCGGCCTGGGAGGAGGAGCAGAAGCTGCCGAACCCGTGGGTGGGCAGCACCGGCACCTCGTCGTCCAGCTCGGCGGCGAGCCGGTGGGCGGAGGCGTGCTGGGCCCGGGCCAGCTGCTCGGTCAGCCGCGGCTCGACCAGGTCCGGCCGGCCGACGGTGCCGATGAGCAGGGACCCGCCGGTGAACGCCGCCACACCGCGGCCGTCCTCGGTGAGGGCGTAGGAGGTGTGGTGCGGGGTGTGCCCGGGGGTGGCGATCGCGCGCAGCGCCAGTCCCTCGTCCACCGGCACGGTGTCGCCGTCGGCGACCGGGGTACGGGCGAAGGACACGTGCGCCCCGGCCGGCACCAGGTACCGGGCTCCGGTGACGCGTGCCAGCTCCGGACCGCCGGTGACGTAGTCGTTGTGCAGGTGGGTCTCCGCCACGTACGCGATGCGCACCCCGCGCCTGGCGGCGGCGGCGATCACCTGGTCGATGTCGCGCGGCGGATCGATGACCACCGCGGCGGCGGACCCGCCGGCCAGGTAGCTGCGGTTGCCCAGGCCCTCGAACTCCAGAGTGTCGACGAAGAACACGGCTACGGCTCCTCCACAGGAAGCGGTGTACCCCGGGGGGTATTGACTGCCCACCTTAACAGCATTACCCCGGGGGGTATTCCACGAGGCAGGGAGGGGCCGCCCCGGCCCCACCGTCCGGCGGCCGGCAGCCGGTGCGCCATCACAGGTCGTGGACTTTTCCGCCGGGATCCCCTCGCCGTCCGCGGCGGTCCCCCTTCGCCGTTTCCCGGCGCCGCCCGCACGGGCCGTGGGATGCTGGGCGCATGGAGCTGGAGGACCTGGTCCGGCTACGGCGGGCCCGGGACCGGATGGACCGGGAGTACGCCGAGCCGCTCGACGTCCCCGAGCTGGCGCGGACGGCGCTGATGTCGCCCGGGCACTTCCAGCGCAGCTTCCGGGCCGCGTACGGGCAGACGCCGTACGCCTATCTCATGACGCGACGGATCGAGCGGGCCAAGGCGCTGCTGCGCAGGGGCGACCTCTCGGTGACCGAGGTGTGCCTGGCGGTCGGCTGCACCTCGCTCGGGTCGTTCAGCTCGCGGTTCACCGAGCTGGTCGGGGAGACGCCGAGCGCCTATCGCGCCCGCTCGCACGAGGAGAGCGCGGTCATCCCGCCGTGCGTGGTGCGGACGTACACCCGCCCGGTCCGGGTGCGGCGGCGGGCCGATCCGAGCGGGAACTTCTAACAGGAACGTCAGGAACGGCAGGAACGGCAGGGACGGTATGGACAGGGCGACGGACGTGAGGCTCGCGCAGTGCTTCGTCGCGGTCGACGACCACGACAAGGCGCTGGCCTTCTACCGCGACGTGCTGGGCTTCGAGGTACGCAACGACGTGGAGTTCGAGGGGATGCGCTGGGTGACCGTCGCTCCCCCCGACCAGGACGTGGAGATCGTCCTGGAGCCGCCCGCCGCGAGCCCGGACGCCTCCCCCGCCGACAAGCAGGCCATGGCCGAACTGCTGGCCAAGGGCATGCTGCGCGGGGTCAACTTCACCACCACCGACTGCGACGCCCTCTTCGAGCGCGTGCGGGCCGCGGGCGCCGACGTGCTCCAGGAGCCGGTGGATCAGCCGTACGGGATGCGGGACTGCGCGTTCCGCGACCCGGCGGGGAACATGGTGCGCTTCCTGGAGCGCCCCGCGGACTGAACACCCGCCGGGCGCCCGCCCGTTCAGCGCTTCCTGCGGTACGTCCGCACCAGCGCGCCGTTGCCGAAGGCGCGTACGGACTCCAGCGTGAAGTGCGTGATCGAGAAGCCGGAGGCGAACATCGGCATGCCGGCCCCCTGCACGATGGGGTAGGTCTTGACGACCAGCTCGTCGATCTCGTCCATCAGCGCGCCGGCCAGCCCGGCCCCGCCGCACAGATAGATGCCGTACGCGCTGTCCTCCGCCTTCAGCGCGCGCACCCGGCCGGCCAGGTCGCCGGAGATGATCTCGACGTCGGGGTCGGGGGACTCCCCCAGCGTGCGGGAGGCGACGTACTGCCGCATGTGGGCGTAGGGGCTGGTGACGCCGTCCTTCAGGGCCACGTCGTAGCTGCGGCGGCCTTGGACGATCGTGTCGAACCGCTTGTTGGGCAGGTCGTCGATGCCGAGCGGGCGGCGGCCGGAGGTCGGCAGCGTCTCCGGGTACTCCGTCTTCAGGAAGTCGAGGAACTCCTCGTCCACGAGGGACACCATGGCCGACGCGTCGCCCTCCGGGTCCCCGATGAAGCCGTCGATGGAGCAGGCGATGAAGTAGGTCAGTCCTCGCACGACGGCCTCTTTCCCTCGGGCGGCGCTTCGTTCGTGACAACTCCAATTGCAGTACTCCGGTTGTAGTGGCGCAAGGAATTATCCGCGCCCCGGTGTGCCGTCGCGCGGTGCGCCGCACGGCCGTGCCGGACGGCGGTGACCAGCCCCGTCCCCACCACCAGCGCGGCCAGCGCCACGCTCGCGACCGGGACCAGCACGGCCGCCGTCACGGCGACCGGGAGGCCGACGGCCAGGGCGGCGACCGCCCCGCGCGGGACGGAGCCCGGCGGCAGCGGGCCGCCGGGGACCAGTCCGGCCCACAGCCGTGCCGTCTCCCGCCGCTCACCGGTGCGCCGCACCGCGGCCCGCACGCGCAGGGCGGCGGCGGCCGTGCCGCCCACCGCCGCCACCGCGCACGGCACCCACCGGACCGGCGCCACGAGCAGCGCCAGTCCGAGCGCCGCGACCGTGCCCCAGCCGGTCAGGCAGGCGAACGCCGCGGTCCGGCGGGAGGGCGGCCGGTCGGCGGGCCCGGCCCGCAGGTCGGCGAGGGCCGGCAGGTACCAGACGCAGCCGGCGCCGGTGACCAGCGCGCACCCGAGGGCGAGGACGGGCTGCGCCATCGCTCACCTCCCCGCTTCCAGTGCGGTGACCTCGGGGTGGTGCAGGTCGAACGCCGGGGACTCGCTGCGGATCTTCGGCAGGGAGACGAAGTTGTGGCGCGGGGGCGGGCAGGAGGTGGCCCACTCCAGCGAGCGGCTGAAGCCCCAGGGGTCGTCCACGCCGACCGGCTCGCCGTACTTGGCGGTCTTCCAGACGTTGTAGAAGAACGGCAGGACGGACAGGCCGAGCAGGAACGAGCCGATGGACGACAGGGTGTTGAGGGCGGTGAAGCCGTCAGCGGCCAGGTAGTCGGCGTACCGGCGGGGCATGCCCTCCACGCCCAGCCAGTGCTGGACCAGGAAGGTCATGTGGAAGCCGGCCGTCAGCGTCCAGAAGGTGATCTTGCCGAGGCGTTCGTCGAGCATCTTGCCGGTGAACTTCGGCCACCAGAAGTGGAATCCGGCGAACATCGCGTACACCACCGTGCCGAAGACGGTGTAGTGGAAGTGCGCGACGACGAAGTACGTGTCCGAGACGTGGAAGTCCAGCGGCGGCGAGGCCAGCAGAACACCTGTCAGGCCGCCGAAGAGGAACGTCACCAGGAATCCCAGCGTCCACAGCATCGGCGTCTCGAAGGAGAGGCTGCCCTTCCACATGGTGCCGATCCAGTTGAAGAACTTCACGCCGGTCGGCACCGCGATCAGCATCGTCATGAACGAGAAGAACGGCAGCAGCACAGCGCCCGTGACGTACATGTGGTGCGCCCACACGGTCACGGAGAGACCGCCGATGGCGATGGTCGCGCCGATCAGGCCCATGTACCCGAACATCGGCTTGCGGGAGAAGACCGGGATCACCTCGGAGACGATGCCGAAGAACGGCAGCGCCAGGATGTAGACCTCGGGATGCCCGAAGAACCAGAACAGGTGCTGCCACAGCAGCGCCCCGCCGTTGGCGGAGTCGAAGATGTGGCTGCCGAACTTCCGGTCACACTCCAGGGCGAACAGCGCCGCCGCCAGCACGGGGAAGACGATCAGCACGAGCAGCGCCGTGAGCAGCACGTTCCACGTGAAGATCGGCATGCGGAACATCGTCATGCCGGGCGCGCGCATGCAGATGACGGTGGTGATGAAGTTGACCGCGCCGAGGATCGAGCCGAAGCCGGAGAGGGCGACGCCCATGATCCAGAAGTCGGCGCCGATGCCCGGCGAGTAGATCTCGTTCGACAGCGGCGCGTACAGGAACCAGCCGAAGTCGGCGGCGCCGCCCGGGGTGAGGAATCCGGCCGCCGCGATCACGGAGCCGAACAGGAACAGCCAGAACGCCAGCATGTTCAGCCGTGGGAACGCCACATCGGGGGCGCCGATCTGCAGCGGCATGATCCAGTTGGCGAAGCCGGTGAACAGCGGCATGGCGAACATCAGCAGCATGATCGAGCCGTGCATCGTGAACGCCTGGTTGAACTGCTCGTTCGACATGATCTGCAGGCCCGGCCGGGCGAGTTCGGCGCGCATCACCAGCGCCATCACACCGCCGACCACGAAGAAGACGAACGCGCTGACCAGGTACAGCGTGCCGATCCTCTTGTGGTCGGTGGTCGTCAGCCAGTCCACCCAGGCGGCCCGGCGCATCGCGGCCGGCTGCGGGGCCGGCCGCGCGGGCGGGCCCGTCTCCGACGCCGGCCGGGGCCGCTCGTCCACGGCGGCCTCCACGTGTTGCGTGCGTATCTCGTCCACCGGACGTCTTCCTCCCCATGTGTGGTGCGCGCCCATGATCGATGGGGGCAGGACGGGTCCGCATGGGTCGAAAGGTCCCCGCGCGGGTACCGGGGCAGGGGCCGAAGGTCCCGTGTCGCCGCGTCAGAACGACGTGCGGGCACGGGATGTCCGGTCGCGGAGCGTCCGGTCCCGGGCGGCGCCCTCGGGCCACAGGACCTCCACCGGGATGCCGCGGGCACGGGCGAAGGTCACCAGATGGGCGGTCGCGTCACGGCCGTCGGAGGGGGAACCGTCCCAGACGGCCAGCAGGAGCGAACCGGCGGCGACGAGGCGCTCGTCCGCGACGACGCACGCGTCACGGTCCGTGGGGTCGTAGTCGAGCAGGCGCACCTGGTCGGCAAGGGTGAGCAGCTCACCCGTGGCCGGCCGGTCCTGCGGGGGCGGCAGCGCGGGGACGCCGATGGCGGTGGGGATCACCACGGCCAGCGGGCAACCCGAGGCGCGTGCGGCCCGGCCGGACGCCAGTGGGGTGCCCGCGCCGGCGCGGACCATGGCCGTCGCCCGCGCGGAGTGACGCGCCAGCCGGGTCCGCACGGCGGACTCCACCCACCGCAGCGAACCGTCGGTCAGATCGCGGTGCCCCACGACCGCGATGTCCCCGTGCGCCGCCGGCCCCATACGCACCCCGTTCCGCTCGTCCTTCGCCCGCGAGCCAGTGAAGCGGTGCCCACGAGGCGCCGTACAGGGCCGAACGTCCCTGTACGGCACGGGTCCGCCCCGCGGGGCGAGGGTGCTGCGGGCGGCCGGAGCGGAGGCGAGGAGCGCCGACGCGGTCCTGGACGGCCGGACGCGGGGCACGACGAGAGGCGCCGGGACATCAGACTCGGGGGCACGGCGAAGGGCGCCGGGACATCGGGACGCGGGGACACGGCGAAGGGCGCCGGGACATCGGCGACGGGCGGCCCGCGTGCGCGTCCGGTGGCGGATCAGCCTGCGGAGCCGGCCGGCGCCGGCCCGCGGGTCAGCCCTGCGGGCCGCTGGGGCGGGGCTCGCGCCACATGGGGTACATCAGGGGGCCGTCCGGGAGGCGCAGGGGTTCGCCGGTGGGCTCGAAGCCGAGACGGCGGTACAGGCGGACGCTGCGTTCGCTGCTCGCCTCCAGGTACGCGGCGCGCGCCTCACGGTCGCAGCGGTCGAGGACGGAGCCGATCAGCGCGGTGCCGAGTCCCTCGCCCTGCCGGCCGGGAACCACGCCGATCATCCACAGGTACTCGTGGGCGCGGTCCTGCGGGTGGACGCCCGCGGTGAGCCGGCCGATCAGCTCCACCCGCTCGTTGTCCGGGTCGACGGCCCGGCGCAACTCGGCGAACTCGTCCTCGCCCTCGGCCTCTGCGCCGTGGCCCGGGTCCCCCGCCGGCACGGACGTCCACAGGGCGCACGCCGAGCCGTCCTCGACGAGGTCGACGCGCCCCTCGGCGAGGGTGACGTCGGTGAAGGCGGCCATGAGCCGGTGGTGCGTCCTGCGGCGGTACTCCGCGCCCGGGAACACCCAGCTGCTGACCGGATCGTCCTGGAACGCCTCGTCCAGCAGCCGGACCACCAGCTCCCGGTCGTCCCCGCCGGCCGTCCGGATCGCCACGCCCATGTGCGCCCCTTCGTCCCAACCCTCTTTGCCCGTACGGAGGTTGAGACTAGCCGGACGGCCGGGGGGAGAGGGGCGGGTCCCGCACACCGTGGGGAAGTGCGGGACCCGCCCGTCCGGGACCACCCCGCCGTACGGGTCAGGTCCGCACGGCGGCGCGCGGTCCCGGGGCCGGGGGGGGACGGCCCGCGCCGTCCCCGTCAGGTGGTGCGCCGGGTCACGAACTCGGCCAGGGCCAGCAGCCCTCCCGCCGCCTCCGGGTCCGGCACCGCTCGGGCCACCTCCTGCATCGCGCGGGCCATCCGGTCCGCGGCCTGGGTCTGCGCCCAGTCGCGCCCGCCGGCCCGCTCCACGAGCCGGGTGAGGCGTTCGACGTCTCCCTCCTGGTGCGGGGCGGCGTACGCGGCGGCCAGCTCCGCCGCTGCCGGCGTGCCGGAGGTGAGCGCGGCGACGACCGGCAGTGACTTCTTGCGGGCGGCGAGGTCCGCGCCGGCCGGCTTGCCGGTGCGGCGCGGGTCGCCCCAGGTGCCGATCACGTCGTCGATCAGCTGGAACGCCAGCCCGGCCTCCCTCCCGAACGCGTCCATCGCCGCCACCTCCGCGTCCCCGGCGTCCGCGTACAGCGCGCCGACGGCGCAGGCGCAGCCGAGCAGCGCCCCGGTCTTGGACTCCGCCATGGCGAGGGTCTCCCCCAGGGTGACCTCGTCGGGCGGGCGCCGTTCCATGGCCGTGTCCGCGTGCTGCCCGGCGCACAGTTCGACCACGCACTGGGCGAGCCGGGCCGCCGCGGCCGGGGCGGCCGGGTGGGGGTCCTCGGCGAGCAGCCGCAGGGCGAGCGCCTGAAGGGCGTCCCCCACGAGGATCGCGTCGGCGTCCCCGAACACCGCCCACGCTGTGGGGCGGTGGCGGCGGGTGGTGTCCCGGTCCATCACGTCGTCGTGGACGAGCGTGAAGTTGTGGACCAGTTCGACCGCGGCCGCCGCCCGCAGGGCCGCCGTCCGGGCGGCGGGGCCTCCCAGGGCGGAGGCCGCCGCGAGCACCAGGGCGGGCCTGATCGCCTTGCCCGAGCCTCCGCCGGCCGGGGTGCCGTCCGCGTTCTGCCAGCCGAAGTGGTAGAGCGCGACGCGGCGCATCGGGGCGGGCAGGGACCCGAGGGCCGTGCGCAGCACCGGGTCGACCGCGGCCCTGGTGCGCTCCAGCAGGACGGCCGCCTCGTGTCCGTCCCCGGTGTGCCGGTCCGGTCCGGGCACGCTGTCGGGCGCGGTGCGTGCCGTGCGCTGCTCCGGCCGGCCCGCCGTGGGCCGGGCCATGGACTCCGTCATCGACTTCCCCCTGGGACCGACTCGGTGGAGGCACGGGAGGACGGCGCTTCCGCACTCGTCGAGCACGTTCCCCCCTGGTCTACCCGCCCGGGCGGGCGGGGACACGGCGCGCGCGGCGGGAGCCGGCGGGCGGTCACCGCCACCGGCCGATCTCGACGTTCTCCAGGACGCCCAGCGCGTCCGGGACCAGTACCGCTGCCGAGTAGTAGGCCGTGACCAGGTACTTGATGATGGCCTGTTCGTTGATGCCCATGAACCGCACGGACAGGCTCGGCTCGATCTCGTCGGGGATGCCGGCCGCCCGCAGGCCGATGACGCCCTGCTCCTCCTCGCCGGTGCGCAGCGCGATGATGGAGGTGGTGCGGGCCTCGGTCACCGGGATCTTGTTGCACGGGTAGATCGGCACGCCCCGCCAGGTGGGGATGCGGTTGCCGCCCACGTCGAGGGTCTCCGGGACGAGTCCCCGCCTGTTGAGCTCGCGGCCGAACGCGGCGATGGCGCGCGGGTGGGCGAGCAGCAGCCGGGTGCCGCGGCGCCGGCTGAGCAGTTCGTCCATGTCGTCCGGGCCGGGCACGCCGTCGTGCGGCTGGATCCGCTGGTCGTACTCGCAGTTGTGCAGCAGGCCGAAGTCGCGGTTGTTGACGAGCTCGTGCTCCTGACGCTCCTTCAGTGCCTCGACGGTCAGCCGGATCTGCTGCTCCGTCTGGTTCATCGGCTGGTTGTAGAGGTCGGCGACGCGCGTGTGGATGCGCAGCACGGTCTGGGCGACGCTCAGTTCGTATTCGCGGGGCCGGGCCTCGTAGTCGACGAACGTGTGCGGGATGTCCGGCTCGCCGCTGTGGCCGGCCGCGAGGTCGATCTCCTTCTCGCCGTACTTGTTGGTGCGCTGCCGCGGGAGGTCGACCCGCCGGCGCAGGTGCTCGCGCAGGGACTCGGACCGCTCGGCGACCTGGTCGACCGCGTCGCGGGGCAGCACCAGGACCGTGCAGGCGGTGAGGGTGCGGACCGTGTACTCCCAGATGGCGTCGTCGTCCTGGAGGGCCTGTTCGCCGAAGTAGGCGCCGTCGGCGAGCACTCCGAGCGACTCGTCCTCGCCGTAGGGGCCGGTGCCGACGCGCTCCACCCTGCCGTGCGCCAGCAGGTACACCTCGTCGGCCTGGCTGCCGGAGGAGGCGATGACCTGGCCGGCCTCGATCTCCCGCTGCCGGCAGCGGGAGGCCAGCTCGGTGAGCACCTCCTCGTCCTCGTAGTCGCGCAGCACCGGCAGTTCGCCCAGCTCGGCGGGGATGATCTCCACCCGGTCGCCCGTCTTCACGAACGTGAGCCGGCCGTCGCCCACGGCGTAGGTGAGCCGCCGGTTGACCCGGTACGTGCCGCCCTGCACGTCGACCCAGGGCAGCATCCGCAGCAGCCAGCGGGAGCTGATCTCCTGCATCTGCGGCACGGACTTGGTGGTGGTGGCCAGGTTCCGCGCCGCGGCCGTACCGAGGCTCTGCTGCTGCCTGGTCTGCTCCGTGCGGACCTCTTCGCCTGCCGACATAGAGAATTGCCCTCCCCAATAGATCCGCGCCCGGCCGTGCCGGGCGTCGCAGTGCGCGATCAAGCGTTCCTCACGTACCGTGTCGGCGCCATTACCCGATCGAGCGGGGTTGGATCTTGGGGAGGCTGGGCAGGCTGACCGGCTGTGCGACGGCAGGCGGACGGAAGGGGATTGTCCGGATCGACTCGCACCGCCGCCGAACGAGTACTTGAAAGACTGAACTTTCGGCTATAGGCCCTCTACCAGACGGCCGCGTTCAGCGGCCGTCGTCCGGCACGAAGGAGGGCGGCATGGCCCCACCCATGTCCGCGAGCGCGTTCCTGCGCGCTCTCAAGGCCGAGGGCCTCACGGTCGTCGAGGTCGGCGACTGGCGCGGCCACAACCGGAACCACAAGGGCCCCTGGGGGCCGGTGCACGGCGTGATGATCCATCACACCGTGACCAAGGGCAGCGCCAGGACGGTGGACATCTGCCGCAGGGGTTACTCGGGCCTGCCCGGCCCGCTGTGCCACGGCGTGATCACCAAGGACGGCCGGGTGCATCTCGTCGGCTACGGCCGGGCCAACCACGCGGGGCTCGGTGACGATGACGTGCTGCGGGCGGTGATCGCCGAGAAGAAGACGTTCCCGCCGGACAACGAGGCCAACACCGACGGCAACCGGCACTTCTACGGCTTCGAGTGCGAGAACCTCGGCGACGGCAAGGACCCGTGGCCGGCGGCGCAGCTGGAGGCCATCGAGAAGGCCGCGGCGGCGGTCTGCCGGTACCACGGCTGGAACGAACAGTCGGTCATCGGCCACCTGGAGTGGCAGCCGGGCAAGGTGGACCCGCGCGGATTCACCATGAACGCGATGCGCAAGCGGATCCGTGACCGTCTGAAGTGACCCGGCGCCGGGGCCTCGCCGCCGGTGTTCCGCCCTCGTGCCCCCCCCACGCGGAACACCGGCGGCCCCGCCCGGCGGCTGCCCGGGACGCGCCCGTGTCCCGCCCCGGGCGACAATGGCGCGCGTGACCAGCTCCGACGCTCCCGGCCCCGCCGCCCTGGCCGCCCTGCGCCCGCGGCTCCCCTCGCCGCTGGAGGAGACCGTCGACGCGCGGTTCGAGCGGCACGGGGTGCGGCTGCTGCTGAAGCGGGACGACCTCGTCCATCCCGAGCTGGTCGGCAACAAGTGGCGCAAGCTCGCCCCGAACCTCGCGGCGGCCCGTGGGCGGACGGTGGTCACGTTCGGCGGGGCGTACTCGAACCATCTGCGGGCCACGGCCGCCGCCGGCCGGCTGCTCGGTCTGCCCACGGTGGGCGTGGTGCGCGGCGAGGAACTCGCCGGACGGCCGCTCAATCCGTCGCTGGCGCGGTGCGCGGCCGACGGCATGCGGCTGCACTTCGTCCAGCGGTCGGTGTACCGCCGCACGACCGAGCCGGACATCCTCGCGGCCGTGCTGCGCGCGGCGGACGCGGAGGACGCGTACGTCGTGCCCGAGGGCGGCAGCAACGCCGCCGCGGTGCGCGGGTGCGTGGATCTCGGCGGGGAGCTGGCGGGAGCGGCGGACGTGGCCGCGGTGGCCTGCGGCACCGGCGGCACGCTCGCGGGGCTGGCCGCCGGACTCGCCGGCAGCGCGCGCGTCCTCGGCGTACCGGTGCTCAAGGGCGGTTTCCTCGGCGCGCGGATACGGGCGCTGCAGACGGAGGCGTTCGGCGGGCCGCGCGGGGACTGGAGCCTGGACGAGCGGTTCCACTGCGGCGGCTACGCGCGCGTCCCGGCGCGTCTCGAGGCGTTCGCCGCGGACTTCGAACAGCGCCACGGCGTCCCCGTGGAACGTGTCTATGTCGCCAAGTTGCTTCATGCCCTTGTCGCCCTGGCCGGAGAGGGCGCCTTCCCGCGCGGGAGCACGGTCGCCGCGGTCATCACCGGACGTCCGTTCCCGTGAACCGCTGAGCGGCCTGCCGCGTCTCCGGTGGGCCGCGGTCTCCCCGGGCCCAGCCGGCGCGGCAGCGTCCGCAGCGTCTCGTCGACGGGGCGCCCGCGCGTCGGCCTCGGCCCGCGTCCCGGCCCGCGTCCCGGCCCGCGGGTTCCGCCCGGGCCCCCGCAGCAGCAGGGGCGTCACGTCCACGTCCGGCCCGCCCTCGTTTTTCCGCGCGGGCGTCCGCGCGCCCGTCGTAATCTGGCCATCATGAACCAGTGCACGCACGTCGAGGCGTTGCCGTACCCGGAGCCGGCGCCGACGCTTCGTCGCCCGCGTACCGGTGTGACGCGGCGGGGCCCCCGGTGCCGGACGGTTCGACGGTCCGGCGCCTGGGTACGTCAATGCGGCGCGCGCTCTTCCCATTTGGTCGCCGCAGACCCCTAGCCACGGAGCGTGTTCAGAGCTTTACTATGAGTGACGACAGCGGGTCGGGGTCCCGGCGACAGGACCGCCGGGAGCGCGATAGCGTCACGGCTGAACCACGTAGCGCGTTGCCCGGGGGCGAACACAGGCCCTGAAACGCTTGTACCACCTTGGAGGTGAGGGTGTCCCAGATCGCAGGCGAGCCCGCGACCCAGGACTTCGTGGAAGTCCGGCTGCCGGCCGCGGGGGCCTACCTGTCGGTGCTGCGTACGGCCACGGCCGGCCTCGCGGCCCGTTTGGACTTCACCCTCGACGAGATCGAGGACCTGCGCATCGCGGTCGACGAGGCCTGCGCGATCCTGCTGCAGCAGGCCGTGCCGGGATCGGTGCTCAGTTGCGTCTTCCGGCTCGTCGACGACTCGCTGGAGGTCACCGTCTCGGCGCCCACCACGGACGGCCACGCCCCCTCGCGGGACACCTTCGCCTGGACCGTGCTGTCCGCGCTCGCGGGCAAGGTCTCCTCGGCCGTGGACGAGGACAAGACCGTGTCGATCAGCCTCTACAAACAGCGCGGCGCGGGACCCGGGCCGGCGTGAGAAGCGAGGACGGGCCGGTGCGGGACGAAGAACGCGGCACACGGGAGCTGCCGGCCGAGCGCGTGCCGGACGGCATCGACGGCATCCCCGAGCAGGCCCGGCCGCATCCGGAGGACGACTCCGCCAGGGACGTCCGGCCGGGCGGCGGGCAGGCCGGCGGTGCCGTGCGGGGCGCGTCCGCGGCCGGACCGGCCGCTCCCGGCGGGGACGCCCCCGCCCGGGCCGAGCCGGCGGCGGGGGACGAGGCGAGCGCTCGGGGAAGGGCGACGGGCGGGACGATGAGCGAGCACGAGCGAGAGGCCGAGGAGCGGGCGGCGCCTGCCTCCGGCGCACCGGGTGTGCCGGGCACGCACGCGCACCACGACCCGCAGGACCGCAGCGGGGCGCGCGCCCTCTTCCTCGAGCTGCGCACGCTGGAGGACGGCACTCCGGAGTACGCGGAGCTGCGCAACCGTCTGGTGCGGATGCATCTGCCGCTCGTCGAGCACCTGGCGCGCCGCTTCCGCAACCGCGGCGAGCCGCTGGACGACCTCACCCAGGTCGCCACCATCGGGCTGATCAAGTCCGTCGACCGCTTCGACCCGGACCGCGGCGTGGAGTTCTCCACGTACGCCACCCCGACGGTCGTCGGCGAGATCAAGCGGCACTTCCGCGACAAGGGCTGGGCGGTGCGCGTGCCGCGGCGGCTCCAGGAGCTGCGGCTGGCGCTCACCACGGCCACGGCGGAGCTGTCCCAGCTGCACGGCCGCTCCCCCACGGTGCACGAGCTGGCGCAGAAGCTGGCCATCTCCGAGGAGGAGGTCCTGGAGGGCCTGGAGTCGGCGAACGCCTACTCCACGCTGTCCCTGGACGTCCCCGACACCGACGACGAGTCCCCGGCGGTCGCCGACACCCTCGGCGCGGAGGACGAGGCGCTGGAGGGCGTGGAGTACCGGGAGTCGCTCAAGCCGCTGCTGGAGGACCTCCCGCCGCGCGAGAAGCGGATCCTGCTGCTGCGCTTCTTCGGCAACATGACCCAGTCGCAGATCGCCCAGGAGGTCGGCATCTCGCAGATGCACGTCTCCCGGCTGCTGGCCCGCACCCTGGCCCAGCTGCGGGAGAAGCTGCTCGTCGAGGAGTGAGCGCCGGCGCCGCCCCGGCGCGTCACTTCGCGGCGTCGCCCGCGTTCCCGGGTCCGCGGATGCCGAGGGCCCGGGTGGTCTCCGCGTTGATCAGCAGCACCAGCGCGGTCACGGCGACGACGGCGAGCACGATCCCGGCGGGAATCGCCGCCCCGTCGGACAGCAGCATGTTGTAGGCCACCGGCAGCGCCATGATCTGCGTGATGACGGCGGGCCCGCGGCTCCAGCTCCGCCGGGCGAACAGGCCGCGCGCGGCCAGCAGCGGCAGCAGCGCCAGCACGATCAGGGTGACCCCGCCGGTGACGGCCTGCGCCCGGCCGTCCGGCTCGCCCGCGAGACCGAGCACCAGCAGCCAGACGCCGCCCACGACCAGCGCCAGGCCCTCGAACGCGGCCAGGGCCGCGGCGTACGTCAGGCGGCGCGGACGGGCACCGGTGTCGTCGGGGCTGGTGGCGGGGGTCTGCTCGCTGCTCACCCCTGCAGGGTAGCCGCCGCCGGGGAGCCGTCCCGTGGCGAGGTTCACGCCCCGCGCCGTCCACGGTGCGGGACCTCGGTCTGGGCCGGGTACCGCTCAGTAGGTACCCTGCACGTCATGCGTGCACTCCTCGTGGTCAACCCGGCGGCAACCACCACCAGTGCGCGCACGCGCGACGTGCTGATCCACGCGCTCGCCAGCGAGATGAAGCTGGACGCGGTGACCACCGAGTACCGCGGACACGCGCGCGACCTGGGCCGGCAGGCGGCGGAGAGCGGCGAGATCGACCTGGTGGTCGCCCTGGGCGGCGACGGCACGGTGAACGAGGTGGTCAACGGCCTGCTGCACGCGGGGCCCGACCCGGAGCGCCTGCCCGGTCTCGCCGTGGTCCCCGGCGGCTCCACCAACGTCTTCGCCCGCGCCCTGGGGCTGCCCAACCAGCCCGTGGAGGCGACCGGCGCGCTGCTGGACGCCCTGCGCGAGGGCCGGGAGCGGACCGTGGGCCTGGGGCTGACCTCGGGCACTCCCGGCACCGAGGACGAGGCGGTGCCGGCCCGCTGGTTCACCTTCAACGCGGGGCTGGGCTTCGACGCCGGCGTGGTCGGCCGGGTGGAGCAGCAGCGGGAGCGGGGCCGGAGGTCGACCCACGCGCTCTACATGCGCCAGGTGGTGCGTCAACTGCTGGGCGACCCGCACCGTCGGCACGGAATGATCACATTGGATCTCGTGGGCGAGGAGCCGGTCGAGGACCTGGTGCTGTCCATAGTCTCGAACACCTCGCCGTGGACGTTCCTCGGCAATCGCCCGATCTACGCGTCGCCCCGGGCGTCGTTCGACGCGGGACTCGATCTCTTCGGTCTCACGCGGATGTCCACCGCCGCGGTTGCCCGGTATGGCACGCAGTTGCTCACTTCGTCCCCGGAGCGCGGCCCCCGCGGCAAGCACGCGGTGTCGCGGCACGATCTGACACGCTTCACCTTGCATTCGAAGGTGCCACTGCCCCTTCAGATGGACGGTGACCATCTGGGGCTGCGTACGAGCGTGACGTTCACAGGCGTACGCCGTGCACTGCGTGTGATTGTGTGAGCAGAAAGGCCCAAAGTCCTTTCAGTCGAACGTTTAGGCCAGGGTCCACCCCATGGAAGTACGGCTGTGACCTAGTCGACACCGAAGAATCAAAAAAAACTTTCCGGAAGGGGTTGTATCCGCCGCCGAGGTTTGCGAGTCTCTTCTTGGCGATCGGGACGGCCCGCAACACCGGCCTCCACAGATCACCGGAACCCCTCTTCAAACCCAAGGACCACGCCAGGAACCCTGGCAGTCGGCCCTTCACTTGTTGGGGGATTCGTGAAAGCGTTCACATTCACAAGCTAACCGCAGTAATACCAAGGAGAGGTAGCAGCCATGGACTGGCGTCACAACGCCGTTTGCCGCGAAGAAGACCCCGAGCTCTTCTTCCCCATCGGCAACACCGGTCCCGCGCTGCTGCAGATCGAGGAAGCCAAGGCCGTCTGCCGCCGCTGCCCGGTGATCGAGCAGTGCCTGCAGTGGGCGCTCGAGTCCGGTCAGGACTCCGGCGTCTGGGGTGGTCTCAGCGAGGACGAGCGTCGCGCGATGAAGCGCCGCGCTGCCCGCAACCGGGCGCGTCAGGCCTCCGCCTGACGACCCCGCCCCCGCCCCCGCGAACAGCCTGAGCTTGGCGGCGCGTGTGCGCCCGTCCGGATGATTCCGTGGACGGCGCACACGCATCTCCCGCCCCGAGCCGCAGCGCGACGTTCCCCCGGTGCCCGACCCGGTCGGGCAGGGGAAGCGAAGGAACGAGCATCAGCCCCGGACCGTGGTCCGGGGCCTTTTGCTGTCCGGCCCCGCATCACGCCGGCCCCGCATCACGCCGGGCCCGTTCACGCCGGGCCCGTTCACGCCGGGCCCGGCGGCTACGCGTGGGACTGCACCGGGATGTCGAGGATCACCCGGGTCCCCCGCCCCGGCGCCGGCACCATGTCGAAGGCGCCGCCCAACTCCCCCTCCACCAGCGTCCGTACGATCTGCAGGCCCAGGTTGCCCGCGGTGTGCGGGTCGAACCCCTCGGGCAGCCCCACCCCGTCGTCCTGCACGGTGACCAGCAGACGCGCCTCCCGGGAGGTGCCGCCGCGCACCGCCGACACCTCGACGGTGCCGGTCTCGCCCTCGCGGAAGCCGTGCTCCAGGGCGTTCTGCAGCACCTCGGTCAGCACCATCGACAGCGGCGTGGCCACCTCGGCGTCGAGTATCCCGAAGCGGCCCGAACGCCGGCCGGTGACCTTGCCCGGGGAGATCTCGGCGACCATGGCGAGCACCCGGTCGGCGATCTCGTCGAACTCCACCCGCTCGTCCAGGTTCTGGGACAGCGTCTCGTGGACGATGGCGATGGATCCGACCCGCCGCACGGCCTCCTCCAGCGCCGCGCGCCCGCGTTCCGACCCGATCCGTCGGGCCTGGAGCCGCAGCAGCGCGGCCACCGTCTGGAGGTTGTTCTTCACCCGGTGGTGGATCTCCCGGATGGTGGCGTCCTTGGTGATCAACTCGCGTTCACGGCGGCGCAGTTCGGTCACGTCCCGGAGCAGCACCAGCGAACCGATGCGGGTGCCCTTGGGCTTGAGCGGGATCGCGCGGAACTGGATCACGCCGTCGCCGGACTCGATCTCGAACTCGCGGGGCGCCCAGCCGCTCGCGACCTTGGCCAGCGCCTCGTCCACCGGCCCGCGCGAGGGCGCCAGTTCGGCGGTGGTCCGCCCGAGGTGATGGCCCACCAGGTCCGCGGCCAGGCCCAGCCGGTGGTAGGCGGACAGGGCGTTGGGCGACGCGTACTGGACCACGCCGTCGGCGTCGAGCCGGATCAGGCCGTCGCCGACCCGTGGCGAGGCGTCCATCTCCAGCTGCTGGTTCGCGAACGGGAAAGCGCCCGCCGCGATCATCTGCGCGAGGTCCGAGGCGCTCTGCAGATAGGTGAGCTCCAGCCGGCTCGGGGTGCGCACGGTGAGCAGGTTGGTGTTGCGCGCGATGACGCCGAGGACCCGCCCCTCGCGCCGTACCGGGATGGACTCGACGCGGACCGGGACCTCCTCCCGCCACTCCGGGTCGCCCTCACGCACGATGCGGCCCTCGTCCAGGGCCGCGTCCAGCATGGGCCGGCGTCCGCGCGGGACCAGGTGGCCGACCATGTCGTCCTGGTAGGAGGTCGGGCCGGTGTTGGGCCGCATCTGGGCGACGGAGACGTAGCGCGTGCCGTCGCGGGTGGGGACCCACAGCACCAGGTCGGCGAAGGAGAGGTCGGAGAGCAGCTGCCACTCCGAGACCAGCAGGTGGAGCCACTCGAGGTCGGTGTCGTCGAGGGCGGTGTGCTGGCGTACGAGTTCGTTCATGGAGGGCACGTCAGCGAGCGTACCCGCGGGATCGTCCGGCCCCGGAACACCCGCGGGCCGCGGCGCCTGGGAGGGACCCTCAACCCTCCCGGCACCGCAGCCCGGAGCAATATCGGCCGGTGGGGTGTGCGGTCCCGGTCGGCCGAAGGATGAGGAGCCGGGGCAGTCAGGGCAGAGAGCCTCGGATCCTCGGTCCGCCTTCCTGTGCGGGGAAGGCAGGTCTGTGTGTCCTGCTACGCATTGTGGACTAGACCACTGCGCCTGTAAATGCGTCGTACGGGGGTTCTTCGCCGTCCCTCCGCGTCCCCGCGGACGCGGACGGGTCCCGCATGCAGCCTAACCCGAGAGGTGTGCCGGCGGGGCCGGTCGGACGCGGGATTTCCGGGGCACCCGGGCCCGGGTGCCGTTTCCGTTCCGGAGGCCGGTCTCACCTGGGCGGACGGGTGCCCCTCTGCTAGATTGAGATTGGTCTACACCACATGGTCCCGGTGTCCCGGGGCCCGTCCCAGTCGAGTCCACCGGAAGATCGGCAGGCCCATCGTGGAAGTTGTCATCGTCGCGGACGCCAAGGCGGGCGGCGAGCTCGTCGCCGAGGCCATGGCCCAGCTGCTGCGACGCAAGCCCGACGCCCTGCTCGGCGTGGCCACCGGTTCCACGCCGCTGCCCGTCTACGAGGCGCTGGCGGCGAAGGTCCGTGCCGGCGCCGTGAACACCTCCCGTGCGCGGGTGGCCCAGCTCGACGAGTACGTGGGGCTGCCCGCCGACCACCCCGAGTCCTACCGCTCGGTGCTCCGGCGCGAGGTCCTCGACCCGCTCGGTATCCCGGTGGACGCCTTCCTGAGCCCCGACGGCACGGCCGAGGACGTCCAGGCCGCGTGCGAGCGCTACGACCGGGAGCTGGCCGAGGCCGGCGGTGTGGACCTCCAGCTCCTCGGCATCGGCACCGACGGCCACATCGGGTTCAACGAGCCGTGCTCCTCGCTCGCCTCGCGCACCCGGATCAAGACCCTGACCGAGCAGACCCGGGCGGACAACGCCCGCTTCTTCGACGGCGACGTCGACCAGGTCCCGCACCACGTCATCACCCAGGGCATCGGCACCATCCTGGAGGCCCGGCACCTGGTGCTGCTGGCCACCGGCGAGGGCAAGGCGGACGCGGTCGCCGCCACCGTCGAGGGCCCGGTCGCGGCGGTGTGCCCGGCGTCCGCGCTGCAGCTGCACCCGCACGCCACCGTGGTGGCCGACGAGGCCGCCGCCTCCAAGCTGAAGCTCGCCGACTACTTCCGGCACACCTACGCCGGCAAGCCGGAGTGGCAGGGCATCTGACCCTCGCCCGTGGTCTGGACCATCACGGTCACAGGGGTATACAAAAGGGATCACGGAGCGTGCGAGGGGCCCGCCCCCGCCCGGAGCCGTGCCACGATGTCAGCCGTGGCCGACGGTCTGTCGGCCGCTTCGGCAGCCGGAGCCGGGAAGGCAGAGCATGAGCACCGACGTCAGCAGTGCGGAGAACGAGGGCGGGACCGTTGTCCGTACGGCGCGCGTGCCCAAGTACTACCGGCTGAAGAAGCACCTGCTCGACATGACCGAGACCGCGCCTCCCGGCACGCCGGTCCCGCCCGAGCGCACGCTGGCGGCCGAGTTCGACACCTCGCGCACCACCGTGCGCCAGGCGTTGCAGGAACTGGTGGTCGAGGGCCGTCTGGAGCGGATCCAGGGCAAGGGCACCTTCGTCGCCAAGCCCAAGGTGTCCCAGGCGCTCCAGCTCACCTCGTACACCGAGGACATGCGCGCCCAGGGCCTGGAGCCGACCTCGCAGCTCCTCGACCTCGGGTACATCACGGCCGACGACCGGCTGGCCGGCCTGCTCGACATCGCCGCCGGCGGCCGGGTGCTGCGCATCGAGCGGCTGCGCATGGCGAACGGCGAGCCGATGGCCATCGAGACCACCCACCTCAGCGCCAAGCGCTTCCCGGCGCTGCGCCGCAGCCTGGCCAAGTACACCTCCCTCTACACCGCCCTCGCCGAGGTGTACGACGTCCATCTCGCGGAGGCCGAGGAGACCATCGAGACGTCCCTGGCCACGCCGCGCGAGGCGGGCCTGCTCGGCACCGACGTCGGCCTGCCGATGCTGATGCTGTCCCGGCACTCGCTCGACCGTGAGGGGCAGCCCGTGGAGTGGGTGCGGTCGGTGTACCGGGGCGACCGGTACAAGTTCGTCGCGCGTCTCAAGCGCCCGCAGGACTGAGACCGGACGCCTCCGGGCGGCCCTCCGCCGTCCCGCACGACCCGGCGGACCGGGCGGCTGACAGGGATTTTCGCCGCTGTCGCCTCGCGGTTGCGCCGCTGCCGCACACCTCTCCTCTTACGGGGGGTTACGACCACCCCGGACCCTCATCTACATTGCCGCGAGCCAACGTCGGCGATCACTGAGGGGACGGGAGCCGTCTGATGTCACAAGCCCCGGAAACACCACGAGAGCCGGTGGTGACGCCCGTGCGCGTCGTCATCGGTCTCTGTCTTGTCGCACCGTTCGTGGCCATGCTGTGGGTCGGGTCCTACGCCAAGACCGACCCGGTGTTCATCGGCATCCCGTTCTTCTACTGGTACCAGATGGCCTGGGTGCTGATCTCGACCGCGCTGACGATGGTCGCGTACAAGCTGTGGCAGCGTGACCAGCGTGACCAGCGCGCCCGCTCGGCCGGGAAGGGGGGTGCGGAGCAGTGAACGACGGCGTGAACGGCGTGGCACTCGCGGTCTTCGTCTTCTTCTTCGTGCTCGTCACCGTGATGGGCTTCCTGGCCGCGCGCTGGCGCAAGGCCGCGAACGAGCACACCCTCGACGAATGGGGCCTGGGCGGGCGCTCGTTCGGCACCTGGGTCACCTGGTTCCTGCTGGGCGGCGACCTGTACACCGCGTACACCTTCGTGGCCGTCCCGGCGGCGATCTACGCGGCGGGCGCGGCCGGCTTCTTCGCGGTGCCGTACACGATCCTGGTGTACCCGCTGATCTTCACCTTCCTGCCCCGGCTGTGGTCGGTGTCGCACAAGCACGGCTATGTGACGACGTCCGACTTCGTGCGCGGGCGGTTCGGCTCGAAGGGGCTGTCGCTGGCCGTCGCGCTGACCGGCATCCTGGCGACGATGCCGTACATCGCGCTGCAACTGGTGGGCATCCAGGCCGTCCTGGACGTGATGGGCGTCGGCGGCGGCGAGCACACCAACTGGTTCGTCAAGGACCTGCCGCTGCTCATCGCGTTCGGTGTGCTCGCCGCGTACACCTACTCGTCCGGGCTGCGGGCGCCCGCGCTGATCGCGTTCGTCAAGGACACGCTGATCTACCTGGTCATCGCGGTGGCGATCATCTACATCCCGATCAAGCTGGGCGGGTTCGACGAGATCTTCGCCTCCGCGCAGGAGGCGTACAGCGAGACCAACCCGGCCACGGGCGCGCCGCGCGGCTCGCTGGTGCCGGGCGAGGCCGGCCAGTGGACGTACGCCACGCTGGCGCTGGGCTCGGCGCTCGCGCTGTTCATGTACCCGCACTCGATCACCGCGACGCTGTCCTCCAAGAGCCGTGAGGTGATCCGCCGCAACACCACGATCCTGCCGCTGTACTCGCTGATGCTGGGCCTGCTGGCGCTGCTCGGCTTCATGGCGATCGCGGCCGGGGTGAAGGTGCAGAACGGCCAGCTGGCCATCCCGCAGCTGTTCGAGACCATGTTCCCGGACTGGTTCGCCGGTGTGGCCTTCGCGGCGATCGGCATCGGCGCGCTGGTGCCGGCGGCGATCATGTCGATCGCGGCGGCGAACCTGTTCACCCGCAACATCTACAAGGACTTCATCAAGCCGGACGCGACGCCCAGGCAGGAGACCGCCGTCTCCAAGGTCGTGTCGCTGCTGGTGAAGGTGGGCGCGCTGGCCTTCGTGCTGACCATGGACAAGACGGTCGCCATCAACTTCCAGCTGCTGGGCGGGATCTGGATCCTGCAGACCTTCCCGGCGCTGGTGGGCGGCCTGTTCACCCGGTGGTTCCACCGCTGGGCGCTGATCGGCGGCTG
The DNA here is from genome assembly GCF_044763335.1 of Streptomyces sp. NPDC096105. NCBI lineage: Bacteria > Bacillati > Actinomycetota > Actinomycetes > Kitasatosporales > Streptomycetaceae > Streptomyces > Streptomyces sp. NPDC096105. The sequence continues at coordinate 171,229 of NZ_JBIWGC010000003.1, forward strand.
GGCGGTCGGCATGATCTACGGCACGGTCGCCGCGTACGGGGTGGCGTCGCCGACGCAGAAGCACTTCGGCGGCTCCGCCAAGGAGATCCCGGGCATCGGGGAGATCGGCTACATCGGTCTCACCGCCTTCGTGATCAACGTGCTGGTCACGGTCGTCCTGACCTTCGTCATGCGGGCGGTCAAGGCGCCCGAGGGCGTCGACGAGACCCAGCCGCAGGACTACACGGCGGACGCCGGCGACCCGGGCGTGAAGGTGGAGCTCCCGCCGGCCACGGCGGGCAGCGCGCACTGACGCGGCAGGGCAGAGGGCAGCGGGCCGCCGGTGGAGAACCGGCGGCCCGCTGTCGTCCCCGTGCGGCAGACTCCCCCGCATGGACATCGTCACCCGGCCGGTGGCGCCCGGCGAGCACGCGGAACTCGGTGAGATCACCGCGCAGGCCCATCTCGGCGACGGCCTGCTGGACTTCGGGGAGAGCGACGCCTACCTCGGCGAGCTGCGGGACGTGGCGAAGCGCGCGGCGGCCGCCGAGGTGCTGGTCGCCGTGGAGCACGGCACGCTGCTGGGCGGGGTGACCTTCGTGCCGGGCCCCGGACCGATGGCCGACACCGCGGAGCCCGGCGAGGCGGAGATACGGATGCTGGCGGTGTCCCGCGCCCACCGCGGCCGGGGCGCCGGCGAGGCCCTGGTGCGGGCCTGCGTCGACCGGGCGCGGGCGCTCGGGTGCGCGCGGATGGTGCTGTCCACCCAGCACACCATGCACGCCGCGCACCGGGTGTACGAACGGCTGGGCTTCACGCGCGCCCCCCGGCGGGACTGGAACCCGCTGCCGGAGCTGGACGACATCATGCTGCTCGTCCACGAGCTGACGCTCTGACGGCTCCGCCCGGCCCTTCCGCCCGGCACCACCATAACCCCTGCGCGACACAACATATGGGTCCGCCGGCGACGCCCGGCACAAGATGTATGCTCATGCTCGCTGTCGCCGCAGGGGAATCCGGTGCGAATCCGGAACTGTCCCGCAACGGTGTACCCATGCCTGCCCACGGGCGCGCACGGGAGTCAAGTCCGAGGACCTGCCGACAGTGCGCCCGGCCCTTCCGGTCCGGGTGCCCTGACGTCCGGGCCTCGTGGAATGGGCCGGTGGACGCGACGCCGCGTGCGCTCGTGTGCTGCCCCCTGCTCCTTTCGAGGCCCCGTGCCGAGCGAGGGAGAGCCCCACGTGACCATCGCGCCAGCCGATCCGGCTTCAGCGACCGGCGTGACCGAGAAGAGCGACGGCCCCGGGGCCGCGCTGCTGCGGACCCTGACGGAGCTGACCGCCGACCTGCCCGACGCCGACCCCGGCCGGGTGGCCGCCGCCGCGCTGCGCGGCCGGTCCGCCGCCGCCGACGAGACGGAGCTGCGGGACCTGGCCACCGAGGCGGCGGCCGGACTGATCTCCGAGGACCCCGCCTACTCCCGGCTCGCCGCCCGGCTGCTGACCCTCGGCATCCGCGCCGAGGCCGCCTCGCAGGGCGTCACCTCGTTCACCGGGTCGGTGGCCGCCGGGCACCGGGAGGGCCTGATCAGCGACCGGACCGCCGCCTTCGTCCGGCTGCACGCGGCCCGTCTGGACGCGCTGATCGACGCCGGCGCCGACGACCGCTTCGGCTACTTCGGGCTGCGCACCCTGCACAGCCGCTACCTGCTGCGCCACCCGGTCACCCGCAAGGTCGTCGAGACGCCCCAGCACTTCCTGCTGCGGGTCGCCTGCGGTCTCGCCGAGGACGACGGCGTGCGGGCGCTGGAGGAGGTCGCCGCGCTGTACGGGCTGATGAGCCGGCTGGACTACCTGCCCTCCTCCCCCACGCTGTTCAACTCCGGCACCCGCCACCCGCAGATGTCGTCCTGCTACCTCCTCGACTCCCCCAAGGACGAGCTGGACTCCCTCTACGAGCGCTACCACCAGGTCGCCCGCCTCTCGAAGCACGCCGGCGGCATCGGCCTGTCCTTCTCCCGCGTCCGCGCCCGGGGTTCGCTGATCCGCGGCACCAACGGGCACTCCAACGGCATCGTGCCGTTCCTGAAGACGCTGGACGCCTCCGTCGCCGCCGTGAACCAGGGCGGCCGGCGCAAGGGCGCCGCCGCGGTCTACCTGGAGACCTGGCACGCGGACATCGAGGAGTTCCTGGAGCTGCGCGACAACACCGGTGAGGACGCCCGCCGTACGCACAACCTGAACCTGGCGCACTGGGTGCCGGACGAGTTCATGCGCCGGGTCGCCGACGACGCGGCGTGGTCGCTGTTCTCCCCGGCCGACGTGCCCGAGCTGGCCGACCTGTGGGGCGAGGAGTTCGACACGGCCTACCGCGCCGCCGAGGCCGAGGGCCTGGCCCGCAGGACGCTCCCGGCCCGCGAGCTGTACGGCCGGATGATGCGCACCCTCGCGCAGACCGGCAACGGCTGGATGACCTTCAAGGACACCGCCAACCGCACCGCCAACCAGACCGCCGAGCCGGGCCACGTCGTCCACTCCTCGAATCTGTGCACGGAGATCCTGGAGGTCACCGACGACGGGGAGACGGCGGTCTGCAACCTGGGCTCGGTCAACCTCGCGGCCTTCGCCGACGGGGACGGCATGGACTGGGAGCGCCTGGACGCCGCGGTCCGCACCGCCGTGACGTTCCTGGACCGGGTGGTCGACATCAACTTCTACCCGACCGAGCAGGCGTCCCGGTCCAACAGCCGCTGGCGCCCGGTGGGTCTGGGCGTGATGGGGCTGCAGGACGTGTTCTTCCGGCTGCGGATGCCCTTCGACTCCCCCGAGGCGAAGGCGCTCTCCACGAGGATCGCCGAGCGGATCATGCTCGCCGCGTACGAGACGTCCGCCGAGCTGGCCGAGCGGCACGGCCCGCTGCCCGCCTGGGAGAAGACCCGTACCGCCCGGGGCGTGCTGCACCCCGACCACTACGACGTCGCCCTGGCCTGGCCGGAGCGCTGGGAGGCGCTGCGGAGCCGGATCGCCACGACGGGCATGCGCAACGCGCTGCTGCTGGCGATCGCGCCCACCGCGACCATCGCGTCCATCGCCGGCGTGTACGAGTGCATCGAGCCGCAGGTGTCCAACCTGTTCAAGCGCGAGACGCTGTCCGGGGAGTTCCTCCAGGTCAACTCGTACCTGGTGGAGGACCTCAAGCGGCTCGGCGTGTGGGACGCGCGCACCCGGGAGGCGCTGCGCGAGGCGAACGGCTCGGTGCAGGACTTCGGGTGGATCCCCGAGGACGTGCGGCGGCTGTACCGCACGGCGTGGGAGATCCCGCAGCGCGGCCTGATCGACATGGCCGCCGCCCGCACCCCGTTCCTCGACCAGGCGCAGTCGCTCAACCTGTTCCTGGAGACGCCGACCATCGGGAAGCTCTCCTCGATGTACGCCTACGCCTGGAAGCAGGGGCTGAAGACCACCTACTACCTGCGCTCCCGCCCGGCGACCCGGATCGCCCGCGCGGCCCGCGCCGCCGTCCCCGTCCAGCAGCCGGCCGGCCCCGAGGCCGTCGCCTGCTCCCTCGAGAACCCCGAATCCTGCGAGGCCTGCCAGTGACCACCAGCGCGACCAAGAACCTGCTCGACCCCGGCTTCGAGCTGACCCTGCGCCCCATGCGCTACCCCGACTTCTACGAGCGCTACCGGGACGCGATCAAGAACACCTGGCACGTCGAGGAGGTGGACCTGCACTCGGACGTCGCCGACCTGGCGAAGCTGACACCGGAGGAGCAGCACCTGATCGGCCGGCTCGTGGCGTTCTTCGCGACCGGCGACTCGATCGTGGCGAACAACCTGGTGCTGACGCTGTACAAGCACATCAACTCGCCCGAGGCGCGGCTGTACCTGTCGCGGCAGCTGTTCGAGGAGGCCGTGCACGTCCAGTTCTACCTGACGCTGCTGGACACCTACCTGCCCGATCCGGACGACCGGGCGGCGGCCTTCGCGGCCGTGGAGAACATCCCGTCCATCCGGGAGAAGGCCCAGTTCTGCTTCAGGTGGATGGACTCGGTGGAGGAGATCGACCGGCTGGAGACGCGGGCCGACCGGCGCCGCTTCCTGCTCAACCTGATCTGCTTCGCCGCGTGCATCGAGGGCCTGTTCTTCTACGGCGCCTTCGCCTACGTCTACTGGTTCCGCAGCCGGGGTCTGCTGCACGGCCTGGCGACCGGCACCAACTGGGTGTTCCGCGACGAGACGATGCACATGTCGTTCGCGTTCGACGTGGTGGACACCGTGCGCAAGGAGGAGCCGGAGCTGTTCGACGAGGAGCTCGGCCGGCAGGTCACCGACATGCTGCGCGAGGCGGTCGAGGCGGAACTGCAGTTCGCGCGGGACCTGTGCGGCGACGGCCTGCCCGGCATGAACACCGAGTCGATGCGGCAGTACCTGGAGTGCGTCGCCGACCAGCGGCTGGTGCGGCTGGGCTTCGCTCCGGTGTACGGCTCGGAGAACCCGTTCTCCTTCATGGAGCTGCAGGGCGTCCAGGAGCTGACCAACTTCTTCGAGCGCCGTCCGTCCGCGTACCAGGTCGCCGTGGAGGGCACGGTCGACCTGGACGAGGACTTCTAGGGCCCTGGCGCCGGGCCCGGGGACTTCCGGGGCCCGGGGACCGGGCCGGGTGTCTCCTCACGCCGCCCGAGCGGTGCGGCGGGAGGAGGTCCCGTGCGCCGGACGGGCGGCGGCCGGCGGGGCGGGGATCTCGGCGGCCGCCGTGGCCGCGGCCCGGCGGATCTGCCGGTCCAGGCGGCGGTCGCGCAGGATGCCGATCACGGCGGGCGCGGTCATGAGGACGAACAGGCCGAGAACGGCCACCATCGAGATCAGTGCTTCCCTCTGCGTCGTGTTCATGGACACCACTGTCGCGCCGGACACTCCTGACCGGGAGTGGCAGGACTGCCGTACACCCTCGATTTACTGCCAGTCGTGCGGCACACTGGAGGCATGCTCCGGAATGTGGCGGCCGTCCTCCTCGACGGCGTGAACCCCTTCGAACTCGGCGTGGTCTGCGAGGTGTTCGGCATCGACCGCAGCGACGACGGGCTGCCGGTCTACGACTTCGCCGTCGCCTCGGCGGACGGGCCGTCGGTGCGCGCCAGTACGGGCTTCTCCCTCCAGGTCGAGCACGGTCTGGAGCGCCTGGAGACGGCGGACCTGATCACCGTGCCGGCCGGCGCCTCCTACGTGACGCGGGAGTTCCCGCCCGAGCTGCTGGACGCCCTGCGCCGGGGCGTCGACCGGGGCGCGCGGGTGCTCAGCGTGTGCTCGGGGGTGTTCGTACTGGCCGCCGCCGGGCTGCTGGAGGGCCGCCGCGCCGCCGTGCACTGGAAGCACGCGGAGGAGCTGAGCCGCAGGCACCCCCATCTGACGGCGGAGCCCGACGTGCTCTACGTCGACGAGGACCCGGTGTTCACCTCGGCGGGCACCGCCGCGGGCATCGACGCCTGCCTGCACCTGGTGCGCAAGGAGCAGGGGCCCGAGGTGGCCAACCGGATCGCCCGGCGGATGGTGGTGCCCCCGCACCGCGACGGCGGGCAGGCCCAGTACATCGAGCGCCCGCTGCCGCAGTCCGGGGGCGACTCCGTCGCCGGGGTGCTGGGGTGGATGGAGCGGCACCTCGACGAGGAGGTCACCGTCGAGCAGCTCGCCGCCCGCGCCCACATGTCCCCGCGCACCTTCGCCCGCCGCTTCCAGCAGGAGACCGGCACCACGCCCTACCGCTGGATCCTGGGCCAGCGGGTGCTGCTGGCCCAGCACCTGCTGGAGCGGACGGACGAGACGGTGGACGCGATCGCCGGCCGTACCGGCTTCGGCAACGCGGCCGCCCTGCGCCACCACTTCGTGCGCGTGGTGGGAACCACGCCGCAGTCCTACCGGCGCGCGTTCAGGGGCCCGGAGGCCGCCTGAACGCGCGCCGCACGGCCGGTCAGCGGGGCAGCACCCGCAGCATCAGCCGGCGGGGCCGCAGCGTGATGCCGATGCGCGGCCGGGCGTCGGAGCCGGCGGCGTGCTCGAAGCGGCACGCGTCGGCGACCACGGCGGTGATGAGCGTGAGCTCCGCCATGGAGAAGTGGTCGCTGGGGCACTTGCGGTTGCCCACGCTGAACGGGCTCATCGCGTACTTGGGCACGTCCTTGGACCGCTCCGGGAGCCAGCGGTCCGGGTCGAAGTCCTCGTTCCGCTCGTACGACCGCCGGTCGCGCTGGATCGCGTACGGGCTGTAGATCAGGTCCGCGCCCTTCGGAATGCGGTAACCGCCGAGTTCCGTGTCGGCGACCGCACGGCGGGTCAATATCCATACGGCCGGATACAGCCGCAGGGTCTCCGTGACGACATTCGCGGTGTACGTCAGCTTCCGCACGTCCTCGAATGCGACCGGCCGGTCGCCGACGACGGATTTCACCTCGTCGCGGATCTTGTCGCCGAGTTCCGGGTGCTCGGTGAGAACCAGGAGCAGCGACATGATCGTGGACCCGACGGTTTCGGCGCCGGCGGTCAGGATGGCGAGAACCTGATCGTGGATCTCCTGTTCCCCGATGGGGTCGCCATTGTCGTCCTCCGCCTCCAGCAAAGCCGTCAGCAAATCGTTCGGTTTTTGACTGCTTGCCCGTCGGTCGGCGATGATCTCGTCGACCAGGACGTGCAGATCGGCCAGTGCGCGGTTGAATTCCCGATTGGCCGGGAGCGGAACCTTGTAGAGCGGTCCGAGCGGCACCACCATACGCTGGTACATTCCGGCGAACAGGGTGGTGAGGTCGGCGCATATGCGCTCGGCGCGGGCGTCCATGTAGCTGCCGCGCATGAGGCAGCGGGCGGCGATCCGCACGGCCACGCGGAAGGACTCCGCCGTGGTGTCCAGCGCCCCGCCCGCGGTCCGCCAGCGCTCCACCAGCGCGTGGGCCTCCCCGGCCATGATCGGGCCGTAGGCGGGGATCGCGTCGAGCCGGAACGCCGGCTGGATGGTGCGCCGCTGGCGGCGGTGCAGCTTGCCGTTGGCGGTGGCCACGCCCTCCTTGCCGAGCAGGCTCTCCAGCGACTCCCACAGGGGTCCGGCGATGATGTAGTCCGGGCTGAGCGCCACCGCGCCGGTGAGGGCGGGGGTGGTGACGGCGTAGACGGTCTTGGGTCCCAGTTTGAGGCGCACCACGTCGCCGTGGTCGCGGAGCTGGCACAGGAAGGCCAGGGGGTCGCGCACCAGGCGCCAGCCGTGGCCGAGGAGCGGGACGGCGCCGCCCGCCACGGGCGGCTCGACCGGTGCGGTGGCGCCCCTCGGGCGTACCGACTCGACGGTCATTTCTCACCTTCCGTTGCGCTGCTGACGTACGGGGGCGTGGACCGGTCGTCCCAGCTGTCGACCCGGTACCGGCCGGACTCGTGGTGGAACCAGTAGACGGAACTGAACCAGTTCCGCATGTTGCCGACGCAGGCGCGCACGGCGGCGCTCGTCTCCTTTCCGCCCACCGTTCCGTCGTCGAGCCGGTCGGCGAACCGTAATGCCTCCTGTTCCGCGTCCAGGAATTCGCTGATGCATTCCTCCACGCGGCGCCGTACCTCGGCGATCGCCTCTTCGAGGGTCATTCCCTCGTGGGTGACGAGACTGATGCCGAGATTGTGCACCTCGTTTCCGGCGATTTCCTTCGGCAGCGAGCAGAGGTCGTTGTACCAGGCGGCGAATTCCTGGCTGAGCAGCGCCGCTTTCCGGTACGCCGGGTTCTTCCGCACCTCGTGCGGGAGTTCGAGACCCGCGCTCGGTTCCAGGAGGTCGGTCCAGATCCAGTGCGCGAAGGTGAGGCGGCGCAGTTCCAGATATTCCTCGACGGTCGGGACGATGCCCTCGGTGCGGTTGTGGAACTCCCGGTCGTACGCGTCGATCACGGCGTGGAAGTGGCGCGCGAAGCGGGCGTTCCAGCCGCCCGGCAGGAAGGCGTAGAGCCGCTGCACGCTGTCGGCGAGGCCCGCGACCACGGGGTCCTGGTGACCGAGGTGGTCGCCGGGGCGGTCGAGGGCGCTGTGCAGCAGGTCCTTCAGCCGGCGCCAGGCTGCGGGACGGCCGTGCACGATGTCGCGGTCGTGCCGGTCGTCCCAGACGAAGAACCAGGCGCTGTAGTCCGCTATCGCCTGGAGGACCTCGTCGGGGGCGCCGATGTAGTAGCCCGCCATGAGGTCCGTGTAGCACAGGCCGTCGGCATATTCCTCCACCTTCTCCGGTGTCATGAGCCGCTTTTCGAGCAGCCATGCCCGGGTCTCCCTCTGGAGCTTCGGCCAATACGGGTGGAGTCGCCGGGGAAACGCCGTTTCGATCACCGGGAGAGACAGCGCCGGTGGAACCGCGATGGTGGTCGGTGTCGATGTGGTGCCGTGTGACAAAGCATGCACGAACAATCCCCTCTCAGCCGCCAGTTGAGCGCCCGCCCCTGAGCCGGGCGTACGCCGTGCGTATCCCCGCACCTCCATTCAGCACCACAAGCGACCGTTCTGGGAACGGATTTGCTTCTTTCGCTACCTTCGAGCACGCGCAGACGCGCACAGACGCGCACAGAGGGACGCGCACAGCGGAACGGCGCCCGTCCGGGAGGTGCCGGACGGGCGCCGTGCGCGCGGGAGGAAGGGAGCCGTGACGGCGGTCAGTCGTTGGCGACCACGGGGTAGCGCGGCTCGTTCTCGGCCATCTGCTTGAGCGCGGCCTTGCGCTCCCGCTTCGACAGCCGGTCGATGTAGAGGTAGCCGTACAGGTGGTCCGTCTCGTGCTGGAGGCAGCGCGCGAAGTAGCCCGTACCGCGTACCCGGATCGGGTTGCCCTTCTCGTCCTGGCCGGTCACCTCGGCGTAGTCGGGGCGGGCCAGCGGCGCGTACGCGGTGGGCACCGACAGGCAGCCCTCGCTGCTGTCGTCCAGCCGGCGCCGCTCGGCGGGCAGTTCGACGAGCTTGGGGTTGCAGACCACGCCGACGTGACGCACGCCCTCGTCGTCCGGGCAGTCGTAGACGAAGACCTTCAGGTCGACACCGATCTGGTTGGCGGCCAGGCCCACGCCCTCGGCGGTGCGCTGGCTGGCGAACATGTCGGCGACCAGCTGCTGGAACTCCTCGCCGAAGTCCGTGACGTCCTTGCACTCCCTGTGCAGCACCGGGTTGCCGACCACGGTGATCGGACGCGACGTGCCGCGCTCCCGCCAGGCCGCCTCGCGCTCCTCGCAGTCCTCCGTGTCGATGACGTACCCCTCGTCGTCGACGGGGAGCACGCCCGCGTGCTGCTGATCGGTGTCCTGCTGAGCCATGACCGACGTGTGCCTTCCTGGGTGGAACCGGAGTGTGCTGCTGATACAGGGTACGGCGAACGGTCCGCGGCCCTGGTCCTAACAGACCTCTTCGAGATCACGCCAGTCCCGGGAGTCCGGGCTGTCCGCGACCCACCCGTCCAGCAGCCCCCGCACCAACGAAGCCGGCGCAGCGAGACCGCACTCGCGCTCCGGCACCCACAACTGCCCGTCGGTACGGTGCCCGAGCGGCCCGGGGTGCCCCGGCTCGCTGTGGTCGTGCGGGTCGAGGTGCTCCCCGTCGCCCTCGTCGGACGGCATCCGCGACTCCGAGCACATGCGGCACAGCAGCCGCACCGACGACGACCAGTCCTCGGCCGCGAACCCGGCGTCGGAGGCGAGCTGTTCCAGCGCGTCCCGGTCGGCCTCGGACGCGGCCTCCAGCAGCACCACCCAGGTCGGCACCGGCGAGGGCGCCCACAACTCGATCTCGTCGAACACCGGGTAGGTGTGCCCGGCGGCGGTGCTCCGCTCGCCGTGCGGCACCCCGTCGTGCAGCACGACCTCGCCCCAGCGCCGCCCGGAGGACGGCAGGGGGATGGACAGCACCTCGATGCGGGCGGGGTCGAGCCGCCGCCCCCACACCACTTCGGCCTCCCCCTCCGGGGACAGCCGTACGGCCGCGCTGCCCAGGTCCATGCCGAGGGGCTCGCCGGAGTCGGTCGCGGGGCCGGGCACCTTCAGCCCGTACGCCTGCCAGGCGCGGCGGGCCAGCGGCCAGTCCTGGAGGGCGGTGGCGGCGATGCCCACGTTCCACCAGTCCGGCGCCCCGGTGTCGCGGTCGAGCAGCGCGACGGCACGCAGTCCCGCCGCGCGCGCCTGCTCCCAGTCGTGCCGGAACTTGTGCAGCAGCGCGAGGTTGAACCAGGACTCCGACAGCCAGGGTTCCAGATCGGCGGCGCGTGTCAGCAGCGCGCCCGCGTCCTCGTACCGGCCGTCGCCGATGAGCGTGAACGCGCGGTCCGTGGCCTGCCGCCAGGAGGCGGAGGGCCGGTGACGTCCCTTGCCGAAGATCCTCACGATTCCCGCCTGCCCGTTCCGTTCGGTGGGCCGGCCGCAGCGGTCGGCGCCCCCGGACACCCTCTCCTTCGCATCCAACCACGTACGGCCGCGAGGGCGCTCATTACCCATGGGTTACCCGGCACGGGCGGGGACCAGACCGCCTGCTGCGGCTTCTCACCACGACCGGTCCACCTGCTCACGCGTCCCCTCCGTGTCCCGGGACAGCACCCTGGCCAGGGCCTCGACGACCTCCGGCGCGTACTCCCCGGCGGTCCCGAGCCGCAGTTCCTCCAGCGCGGTCAGCGGCCCTGTGGGCCCTCCTTCCCGGGACTTCTCGTCGTACGCGTTCACCACCCGGACGATCCGGGCGGCCGGCGGCTGCTCGGTGTACGGGTCGGCCTGGCGTTCGACGATCCCGGCCACCCGGGGGTCCACCCCGGTCTGCCGCACCACCGCGCCGCCGAGGAGCGCGATCCGCCGCTGCTCGTCGGGCGGCAGCCCCGCCGTGGCGCCCGCGGGCACCGGGTCGACGAGGCTGAGCTGTCCGATGTCGTGCATCAGCGCCGCGTACTCCAGCACGGTCAGCTCCGGCTCGGTCAGACCGAGGTCACGGCCCACCGCCTGGCTGAGCGCGGCGACCCTGCGCGAGTGCCCGGGCGGGGTGCACCCGGCGATCTCGGTGGCCCGCGCGAGGGACGCGATGGTCTGCCGGTAGGTGGCGCGCACCGCCGTGTACCGCCGGTGGGAGAGCTGCGCGAGCAGCAGCGGCACGGAGAACACCGGCAGCGCCCACAGACCCACGACCGCCACGCCCAGCGCCATCACGGCGCCGGTGGCGACGACGGCGGCCCCGATGCCGGGCACGGCCCGCAGCTCGTCGCGCAGCAGCGGCGGGAAGGGCCAGCCGGTGCGGGAGCGGGCCAGCGCGGCGGCGAGCACGGCGTCGCACAACGCGGTCAGGGTCAGCAGCACGAGCAGCAGCAGCGCGTGTCCCGGCCCGCCGAGGTCGTCGAACGTGCCCCGGGCGTGCAGCGGGTGAAAGCACACGGCGACGAAGCCGACGGTCAGCACCCGGCGGGTCACCGGGTCGAGGGCGGGTCCGTCGCCGCGTCCGACGTGCGGGACGCTGCCGAGCAGCGACGCAGCGAGCACCACGGTGACGACCTGGGCGGCGCCGTGGTGGGCGGGCCGCCCCGCGACCCCGCCGAGCAGCGCGTACGCCAGGGAGCCGGCCGCGGCGAGCGGCGCGGCCTCGCGGATCCCCCGGCCGCCCCTCCGGGTGAGTTCGCCGACCGCGACGAGCGTGCCGAAGGCCAGCGCGGTGGAGCGGTCCTCGACGCCGTGGTACAGCGTCGCGCCCAGCGCCCCGGCCGCGAGGACGGCGGCGCACAGATGCACGACGGTGTGCAGCCGGGGCCTCACCGGCGTGCCCCGGGACGGCCGGTGACGGGCGCGGCGGGACCGGGGGCGGCCGCCTGCCGGGGTTCGTCGGCGGTCACCGCCGGGTGCCAGCCGGTGCGGCCGATCGCACGGACCAGCGCCTTCACCATCCGCGGGTCGAAGTGCGTTCCCGCGCACCGCTGGAGCTCCTCCAGCGCCACGGGCACCGGGCGCGCCCTGCTGTAGCTGCGGGTGGAGGTCATCGCGTCGAAGGCGTCGGCGACCGCGACCACCCGCGCGGACTCCGGGATCTGACCGCCCGCCAGTCCGTACGGGTAACCGGTGCCGTCGATCCGCTCGTGGTGGTGCAGCACGGCCGCGCGGGCCTCGCCGAGGAAGGAGATGCCGCGCACCATCTCGTGCCCGTACTCGGGGTGCAGTTCGATGACCCGGCGTTCCTCGGGGGTGAGCGGGCCGTTCTTGGTGAGCAGCCGGGTGGGCACCCCGAGCTTGCCGACGTCGTGCAGGATGCCCGCGAACCGCAGCGTCTCGACCCGCTCGTCGTCCATGCCGAGTTCGCGCGCGATGAGCATGGAGGCGCGGCCGACGCGCTCGCTGTGCCCGCGCGTGTAGCCGTCCTTGATGTCGACGGCCTGCACCAGCGCGCGGATCGTGGCCTGGTGGGCGGCGCGCTCCCGGTGGTACTGGGCGAACGCCCACCAGGAGACGCCCATCGGCAGCAGCACCAGCAGCGCCGCCACCGGACCGTACGGGCTGCGCCACAGCAGGGCCATCATCAGTCCGGCGAGGCCGTGCACGGTGAGCGGCGCCAGGGAGCCGAGGAACAGCCGCCACCAGGCGGCCGCGGGACGGCGGCGCGGGAGGCCGCCGGGCGCGGGCGCCGGGACGCCGCCGTCGAGCAGGGTGAGGACGAGGCAGAACGCGAGCACCGCGGCGCCCGCCGTGGCGAGGGCGCCGGGCATGTCGCACCGCGCCACCGCGTCCCGGCCCCCGGTCCTCAGGTGGACCAGGCTCGCGGTCCACACGGCGACGACGAGCCGGCCGGTGCGCCACAGCCGGCGCGCGAGGCGGGGGCGGTGCTCGACGGGGAGCAGCAGCGCCCCGGGCAGCGCGACGAGGGCGGCGGCGGCGGGCGGCAGCAGGAAGGCCCCGGCGAGCAGCACCGGGTGGAAGGCGCCGCCGGGGTGCGGGCCGGCGACGAGGCGGGACCGGGCGAGCCGCTCGCATCCCGCGTACAGGGCGGCGAGCAGGACGACCGGCCACCAGGGGAAGCGCGGGTCCGGCAGGGACGACAGCACCCCCGGCCGGGACACGCCCGGCAGGGGGAGCAGACAGAGCAGGGCGAGCAGGGTGATGCCGACGAGATGCACCCGGGCCCGCGCCGGTAACGCCTCCATGAGCCCCTCCCCCGACCGTGCCGCGCGCGTCCTTCACGTCGCCCGCCGGCTTCTGGAGCCTAGGACGGGCCGGGGCGCCGCGGGGGGACCGCCCGCGGATTAGCACCATCGGGTGACGCGGCCCTGGGGGAGGGGAGGGTCAGGACTCCTGCGGAGCGGCCGTGACCTCCTGCTCGGGCACGTCCTGGCCGGAGCGGATCAGCTCGATCCGGCCCATGACCTTCGACCGCAGGTCGCCCGGCACGTCGTCCTGCCCGCAGCACCGCTTGACGAGCTTCTTGACCGCCTGCTCCAGCCCGTACTTCTCCAGGCAGGGCGAGCACTCCTCGAAGTGGTGCTCGAACTTCCGGCAGTCGGCATCCGGCATCTCACGGTCGAGGAATTCGTAGAGATGATCGAGGATTTCGCTGCAATCCGTCTCGTGCGGCTCTCCGCAGCTCATGACCCCGAGCCTTTCGCTTCGTTCGACTCTCCGGCACCGGCCGGGACCAGTCCGCGCTCACGCGCGTAGTCCTCGAGCATGCCGCGCAGCTGACGACGTCCCCGGTGAAGACGGGACATCACCGTACCGATGGGTGTCCCCATGATGTCGGCGATCTCCTTGTAGGCAAAGCCCTCCACATCGGCGAGATACACCGCGATGCGGAACTCCTCCGGGATCGCCTGCAGGGCTTCCTTCACGTCCGAGTCCGGCAGGTGGTCCAGCGCCTGCGACTCGGCGGAGCGCAGACCCGTGGACATGTGGGACTCGGCGCGCGCGAGCTGCCAGTCCTCGATCTCCTCGGCACCGCTGCGCTGGGGTTCGCGCTGCTTCTTGCGGTACGAGTTGATGAAGGTGTTGGTGAGGATCCGGTAGAGCCATGCCTTGAGGTTGGTGCCCTCACGGAACTGGTGGAAGGACCCGTACGCCTTGGCGTACGTCTCCTGCACCAGGTCCTCGGCGTCGGCCGGGTTGCGCGTCATGCGCAGGGCGGCCGAGTACATCTGGTCGAGGAATTCGAGCGCGTCCCGTTCGAAGCGCGCGCTGCGCTCCGCGGCCGATTCCGCGCCCGTGCCGCCCCGGCCCTGGGGCTGCTCCGCCTGGCCGTGTTCGGTCCCTGCGTCGGTACCGGGAACCGGACCCACCTCCTCAAGTGTCGTCGTGAGACCGAGACCGGCCTCACCCGAATCGGAGGATAGACGACGATCCGGTCCGCCCGCCGCCCGGATCGGGACGGTCCTGGCCGCGTGCAGCACCGTCCAGTCGAGGTCGGCGCGGGCACTGCGGCTCGGGCAGAACGTGGAACCCATGCGGTGGACTTCCTCTCCTACGACGGCGGTGCCGTGCGACCGGCACGTACGCCCCCCACAACAGTGGGGACGGTCCACGCATTCCCGGCACTGCTCAGCCGAGGGCCGCGGTCCACCGCACGACCGCGTCCGTGATCACCCGCAACGCCTCCTCCTGGGTGAGGTCCGCCCGCCCGGGCACCGCGAAGCCGTGGTCGGCCCGCGCCACCTCGACCAGTTCGTGGTCGCCTTCGGGGAACTCGGCCGGTTTCCCGAAGGGGTCGTTGCCGCCCTGGACGACGAGCGTGGGGACGCCCGCGCCCAGCAGCTCCTCCGCGCGGGACTTCTCCGGCTTGCCCGGCGGGTGCAGCGGGAAGCTCAGCGCGAGCACGGCACGGGCGCCCAGGTCCGCCGCGGTGCGGCAGGCGACGCGGGCGCCGGCGCTGCGTCCGCCGGAGATCACCGGCAGGCCCGGCTCCGCCAGCGCGGGCCAGACGCCGCGCCAGCCGGTGTCCAGGGTCTTCGGCGCCGGGGCGACCTTCCTGCCGGCCACCCGCCAGGGCTGTTCGACGAGGGCGACGGTGACGCCGTGCGCGGGCAGGACGGCGGCGAGCGCGGCGAGGTCGCGGGCCTCGATGCCGCCGCCCGCGCCGTGGCTCGCCGCGAGGACGAGGCGGGCGCGGCCGGGGGCGTGGTGCCAGGTGATGCGGGCGGCGCCGGCGTCGGTGAGGACATCCTCGGTGTGCGGGGTGGTGTCGGTGGTCACGTCAGAAGAGTGTGCCCTCTTCCGGGGCGGCCAGCTCCTCCAGCAGCTCCGGGCCGTTGTTGCGGACGTTGCTGACGGCGGTGGCGACCGGGTAGGCGCGCATCAGGCCGGGCAGCGGCGGGGCGAGCAGCGCGCGCAGCTCCTCGGGGTCGGTCCGGGACGGGTCCAGCCAGGCGTCCCAGCGGTCCGGGGTGAGCATCAGCGGCATGCGCGGGTGGATCTCGGCCAGGGAGCGCGGGCCCTCCGCCGGGGCCGCGGCCAGCGGGCTCGTCTCCGCCTCGGTGGTGATCACGGTGCAGGTCGCCCACCAGGCCTGCGGGTGGTCGTCGGGCAGCGTGCGGTCGCGCCAGAACTCGTACAGTCCGGCCATCGCGAAGACCGAGCCGTCGGCCGGGGTCACGAAGTAGGGCTGCTTGCGGGGCCGCTTCTTCTTCCCCTCGACCTCCAGCTCGCGCTCCTGCTTGCCGGTGACCCACTCGTAGTAACCGTCGGCGGGGAGGATGCAGCGGCGGGAGGCGAAGGCGCGGCGGTAGGAGGGCTTCTCGTGGACGGTCTCCGCACGGGCGTTGATCATCCGGGCGCCGCCCTCGGGGGTCTTGGACCACGAGGGCACCAGTCCCCACTTGAGGGTACGGAGCTGGCGAACCGGGCGGGGGTCGTCCGCGTCCTTCAGAGGGCGGTCGAGGACGGCGTGGACCTTCTTGGTCGGCGCCACGTTGTAATCGGGCTCCAGGGTCTCCTCGGTCTCCCACTTCTCGATCTCGAAGATCCCGGCGAGATCCTCGGGCCTGCGACTCGCTGCATACCGTCCGCACATACATGCAACACTGCCAGACTCCGCACGCGCACAGGGAGCGATCCGAAACACATGACGAGCATGGTCAGCACCGCGTCCGCCTCCCTCGCCTCCCTCTGGGACGAGGTCTCGGGCACCCAGCCCGACCCCGACCTGTGGGTGGTCGTCGCGACGCTGGTGACGGCCGCCGCCGTGGTCGTGCCGCAGGCGCCCTGGCGGGTGGCGCGCAATGCCGTCACCATCGCCCACGAGGGCGGGCACGGCCTGGTGGCGCTGCTCACCGGCCGCACGCTGACGGGGATACGCCTGCACTCGGACACCAGCGGCCTGACCGTGAGCCGGGGCAAGCCGACCGGCATCGGCATGATCCTCACGGCCGCCGCCGGTTACACCGCTCCCCCGCTGCTGGGCCTGGGCGGCGCCGCGCTGCTCGGCACCGGACGCATCACGCTGCTGCTGTGGCTGGCCACCGCGCTGCTGCTGGCGGTGCTGGTGATGATCCGCAACGCCTACGGGGCGGTGTCGGTGCTGGTCACCGGGAGCACGTTCGTGCTGGTGTCGTGGCTGACGGGCCCGCAGGTGCAGGCGGCGTTCGCGTACGCCGTGGTGTGGTTCCTGCTGCTGGGCGGGGTGCGCCCGGCGTTCGAGCTGCAGGCCAAGCGGCGCCGCGGGGGCGCCGGCGACTCGGACGCGGACCAGCTCTCCCGGCTGACGCAGGTGCCGGCGGGGCTGTGGCTGTTCCTGTTCCACGCGGTGTCGCTGTGCTCCCTGCTCGGCGGGGGGCGCTGGCTGCTGGGGCTGTGACCGGCCGGGCGGCGAGGCCCCCGGCCGGGCGGGGCACCTGACCCGGCCGGCGACCGGAACCCTCCGCCGGGCACGGAAGCGCGCGGAAGCCCGCGATCACGCCGGGCCCCGGCCGGGCAGAGCACCCGGCCGCACCGCCGGCTGGAACCCTTCGCCGGGCCGGGGCGTGCTGAAGTCCCGTGATCGCGCCGGAGCGCGTGGCCGGGCGGCGGGAGTCACCGGCCGGCGTGTTCCGCCTGGCGGGCACGGAGCAGCCTGTCCCCTCGCCTCCTTATAAAGTGGCCCCATGGCCCCGAACCCCATGCACACCGCCCTCTGGCCCGCCCCGCACGCGAGCGGAGCCGTCGACGCGACGGTCCACGTGCCCGGGTCCAAATCGGTCACCAACCGCGCCCTCGTGCTCGCCGCCCTCGCCTCCGAGCCGGGCTGGCTGCGCCGCCCGCTGCGCTCGCGCGACACGCTGCTGATGGCGGGCGCGCTGCGCGCCATGGGCGTGGAGATCGAGGAGGGGATCGGTCCCGACGGGACGGGCGAGGCCTGGCGGGTGGTGCCGGCCGGTCCGCACGGCCCGGCCACCGTGGACGTGGGCAACGCGGGCACGGTGATGCGGTTCCTGCCGCCGGTGGCCGCCCTCGCGGACGGCCCCGTGCGCTTCGACGGCGACCCGCGGTCCCACGAGCGTCCCCTGAACGGCGTCATCGACGCGCTCCGTCAGCTGGGCGCCCGGATCGACGACGACGACCGGGGCGCGCTGCCGATGACGGTGCACGGCGGGGGCGCGCTGGACGGCGGCACGGTCGAGGTGGACGCGTCGTCCTCGTCGCAGTTCGTCAGCGCACTGCTGCTGTCGGCGCCGCGGTTCAACCAGGGCGTGGAGCTGCGGCACACCGGCGCGACGCTGCCGTCGATGCCGCACATCCGGATGACCGTCGACATGCTCCGCGCGGTCGGGGCCCAGGTCGACACCCCCGAGTCGGGCGGCGAGCCGAACGTCTGGCGGGTCACCCCGGGCGCCCTGCTCGGCCGGGACCTGACGATCGAGCCCGACCTGTCCAACGCGCAGCCGTTCCTGGCGGCCGCGCTGGTCACCGGCGGCAAGGTGGTGATCCCCGACTGGCCCGCGCGGACCACCCAGCCCGGCGACCGGCTGCGGGAGATCTTCACCGAGATGGGCGGTTCCTGCGAGCTGACCGAGTACGGGCTGGTCTTCACCGGCTCCGGCGCGGTGCACGGCATCGACGTGGACCTCGGCGAGGTGGGCGAGCTGACGCCGGGCGTCGCGGCCGTCGCGGCCCTCGCGGACTCCCCGTCGACGCTGCGGGGCGTGGCGCATCTGCGGCTGCACGAGACGGACCGGCTGGCCGCGCTCACCAAGGAGATCAACGAGCTGGGCGGTGACGTCACCGAGACGGCCGACGGCCTGCACATCCGCCCGCGGCGGCTGCACGGCGGGGTCTTCCACACCTACGAGGACCACCGCATGGCCACGGCCGGTGCGATCATCGGTCTGGCGGTCGAGGGCGTGCAGATCGAGAACGTGGCGACCACGGCGAAGACCCTGCCGGACTTCCCCGAGCTGTGGACCGGGATGCTCGGGGCGTAGGGGTTCACGATGCGCCGCTACGGCAAGCACACCGACGAGGACGACATCCGCTCCCGCCCCAACCGCAGGGGCAACCGGCCGCGCACCCACATCAGGCCCAAGCACGAGGACGCCGCCGAGGGCATGGTCCTCACGGTCGACCGGGGCCGGCTGACCTGCCTCGTCGAGGACCGCGTCGTGACCGCGATGAAGGCCCGCGAGCTGGGCCGCAAGGCCGCCGTGGTGGGCGACCGGGTGGCCCTGGTGGGCGATCTGTCCGGGAGGAAGGACACCCTCGCCCGGATCGTGCGGATCGGGGAGCGCTCGTCGGTGCTGCGCCGCACCGCCGACGACGACGACCCCTACGAGCGGGTGGTCGTCGCCAACGCCGACCGGCTCGCCGTGGTCACCGCCCTCGCCGACCCCGAGCCCCGGCCGCGGCTGATCGACCGCTGCCTGGTCGCCGCCTACGACGGCGGCCTGGAACCGCTGCTGGTGCTCACCAAGTCCGATCTCGCCCCGCCCGACAAGCTGCTGGAGCTCTACGGCGACCTGGACATCCCCTACGTCGTCACCAGCCGCGCGGAGCTGGAGAGCGGCGCGGCGGTGGAGCGGGTGCGCGAGCAGCTCGACGGCCGGATCACGGCGTTCGTGGGCCACTCGGGGGTCGGCAAGACGACCCTGGTGAACGCGCTGGTCCCGGAGGAGCGGCGGCGCTCCACCGGCCACGTCAACGCGGTGACCGGGCGGGGACGCCACACCACGACGTCCGCGCTGGCGCTGCCGCTCGCGGGCGCCGGGGGCTGGGTGATCGACACGCCGGGCGTGCGGTCGTTCGGGCTGGCCCACGTCGACCCGTCGCGGGTCATCCACGCCTTCCCCGACCTGGAGCCGGGCACGGAGGGCTGTCCGCGCGCGTGCAGCCACGACGAACCGGACTGCGCGCTGGACGCCTGGGTGGCGGAGGGCCACGCGGACCCGGCGCGGCTGTACTCGCTGCGGCGGCTGCTCGCCTCGCGGGAACGCACCGACGGGGACTGACCCGCGTCGTGTTCGCCCCGACCTGCGGCCGGTAAGTGCATAATCACACCGAGTCGGACACGAACCGGACGAAGCGGTCACTGTACGCGGGGCATGCGGGAGGACACACATGGCGTGGCTGCTGGTCATCGTCGCCGGGTTGCTCGAGACCGGTTTCGCCGTGTGCCTGAAGCTGTCGCACGGGTTCACCCGGCTGTGGCCGACCATCGCCTTCTGCGCGTTCGCCCTCGGCAGCTTCGGCTTGCTGACGCTGGCGCTGAAGAAGCTGGACGTGGGGCCGGCGTACGCGGTGTGGACGGGCATCGGGGCGGCGGGGACGGCCATCTACGGGATGGTGTTCCTCGGGGACCTGGTGTCCACCCTGAAGATCGTCTCCATCACCCTGGTGATCCTCGGGGTGATCGGGCTCCAGCTCTCGGGCTCGGCCCACTGAGCCGCTCCCTTTCGGCTGCCCGCTACGGCACCGGTTGTCGGTGCAGGGCGCCCCTGACCAGTTCGGCCACGCCGTCGTCGCCGGGCGGGGGCGCGACCACGCAGGACAGGGCGAGGCGGATCACCAGCTCGCAGGAGCGGGCCAGGTCGGCGGTGTCGCCCCGCACGTGCCCCGGCCCGGCGAGCACGGCGACGGCCCGGTCGCGGACCAGGTGCACGAAGTCGGCGGGCGAGGGCAGCGGCCCGTCGGCGCGACGCTGCGCGGGCACCGGGGAGCCGGACGGGACGGCCCCGGCGGCGGGCGCGGGCAGACGCTCGCTCCAGCAGCCGGTGAGCACGGCCCGCACCAGGGCGTTCTCGCGGGCGCTCAGCGTGGTCCACTCGGCGGTCGCGGTGAGGCGGTCGCGGGGGTCGGCGTGGGCGGTGAGGGCCCGGTCGACGCCGGCCAGGTAGCCGTCGGCCTCCCGGCGGACCAGGGCACGGGCGAGACCGTCCTTGCTGCCGAACTCGTTGTAGAGCGTCTGGCGGGAGACCCCGGCCGCGGCGGCCACGTCCACCATGCGCACGGCGGACCACGGACGGCGGGCCAGGGCGGTGTAAGCGGCGTCCAGCAGAGATTCCCGCGCTGCAGGCATCATCGCCTCCCTCGGGGCGAGCGGCCGACCCTGCGGTCAGGTTTGACGGACCCCCGGGCGCTGTCAAGGGGTCGCGGAACCGGCCCCCGGTGGCCGGGAACCGATCTCGGCCGATACCGTTCGTCGCATGCCCGACTACCTCGACGACCTGCGTCTCGCCCATGTCCTCGCGGACGCCGCCGACGCCGCGACCATGGACCGGTTCAAGGCTCTCGACCTCAAGGTGGAGACCAAACCCGACATGACGCCGGTGAGCGAGGCGGACAAGGCCGCCGAGGAGCTCATCCGCGGCCACCTCCAGCGCGCCCGCCCGCGCGACGCCGTCCTGGGCGAGGAGTACGGCGTCGAGGGCACCGGCCCGCGCCGCTGGGTGATCGACCCGATCGACGGCACCAAGAACTACGTGCGCGGCGTGCCCGTCTGGGCCACGCTGATCGCGCTCATGGAGGCCGACGCCGGGGGAGGCTTCCAGCCGGTCGTCGGCGTGGTGTCCGCCCCCGCCCTGGGCCGCCGCTGGTGGGCGGCGCGGGGCCACGGCGCCTACGCCGGGCGCAGCCTGTCCTCAGCCACCCGGCTCCAGGTCTCCCGCGTCTCGCGGATCTCCGACGCCTCCTTCGCGTACTCCTCACTCACCGGCTGGGAGGAGCAGGGGCGGCTGGACGGCTTCCTCGACCTCACCCGCGAGGTGTGGCGCACGCGCGCGTACGGCGACTTCTGGCCGTACATGATGGTCGCCGAGGGGTCGGTCGACCTGTGCGCGGAGCCGGAGCTGTCGCTGTGGGACATGGCGGCCACGGCGATCGTGGTGACGGAGGCCGGCGGCGCCTTCACCGGGCTCGACGGCCGCCCGGGCCCGCACAGCGGCAACGCCGCCGCGTCGAACGGTCTGCTGCACGACGAACTGCTGGGGTATCTCAACCAGCGCTACTGAACCGGCCGCGGCCGGTCCCCGCGCCCCCCGCCGGCCGCGTGCGCCCCCTTGTTGACCCCCGCTTTGCCTGCCACTCTGAGAGCCTCCCCCACTTGTGAACTTGTGAAAGCGCGCACGAGCGGGCCCGCGCGCCCGTGACCTCGCGCTTTCTGGTAGGAGGTGGCTCCACCCATGCTCGTCCGTGACGCCATGAGCACCGTGGTCCTCACCATCGGCCCCGCCCACACGCTCCGCCAGGCCGCCGCCCTGATGTCCGCGCGCCGGGTGGGCGCGGCCGTGGTCCTCGACCCCGACGGCACCGGCATCGGCATCCTCACCGAACGGGACGTCCTCAACTCCGTGGGTCTCGGCCAGGACCCTGACGCGGAGCGCGCCCACGCCCACACCACCACCGACGTCGTCTTCGCCACCCCCTCCTGGACCGTCGAGGAGGCGGCGGCCGCCATGGCCCACGGGGGCTTCCGGCATCTGATCGTCCTCGACCGGGACGAGCCCGCGGGCATCGTCTCGGTCCGCGACATCATCCGCTGCTGGGCGCCCGCGCGGCAGTGCGCCCCGCAGGTGCCCGCCTGACGGCACGGGAACGGGCCGGACCCCCGTGAGGGAGTCCGGCCCGTCGATCGACAAGCGGTCCAGCGCTGGAATCAGCCGCGCAGGGCCTGCACCGCGGCCTCCAGCCGCTTGCCGAAGTCCTCGTCGGCCTGGCGGAAGTTGTTGATCGCGCGCTCGGCGATGTCGTCGCGCGTCACACCCGAGATGGCGTTCGCCAGGTTCTTGACCAGGCGCTCCTTCTCGTCCTCCGACATCAGCCGGTAGAGGTTGCCCGCCTGGACGAAGTCGTTGTCCTCGGCGTGGACGGGCGTGACCGACTCGCCGGTGACCCCGGTGACCGGGACGGGCTGCCACAGCGGGCGGTCCGTCTGGAAGGGGCCGCCGAAGCTGTTCGGCTCGTAGTTCTTCGCGCCCTTGTGGCGGCCGTCGTACAGGTAGCCGTCACGGGAGTGGGTGCGCGCCTCGGTGGCGTGCGGGCGGTTCACCGGCAGGTGGTCGGCGTTGATGCCGACGCGGTAGCGGTGGGCGTCGCCGTACGCGAAGAGACGGCCCTGGAGCATCTTGTCCGGGGAGGGACCGATGCCCGGCACGAAGTGGGCGGGGCTGAAGATCGACTGCTCGACCTCGGCGAAGATGTTCTCCGGGTTGCGGTTGAGCTCCAGCTTGCCGAACTCGATCAGCGGGTAGTCCGCGTGCGGCCAGACCTTGGTCAGGTCGAACGGGTTGAAGCGGTAGGTCGGCGCCTCGGCCGCCGGCATGATCTGGACGTAGACGGTCCAGGACGGGTACTCGCCGCGCTCGATGGCCTCGCGCAGGTCGCGCTGGTGCGAGTCGGGGTCCTTGCCCGCGAGGATCTCGGCCTCTTCGGCGGTCAGGTTCTTGATGCCCTGGTCCGTCTTGAAGTGGTACTTGACCCAGAAGACCTCGCCGGCCTCGTTGTTCCACTGGTAGGTGTGGGAGCCGAAGCCGTCCATGTGGCGGTAGGACGCCGGGATGCCGCGGTCACCGAACAGCCAGGTCACCTGGTGCGTGGACTCGGGCGACAGACCCCAGAAGTCGAAGACGTTGTCCGCCTCCTGCGAACCGGTGTACGGGTCGCGCTTCTGGGTGTGGATGAAGTCGGGGAACTTGATGGCGTCCCGGATGAAGAACACCGGGGTGTTGTTGCCGACGAGGTCGTAGTTGCCCTCCTCGGTGTAGAACTTCACCGCGAAACCGCGCGGGTCACGCACCGCGTCGGCGGCGCCCAGGTTGCCCGCGACCGTGGAGAAGCGCAGGAAGACCTCGGTCTCCTTGCCGACCTCGGACAGGAACTTCGCCCGGGTGTACTTCGTGACGTCGGCGGTCACCTTGAAGGTGCCGTACGCACCGGCGCCGCGGGCGTGCACCACGCGCTCCGGGATGCGCTCGCGGTTGAAGTGGGCCAGCTTCTCGAGCAGGAGCTGGTCCTGCACGAGGACCGGGCCGCCGACGCCCGCGGTCTCGCTGTTCTGGTTGTCGGCAACCGGGGCACCGGCCTCCGTAGTAAGCGGTCCCTGCGTCACGTGCGCCTCCTGCGTCCATTACTGACCAACTGGTCTCTTGGCCAAAGCCGAGCTCGATCCTACAATGGACAATGTCTAAGTCAAGTAAAGCTCCAAAATCGCATCCGTTCGGGGGCTCGACTCCCCCCTGCTGTTAGGCTGGTGCCTATGAGTGACCTTCTGGAACGACTTCGCGGACGCGGCTGGCGGATGACCGCGCAGCGCCGTGTGGTGGCCGAGGTCCTCGACGGCGAACACGTCCACCTGACGGCCGACGAGGTGCACGCCAGAGCTGTCGTCAAGCTGCCCGAGATCTCCCGGGCGACCGTCTACAACACCCTGGGCGAGCTGGTCTCGCTCGGTGAGGTGCTGGAGGTCGCGACGGACCAGCGGGCCAAGCGCTACGACCCGAACGCGCACCGCCCGCACCACCATCTGGTGTGCGCGCAGTGCGGGTCGATCCGCGACGTCCACCCGACCGGCAACCCGCTGGCCGACCTCCCCGACACGGAGCGGTTCGGTTTCACGGTGTCCGACGTCGAGGTGACGTACCGCGGCCTGTGCCCCACCTGCGCGGCGGCGTAGCCGGCACCCAGCACCGTCACGAAGCCCCGGCCACTTCCGAGTGACCGGGGCTCTTCGTCACGCCTGAACGCTGGACGCCTCTGCCCAGGGAACGACCGAGGGCCGGAACCCTTTCGGATTCCGGCCCTCGGCCATCAGTAGCGGGGACAGGATTTGAACCTGCGACCTCTGGGTTATGAGCCCAGCGAGCTACCGAGCTGCTCCACCCCGCGGCGATGTCCCCAACGCTACGTCAAGACGCCCGACGGAAGCAAATTCCTTCCCCGGGCCCGCCCGAGCGGGGGTCGTCCTCAAGGCACCGGGGCCGTTGCCGCCCGCTGGGGCGCGCCCCAGCGGGCGCCTGCCTCCGGCTCCCTCCCGGCTCCGCCCGAGCCGTCCCTCCGGGCTCACGTCAGCCGTCCGGCCCGGAGACACCGGGGCCTGCCCGGGCCCAGGGGTGCGTCCCAGCAGGTCCCGTCCCGGACCCCGGCCCGCCCGGGCTACGCGGAGAGCTCCTCCCGAAGGGCGTCGCGGAGGCGGGTGGCCCGCTCCTTGACCGCCTGGGGGCCCAGTTCCGCCGCGCGGTCGGCCCAGCGCTGGCCCTCCGCGAGTTCGCCCCGGCGGGCGTGGACCAGGGCGAGGCGCAGGGCCGCGCGGCCGTGGCCGGCGTCGGCGGCGCGGGTCCACCACACCACCGCCTCCGGCTCGCTGCCCTCCCGCGCCAGCAGCAGCCCCAGATTGAACGCGCCGTTGCGCGAGCCGGCCTCCGCGGCCTCCCGGTACCACCGGGCCGCCTCCATCACGTCGCCGCGGGCCGCGGCCAGCATGCCGACCCGCACCTGCGCCCGCCGGTGCCCCTGCGAGGCCGCCCGCTCGTACCACTCCTCGCACTCGCTGCGCCGGTGCACCGGCTCCCCCAGCTCGTGCGCGGGCTCCGGCGGGCGCCGGGCGTCCAGCACGGTCGCCAGCCGGTACGCCGCCTCCGCGCTGCCGCCACCCGCCGCGCACCGCAGGAACCGCTCGGCCTCGCCCTCCTCGCCGTCCCGCAGCCGGGCCATGCCGACCTGGAGCGCCGCCTCGGTGTGCCCGGCGGCCGCCGCCCGCTCGTACCAGCGCAGCGCGGCCCGCTCCTCGCCCCGCCCGGCGTGCAGGATGCCCAGGTTGAAGGCGGCGTCCACGCTGCCCGCCTCCGCGGCCTTGGAGAACCACGGCTCCGCGCCGGTCTCGTCCCCCGCCCGCAGCAGCAGGATCGCCAGCGCGTTCGCGGCCTCGCGGTGTCCGGCGTAGGCGGCCCGGCGGTACCACTGCTCGGCCTGGGTGGTGCGCCCCTGGTCGGCGCAGAGCAGACCGAGGTTGTACGCGCCGTTGATGTCGCCGGCGTCCATGGCGGCCCGGTACCACCGCTCGGCGGTCTGCGTCTCGCCGCGCTCGGCGTGCAGGGCGCCCAGCGCGTTCGCGGCGTTGCCGTCGCCGTTCTGGGCGGCGCGCAGCCACCACACGGCGGCGTTCTCGGTGTCCCCGGCGTCGCGCAGCAGGAAGCCGAGCGCGCACGCGGCGCGCGGCTCGCCGTCCTTGGCGGAGGTCAGGTACCAGCGGCCCGCCTCCTTCAGCTCGCCGCGCTTCTCCAGGATCGTGCCCAGGTGCAGGGCGGCCCGGCGGTGTCCGCGCGCGGCGGCCTGCCGGTACCACTGCTCGGCCTCCTCGACGAGCGCCGCGCCGTCGTCGCCGGAGACCCGAGCGGCCTTGCGGTCCAGGGCGCGGGCGAGCCGGTAGGCGCCCTCGCGGTGCCCGCGTTCGGCGGCGGCCCGCATCCAGCGCTCGCTGCCCTCGGTGTCCCCCCGGTGCTCCAGGAGGTCGGCGAGGGCGTACGCGCCGAGGGTGTGGCCCTGTTCGGCGGACTGGCGCAGCCAGTACTCGGCGGCGGGTTCGTCGCCGCGCTCACGGTGGTGGCGGCCGAGCGCGTGGGCCGCGGCCGTGGAACCGGCGACGGCCGCGATCCGCCACCATCCGGCGGCCTCGTCGGAGTAGCCCCGCTGGTGCAGCAGGACGCCCAGGTTGTTGGCGGCGGCGCGGTCGCCCGCGGCGGTGGCGGCGCGCAGATGGGGTTCGGCACCGTCGAGGTCACCACGGCGCAGCAGCATGGCGCCGAGGACGCTCATCGCCTCGACGTCACCGGCCTCGGCGGCGAGCCGCCGGCGCAGCTCCTCCGCCGCCTCGTCGGCCGCCTCCCCCGCGTCGTGGGGGGGTTCCTCCCAGGGGGAGGACTGCACAAAACGCCCTGACCCGAACAGAGTTGCCTTGTCCCCCATAACATCCATCGTCGCACCACCTGCAACCTGGGTACACCTGGTATACCGCAGCCAGTGAGGTCACTTCAGCGTTTTGTCGACATGCCCACAGAGAGACAAGTCAAACACAAACCGCCCAACTCCCGTCGGCGGCACGGCCGTCGGGAGAGCGGGTACATGCGTTCGCCCACCACAAAGGCCCGGATTCCCTGGGGAATCCGGGCCTTTGGTGTCGCTGTCGTGCGACGTCAGTAGCGGGGACAGGATTTGAACCTGCGACCTCTGGGTTATGAGCCCAGCGAGCTACCGAGCTGCTCCACCCCGCGCCGTTGTGCTGCAACCGTAGCACGGCGCGGGGTGGGCCTGTGACCAGGCCTCCTGGTCAGCTGTTCGAGCGCGAACTCGTGCTCGGGTCGGCGCTCGGACTGCTCCGCGCGCCGCCGGCCCCGCCGGACTGCGCCTCCTCGGCCCTGCGCAACGCGTCCTCGAGGTCCTCCTGCGCCCGGCCGTAGGCCTCCCAGTCGTTGTTCTTCAGGGCTTCCTGGCCGGCCTCGAAGGCCTCCTGCGCGTCGTTCAGGGCTTCCTGGGCCGTCGAGGGCCGCTCCGTGCTCGGCGGGGGCGTGGTGCCCTCGTCCTCGCCGGTGCCCTCGTCCTCGCCGGTTCCTTCGTCGGCCGGCGGGTCGACGGGTGTGCCCTCGCCGCCGAAGACCTTGTCGAGCGCCTGCTCCAACGTGTCCTCGAACGCCGTCTGGCCGCCGTAGGTAACCAGCACCTTGCGCAGCAGCGGGTACTTCAGTCCACCACCGCGTACGTAGACCGGCTCCACGTAGAGCAGTCCGCCGTCCAGCGGGACCGTCAGCAGGTTGCCGTACTCGACCTCGGAGTCGCCGCCCCGCAGCAGCCTGATCGTCTCGGCGATGTCCTGCTGGGAGTTGAACTGGCTCTGCACCTGCTTGGGTCCGGAGACCGTGGTGCTGGTCGGCAGTTTCAGGATTCTGATCTTGCCGTAGTCCTTGGTGCCCGGATCGGCGTTGACCGCCATGAACGCGCTCAGGTTGTCACGTCCGTTCGGCGTGAACGTCGTGGTGAGCGAGAACACCTGCTCCTGCTGGTCCGGCATCCGCATGCTCAGGTAGTACGGCGGGACCGTCTCGCCCGTCTTGTTCGTCGGGTCGTCCGGCACCTGCCAGACCTCGCTGCCCGAGAGGAACGTGTTGGCGTCCTTCACGTGGTAGCGGGTGAGCAGCTCGCGCTGGACCTTGAACAGGTCCTGCGGGTACCGCAGGTGGTCCATCAGATCCTTGGAGATCTCGCTCCGCGGCTCCACGGTGTCCGGGAACGCCTTCATCCACGTCTTCAGGACGGGGTCCTGGGTGTCCCACTGGTAGAGCTTGACCTCGCCGCTGTACGCGTCGACGGTCGCCTTCACCGAGTTGCGGATGTAGTTGACCTGGTTCTGCTGGGCCACCACCGCGCGCTGGTCGTTGGTGGCGGTCAGCGAGTCGGCCGTGGTGTCGCCGAGCGTCGTCCGGGACGCGTACGGGTAGCCGTTGGTCGTCGTGTAGGCGTCGACGATCCACTGGATCCGGCCCTCGACGACCGCCGGGTAGGCGTCGCCGTCGATGGTCAGCCAGGGCGCGATCGCCTCGACGCGCTCCTTGGGCGTGCGGTTGTACAGGATCCGCGAACCCTCGCCGATGGCGCCGGAGTACAGGATCTGCGGCTCGCCGAACGCGACCGCGTAGGCGGCGCGGTTCACCGGGTTGTCCAGGTTGACGCCGCTGTCGCCCTTGTAGCTGTACGTCTTCTCACCGTTGTCGTCGGAGTAGTCGATCTCCTTCTGGGGACCGCCGACGATCGAGTACGTGGTCGTCCGCTCGCCGTAGTAGACGCGCTGCTCGTACGTACCGAGGTCGCCCTTGGACGGCAGGTCGGACTCGGTGAACGCCGGGCGGCCGCCGGCGTCGGCGCTGGTGCCCTCGGCGGCGACGACACCGTACCCGTGGGTGTAGCGGAAGTGGTCGTTGATCCAGTTCCGCTTCGGGATGCCCGCGTAGTTCAGTTCGCGCAGGCCGATGACGGTGTCCTGCTCCTTGCCGTCCTTGGTGTACCGGTCGACGTCCAGGTTGGTCGGGAAGGCGTAGTAGTTCCTGATCTGCTGGAGCTGCTGGAACGTCGGGGAGACGACGTTCGGGTCCATGATCCGGATGCTGGCCGCGTCGGTGACGTCGTCCCGCAGCTGCGCCTGGTCCTTGGTCTGGGCGACGCCCGGGTAGTCGGTCACCTGCGAGTCGTCGATCCCGTAGGCCTCACGCGTGGCCTTGAGGTTCTTCTCGACGTACGGCGCTTCCTTGGCCTGCTCGTTCGGCTGGACCTGGAACTTCTGCACGATCGCCGGGTAGAGGCCGCCGATCAGGATCGCCGACAGCACCATGAGGCCGAAGCCGATCACCGGAAGCTGCCAGGTGCGCCGCCACAGGGTGGCGAAGAACAGCAGCGCGCAGATCACGGCGATGCAGAACAGGATCGTCTTCGCGGGCAGGTAGGCGTTCGCGTCGACGTACCGCAGACCGGTCCAGCTGTCGGTGGCCTTGAAGTCGCTGGACTTCACGGCCAGTCCGTACCGGTCGAGCCAGTACGCGACCGCCTTCAGGGCGACGAAGATGCCGAGCAGCACCGACAGGTGCCCGGTGGCGGCGGCCGTGGCGCGCGCGCCCGGGCTGGTGATGCGCAGCCCGCCGTACAGGTAGTGGGTGAGCGCGGCGGCGATCAGTCCCAGGACGGCGGCGGCGAAGCCGAAGCCCAGCAGGAACCGGTACCAGGGCAGGTCGAAGGCGTAGAAGGAGACGTCCAGGTTGAACTGGGGGTCCTTCTGGCCGAACGGCACGCCGTTGACCCACATCAGCCAGGTGCGCCACTGGCTGGACGCCGAGGCGCCCGCGATCAGGCCCACCAGCGCGGTGATGCCGAGCAGCAGCCACTTCTTGTAGGGCGCGATCCCCATCCGGTACCGGTCGAGGTTCTGCTGCTCCATCGACATGGCGCTCAGCGGCGGCCGCAGGCGGTGGGCCAGCCAGACGTTGAAGCCGACCGAGACGGCCATGAGCAGGCCGAAGACGAAGAACAGCCCGATCTTGGTCCACAGGGTCGTCGTGAACACCGACGAGTAGTTGACCGATCGGTACCACAGCCAGTCGGTCCAGAACCCCGCGAACATGGTGAACACCATGCCGAGGACGGCAAGGACGCCCAGTGTCATGAGCAGGGTCCGGACCCGTCGGGACGGCCGGCCCACTCTGATCCGTGGCCCCGTCGGGCCTCCGCCGCGGTCCGGCATCTGGAAAGCCAAGGTAGGCACCTCGAAGTTCGCTGTCGATTCGTCGAGCCCGCGTCTTCACGGACCGTCGTGGTCCCCCGTGATCGCGGGCCCACACCTATGCAACTTACTCACCCTTTACTCGGTTCCCGATTCGGGCCGGGAACGAGAGAGGATTGTGACCATGTCCAACACACCCATGGCCGCGAACCCCCTCACCCGGGCCGTGCTCGAGATCGACGAGTACGTGTCCGGACTGGGCTGGGACCAGCCCGCCCGACTGTTCGCCCTCGTAGACACTGCCCGGCTTCGGGCGGAACAGCCCTCCCTCGCGGACCGCCTCGGCCTGGACGGCGGGGAGGAGTCCGCCGCCCTCACCCCGATCGAGCAGGAGGAGATCCCCGCCGGCAAGCCGCTCGACGAGTTCCTCGGCACCATCGCCTGGCCCGACGCGGTCACCGGCTGCGCCCTCACCGTGGAGCGGCTGATGCTGCCGCCGTCCGCGGAGGCCGAGGTCCCGAAGGACCTGGACGAGGCCGCCCTCACCACATGGGTGGCGGAGCACCCGGAGCGTCAGGAGGTCCGGATGACGGTCGCGGTGCTGCGCGACGGCTCCCGTGAGTCGGCGATCCGGCTGCGGGAGAAGGACTCCCCGACCGAGGTGCTCACGGGCTCGGATCTGGTGCCGGGTCTGGCCCGGGCGCTGACCGCGACGTTCGAGGAGTAGCCGCTCCGGTCAGGACGCGGTGCACGTCGGCAGGCCGGCGGTGTCGCCCGCGCGGATGTCCTTCAGGGCGTCCAGGGCGTCGTCCATGGTGCCGACCTTGACCAGGGTGAGGCCGTCGGGGGTGTCCTTGGCGGCGGCGGCGCAGTTGTCGGCGGGCGTGAGGAAGTACTCGGCGCCCTTGTCGCGCGCGCCGACCGTCTTCATCTCGATGCCGCCGATCGGCCCGACTCTGCCCTCGTCGTCGATGGTGCCGGTGCCCGCGACGAACGCGCCGCCGGTCAGAGCGCCCGGAGTGAGCTTGTCGTAGATGCCGAGGGCGAACATCAGTCCGGCGCTCGGGCCGCCCACGTCGGCGAGCTTGATGTCGATGGCGAACGGGAAGGTGTGGTCGGTCCCCGCCGAGATGCCGACGACGGCGCGCTCCTCGCCGGCGTCGTCGGAGGCCCGGGTGGTGACGGTGACCTGCTCGGTCCGCACCGCCGTCCGCTTCTCCTTCTCGGCGGCCGCCTGCTCCTTGGCGGGCACGACGGTGAAGACGACGTCCTCGCCCGGCGCGTGCTCGGTCACCAGCTCGGCGACGTCGGAGGGCTCCTTCACGGCCTTGCCGTCGACGGCCTTGATCACGTCTCCGGCGTGCAGCTTGCCCTCGGCGGGCGCGTCCTTGACGACCGTGGAGACGATCACCCAGGACTTCACCGGGATGCCCAGCTGCTTCAGGGCCGCCACCTTGGCGCTCTCCTGGGACTGGCTGAACTCCTCGGCGTTCTCCTGGGTCGACTCCTCCTCCGTCTTGCCGTCCGGGTAGAGGGTGTCGTGCGGGACGACCTTGGTGTCGTGCGCGAGCCAGCCGTACACGGCCTCGACGAGGTTCATGCGGTAGTCGGCGCTGGTGACCCGCACGGTGGTCATGTTGAGGTTGCCGTCCGCCGGATAGGTCTTGCGTCCGGCGATCCGGAGGACCGGCTCGCCCTCGTGCTCACCCAGCGTGTTCACCGTCGGCCCCGGCGACATCTCCGCATAGGGCACGGGGATGAAGACTCCCGCGCACAGGAGCGCGATCAGCATCAGGGTGGAGGCGAGCATCGTCACCGTACGGCGTGGCATGCAACGACAGTACGGGACGGACCTGTCAGCGCACCGTCAGGGCCGCCCGGTCGAGCGGCCCCGGCCCCGCTGCCGTCCTGGCCTGCGCTTTCCGGGCTCAGCTGCCCGCCCGCTCCTTCTCCATCGCCTCACGGAAACGGGCGTAGCCGATGAGTTCGGGACCGTCGCTGCGCACCTTGCGGGTCCGGTTGGCCCAACTGCCCCACAGTCCCGCTCCGATCACGGCCATCAGCGGAATCAGCAACCAGGCAAGAGCCGCCATGCCGACCTCCCAACCCCATGAGCGTCTGCCACACTGACTGATCAGCAGATTAACCGTCCGCAGTGACAACGCTCACCTCAGGGGTGCGGTTACGCAACCGCACAGGACGGGCGCGCTCCGGCCTGTCCGGCGCATCCTGCCGGGGACGCGGGGCCGGGCACGCCCGTCTGCGGCGTTGCCGCCGGCCGGACCCTAGGCGCCGACCCACTCCTGCGTGCCGTCGGAGAAGCGCTGGTGCTTCCAGATGGGCACCTCGTGCTTGATGTCGTCGATGAGCTTGCGGCAGGCCTCGAAGGCCTCGCCCCGGTGCGCGCACGACACGCCGACGACCACGGCGAGGTCCCCGACCCGCAGGTCCCCCACCCGGTGGGCCGCGGCCAGCGCCCGGACGGGGAAGTCCGCGGCGACCTTCTCCGCGATCCGCCGCATCTCGTCCTCGGCGCTCGGATGACAGGAGTAGCCCAGTTCGTCCACGTCGGCGCCCCCGTCGTGGTTGCGCACGGTCCCCACGAAGAGCGCCGTCCCGCCGGCCGCGTCGTCGCCGACCGCGCGCAGGATCTCGTCCACCGACAGCGGGGTGTCGCGGATCGCGATCAGCTTGATCGGGTCCTGGGCGGGCTGCTCACCGGGGTGGTCCGTCGTAGGTGCCATGGGCCCCATCGTGCCCCACCCCGCCGACCGGGCGGAACAGCGTCATCGCCCGGTACGCGCGCGTGGTGCCGCGGCAGCCCCTCCGAGGGGGTCCGTCCGCGTCAGATCCGCCGGCGCGCCTTCCGGGCCCGGCGCACCACCGCCGCGGCGCCGAGCAGCGCCACCGTCGCGCCCGCCGCGCCGGCGGCCGTCGCGTCCTTGCGGCCCAGACGGCGGCCCGCGACCGTGTGCCTGCCGGACACCTCCTCCAGGAGCTGCTCGAGCACCTCCTCATTCGTGTACGCGGGACGCCACCCGGCGTCGTGCAGCCTGCTTCCGCTGACCACCCAGGGGTACATCGTGTACGCCAGGTCCCCGGCCGGGGACGGGGTGAGCCCGATCCGGTGCAGCCGGGCCGCCGCGCCGAGCGCCACCGCCGACGGCAGCTCCATCCGCCGGATGCCGCTGAGCTCCTCGATCTCCTCCTGCTCCAGCCACCCGTCGCAGCCCACGGCCAGCTCGCCGTCGACCTTCTCCAGCACGGCGTACTCCAGCGCGCTGCACAGGTCGTCGACGTGGCAGAACTGCCACGCGGGCCGGGAACCGGCCACCACCAGCAGCCGGGGCGACTCGAAGTACCTGGTCAGCGCGGTGTCGGTGCCGCCGACCAGCACGGCGGGGCGCACCACGGTGACGTTGAGCCCGGGGTGCGCGCGGGGCGCCCGGCGGCCCAGCCGCTCGATCTCCAGCAGGTCGCCGACGCCCGTGGCCTCGGCGGTGGCGCGCAGCTCCGCGTCCTCGGCCAGCGGCAGCTCGTTGTCGGGCAGCGCCCCGTAGACCATGGTCGAGGTGCACAGCACCACCCGGTGCACCCCGGCGGCCGCGGCCGCGGTCAGCACCGTCTGCGTGCCGCGGACGTTGTAGGCCGTCCGGGCGGCCGCGTCGGTCTCCAGGTCCAGGTCGAGGGCCAGGTGGACGACCACGTCGGCCCCGCGCAGCCGGTCCGCGATCGCGGGGTCCCGGACGTCCAGGATGTGCCACTCGGCCTCGGCGCACTCGCCGCGCCGCTCGTCGATGGCGACGACCTGCTTGACCTCCTCCGACGCCGCGAGCCGCTCGGCCAGCAGGGCCCCGACGCCGGAGGCGGCACCGGTGACCGCCACGACGGGCCCGCGGGGCGGAGGACTGGTTGACTTGTTTCGCGCTGCGCGAACCTGCGGATCTGGGGAACTCACCGGGCGTCTCCAGCGGTTGTCTTCAGTACGAGCGCGAGCGACGCGTGCGTACCAGGTGGCATCCATCCTGCCGCAGGCTCCCTGTCGGCGAAGCACCGAGGCCCGAACCGTCTCAGGTGTCTACGCTGGGTGGTGTTGTCGGGCAGCCGTGCCGCCGGAAAGAACCGGTGGCCCTACAAGCCGAGGAAACCCGTGAGTGACACCCCATTCGGATTCGGCCTTCCGCCGGAGGAGCCGGACGACGGCGACGAAGGCAAGAAGAAGGACCCGCAGGGCGGCGGTGGTCAGGGCCCGGCCAACCCGTTCGGCTTCGGCATGCCCGGGGCGGGCGGATTTGGCGGACCCGGCGCGGACAATCCGTTCGCCGCGATGTTCGGGTCGATGAACCCGGGCGACCTGGGCGCCGCGTTCCAGCAGCTCGGCCAGATGCTCTCCTACGAGGGCGGGCCGGTGAACTGGGACATGGCCAAGCAGATCGCCCGCCAGACGGTCGCCCAGGGAACCGCGCAGGGTTCCAAGGACGCCAGTGTCGGCCCCGCCGAGCGCAGGGCCGTGGAGGAGGCCGTCCGGCTGGCCGACCTCTGGCTGGACGACGCCACCTCCCTGCCGTCCGGCTCGCACTCCGCGGTGGCCTGGAGCCGCGCGGAGTGGGTCGAGGCGACCCTGCCCGCGTGGCGGGAGCTGGTCGACCCGGTCGCCGAGCGCGTCGGCAACGCGATGGGCGACGTCCTGCCGGAGGAGATGCAGGCCATGGCCGGCCCGCTGATCGGCATGATGCGCTCCATGGGCGGCGCCATGTTCGGCACGCAGATCGGCCAGGCCGTCGGCGTGCTGGCCGGCGAGGTCGTCGGTTCGTCCGACATCGGCCTGCCGCTGGGCCCGGCCGGCAAGGCCGCGCTGCTGCCGCTGAACGTCGGGACCTTCGGCAAGGACCTGGGCGTCCCGCAGGAGGAGGTGCGGCTGTACCTCGCCCTGCGTGAGGCCGCCCACCAGCGGCTCTTCGCGCACGTGCCGTGGCTGCGGTCGCACCTGTTCGGCGCGGTCGACGGCTACGCCCGCGGCATCAAGGTCGACACCGGCAAGCTGGAGGACGTGGTCGGCCAGTTCGACCCGCAGAACCCCGAGCAGCTGCAGGAGGCGCTTCAGCAGGGCATGTTCCAGCCGGAGGACACGCCCGAGCAGAAGGCGGCCCTGGCCCGGCTGGAGACGGCGCTGGCGCTCGTCGAGGGCTGGGTGGACGCGGTCGTGCACGCGGCGGCCAAGCCGCGGCTGTCGTCGGCCGACGCCCTGCGGGAGACGCTGCGGCGCCGCCGCGCCTCGGGCGGCCCGGCCGAGCAGACGTTCGCCACGCTGATCGGTCTGGAGCTGCGTCCGCGCCGGTTGCGTGACGCCTCGCGTCTGTGGGCCTCGCTCACCGACGCGCGCGGGGTCGACGGCCGGGACGCCCTGTGGCACCACCCGGACATGCTGCCGACGGCGACCGACCTGGACGACCCGGACGGCTTCGTGCACCGGGAGCAGATCGACTTCTCGGAGCTGGACAAGATGCTCGGCGAGGCCGCCGGCAAGCCCGGCCTGCGCAAGAAGGACACCCAGGACACCCAGGACGCCAAGGACACGGACGCCGCCGGCCAGGGCGACGGCGAAGGCGGCAAGGGCGACGAGCGCAAGGGCGACGGCGCCGAGTGAGCCTGCGCGACGACGCGGTGCTGGTCCTCAAGGCGTACCAGGACCAGCCCGGGCTGAGGGACGCCTATCTGGAGCACCTGGCCGCGCATCAGGACGGCCTGTGGAAGGCCTGCGGGGCCGGCCACCTCACGGCGAGCGCGCTGGTGGTCGACCCCGAGCATGGCCGGGTGCTGCTGACGCTGCACCGGAAGCTGCGGATGTGGCTCCAGACGGGCGGCCACTGCGAGCCCGGTGACGCCACACTCGCCGCGGCGGCGCTGCGGGAGGCGACCGAGGAGTCCGGTGTCGCGGGTCTGACGCTCCTCCCGGGCGGTCCCGTGCGGCTGGACCGGCATCCCGTCCCGCCGCCCTGCCGCTGCCACTTCGACGTGCAGTACGCGGCCCTGGCCACGCCGGACGCCGTCCACTCGGTCAGCGACGAGTCCCTGGACCTGCGCTGGTTCCCGTACGACGAGGTGCCGGACGTGGCGGACGACTCCGTGGTACGGCTGCTCGACGCGACGCGCGCGAGGCTCGGGACCTGAGAAGTACGCCGGGGCCGCACCCTCGGGAGGGTGCGGCCCCGGCGCACCGGTACGCGCTCAGCTCCAGACGTTGCCCTGGTTCTGGCCGCGGGCGCCCTGCTGGCCCATGCCGTACTGCGCGGCGAGGCCGGAGCCGGCCTGGGCGTTCTGCGGCGGCAGCAGTTCACTCGGCTGGACCAGCGCGAAGCCGTTGCCCATGAAGCTGAGCTCCCAGCCCTCGCCGGTGTTGCCGCGGCGCCGCCACACCCCCGAGGAGTGCGTCTGGGCCTGCATCTGCACGCGCAGCGAGGTGGACCAGGCGACGATCGCGTCGGCGTCGCAGTTGACGTACTTGTCCGGCGTCACCTGGAGCAGCAGCGGCATGCCCGAGGTCATCAGCGCGACCTTGCCCCGGCCGGTGATGTTGAGCTGGTACTTCCCCGAGCCGGAGATGCCGTAGAGGCTGTCCACGGCGATGACCTCGTGGTGCAGCGAGGAGTCCATCGCGAGGACGTAGCTGCTGTCGACCGTCAGGCCGTCCGGCTCCACGTCCATGATGTGGATGCGCTGGGCGAGGTTGGCGAGGTAGACGGTGCCCTGCCCGTGGCAGCGCATCAGGTCGAGGCCCTCGCCGGTGTGCGCCCGCGCGCGTGCCCCGCTGTTGCTCTGGTACTCGGCGTCGAACTCGACGAGTCCCTGGTAGGCGACCATGGCGCCCTTGCGGGCGAGGACGTCCTCGTGGCCGTCGAGGGCCACCCGGAGCATCTGCTGGTTCTGCAGGCTCCAGCGGTCCTGGGTCTGCTGCTCGTTGTACGCGAAAAGCGGACTCTGCATGGTGTGCTCGCTCCCCCTCAGCCCCGGATCCGGAGACGGTCGGTGCTGTCCTCACTGGGCTGGACGACGACGATGCCCTGACCGGAGAAGGCCATCTGGTAGGCCTCGCCGCTGCCCCGGCCGATCAGCGACTGGGCGCGGAAGCTGCGCTTGCCCTTCACCTTGAGGTTCGGGGACCAGGCGACCAGCGCGTCGGGGTCGACGTACGTCTCGTCCTCGCCGCCTCCGCAGTCGACGACGATCGGCTTGCCGCGCGAGGTGAGCGCGACCCAGCCCTGCCCGGAGATCCTGGTGTTCCACAGGCCCTGCCCGGCGAACTTCGCCAGGCCCTTGACCCGCTCCACGCCCCAGGTGAGGTGCGCGTCGAAGGCGAGCAGGTTGGTGGCGTTGACGGAGATGCCCTCGCCGTTGAGGTTGATCACGACGACGTTGGCCCCGTAGTCGGCCAGGTAGAGCAGGCCGTCGCCGGAGCACTTCATCAGGGGCGCGCCCTCACCGGTGAGCCAGTCCTTGGCGATCTGGCGGACGGCCGGCGGGTTGGGCTCGTACTGGACGAAGCCCTCGTAGGCGACCATCGAGCCGACGCGCGCGAAGAGGTCGTGCCCGGTCTGCATGGCGACCTTCAGCATGTGGTTGCCGTGGTTCTCCATGCGGGCGGTGACGGGGGCGGGGGCGTAGCCCGCGAGTGGCTGGTTCATGACGGGCTCCCTCAGATCTCGTACGGCTGGACGACGATGAAGTTGCCGGGCGCTCCCCGGAACTGCAGGTTGACGCTCTCCCCCGTGGCGCCGGGGTAGGAGTTGCGGCGCATCCGGACCTGGCTGGAGACGACCACCTGGGCGGCGGCCGACCACGCGACGACGGCGTTGGCGTCGGCGAACGTGGTGGGCGTGACCGGCAGCACCACGGGCGTGCCGTGCGTCTTGACGACGATCGTGCCGGTGCCCTGGAACTGCATCGTGAACAGCGCTCCGCCGGGGATGCCGTGCCCCTCGATGCGGCGGACCTCGTACTGGAGGCCCTCGTCGAAGGCGAGGACGTTCTCCGCGGAGACGCACACGGCGTCGCCCTGGAGCTCGATCGGGTGCAGCATCGTGGAGTTCTCGGCGAAGAACACCTGTCCCTGGCCGGTGCAGCGCATCAGCTGCATCTCCTGGCCGGTGGCGTTGCCGACGATGCGGCCGGTGAATCCGGCGCCCTTGTAGCTGAAGTCGACCTTGCCCTGGTAGAGCACCATGCTGCCCTGCCGGGCCAGCACGGCCGTACCGCCGATGCCCAGGTCGGCGCGGACCAGCTTCTTGTTCTGCTGGGTCCAGCGCTGTCCGGTGGGCGTCTCCTTGAACTGCTGGAGCGCACCGAGGACGCCGGCCGCCTGCGGGGCGCCCTGCGGCATCCCCTGCGGCACGCCGTAGGGGGCCTGCTGGTGGGGCGCCTGACCGGGCGGTACCTGTCCGGACGGCGGCTGCTGGCCGTAGCCGGGCGGCGGGGCAGGCGCCTGAGGCGCGGCGGGCGGCTGCCCGTAACCGGGGGGCGGGGCGGGCTGCTGGCTGTAACCGGGCGGCGGGGCGGGGGCCTGCGGCGGGGCGGGCGGCTGCCCGTAGCCCGGAGGCGGCGGGGGCGTCTGGCCGCCGTAGGGAGCGGGCGCGGGCGCAGGGGGCGGCACCGGCGAGCCGCCGGGCGGTGTCTGCAGGGGCGCCACGATGGTCGGCGCGGCGTGCACCGGCGGCGGGGCGGGCGCGGAAGGCGGCGGGGGCGCGAACCCCTGGGCGGCGGGCTGCGGCGCGGGGGCAGGGGCGGGCACGGGGGCGGGGGTGGGTGCGCCGCCTGCGGGGACGCCGAACGCGGGCGGGGCGGCGGCCTGCGCGGGCGGCGCGAAACCGGGCGCGGCCTGCAGGGCTTGCGGCTGCTGCGGCTGCTGCGGTTCGGCCGCGGGCTCGTCCTCGGCCACCTCGCCGCCGAAGTTCCGCAGCAGCGCGTCCAGCCCGCCGTCGAAGCCCTGTCCGACGGCGGCGAACCGCCACACGTCCTTGAAGTAGAAGTCGCCGAGCATCACGGCCCGCTCGGTGGAGAACTCCGAGCCGCTGAACGGGTACCGCGCCACTTCCTCACCGCCGGCGACGATACGGATGTACCCGGGACCGATCTGCGACATCTGCCCGGCGCCGTCGATGGTCGCCGTGAAGGACAGCTTCCTGATCTGCTGCGGGATCCGGTCCAGCGTCACGCGGAAGGACTCCGTGTCGCCGGCCTGGGCGCCCAGCAGCTGGATGGACCCCTCGGGGGACTTCGGCTGGTTGTAGAAGACGAAGTACCGGTCGTCGGAGAGCCGCTCGTCGGCGTCGAGTCCGAAGCAGCTGATGTCGAAGCCGAGCCCCGGGCCGGAGATCTGTACCCCTACGTACAGGTCCGTGCCCGCGGTGAGGTCACTGATCCTGGCCTTGTGGCCGCGTTGGAATTCCCTGGCCATGCGTACGACCGTCCCCCATCCCGTATGTGAGTGC
Source organism: Streptomyces sp. NPDC096105 (assembly GCF_044763335.1). Classification (NCBI taxonomy): domain Bacteria; kingdom Bacillati; phylum Actinomycetota; class Actinomycetes; order Kitasatosporales; family Streptomycetaceae; genus Streptomyces; species Streptomyces sp. NPDC096105. The sequence continues at coordinate 210,346 of NZ_JBIWGC010000003.1, forward strand.
GTCGCGCCAGGCTAACCGCAATCCCCGACACCGGAAGAAGTCGGTACAGACCCGGTACACAGCGCGCAGGCGCCCTCGCTCCGCGTCCGCTCCGGGCGGCTCGGGGCGGCGGTCACTCGTCCCGGGCGCCGGGGACGTGCGGCAGCCGGTCGGCCGCGACCACGCCCTCGAGGTACCCGCGGGCCCGTTCGGTCCGCGGGTACGTCTCGAGCAGCCGCCAGAACCGGGGGCCGTGACCGGGCACCAGGAGATGGGCCAGCTCGTGGCAGAGCACGTAGTCGACCACGTACTCCGGCATGCCCTGGAGCCGGTGGGACAACCGGATGCTGCCGTCGGACGGGGTGCACGAACCCCAGCGGGTGTTCTGGTTGGTCACCCAGCGCACCGAGCGGGGGCGGGCCCGTCCGCCGAAGTACTGCTCCGACAGCCGCTGGGCGCGCTCGGCCAGCTCGGCGTCCCCGAGGGTCCGTCTGCTCTCCTGCGCGGCGAGCTTGTCGAGCATGACGCGCACCCAGCGCTGCTCCTCCGCCTCGGACATCCGGGCGGGGATGAGCACGACGGTGCGATCGCCCTCGCGGTACGCGGAGACCGTCCGGCGTCGGCGGGCACTCCTGCGGACCTCGATCGCGCTCGCCCGTGAGCCGTCCGTCGGCTGGCTCTTCGCGCTGCGCTGAGACGTTCCGGCGCGGTGCAGTGGGTCGGCGGGCACGCCCCGACGGTACCCGGTGGACCGGGGGAAGTCCCGGCTCCGGGACGCTTCTCCGGCGATCCCGCCACCTGTCGCCGGATTTGTACGATGAATTCGGGCGCCTGTGGACAATTCTCGACGGCCCCTCGGCGGTTCCGGGCATGCTGGCAGCGCCGGCCGGGACCCGCGACGGACCCGGCCCGGCCATCGGCACGTATCAGAACAGACGGGGGTCAGTCATGCATCCGGTGCTCAAACCCGCCCTCAGGCGCGGCTGGCGCGACCGCGACACCGTGCAGTTCGGGATGACGCCGGCCCAGGCGCTGACCCTGGGTCCGGTGGACACCGCCACGGGCAGCCTGCTGGAGCTGCTCGACGGCACCCGGGGACTGGAGCTGCTGCGCGAGGAGGGCCGGCGCATGGAACTGCCCGACGGTCACGTCGACCGGCTGGTGCGGCGGCTGTCTCGGGCGGGACTGCTGGACGACTCCCGGGGCGGCGGGCCGGCCGCCGACGCCCTGCGCGGGAGTCCCGGTGTGCTGGACCGGCTGCGCCCGGACTGGGCCTCGCTCGGCCTGACCGCCGCCGGGCCGGGCGGCCCGCTCCAGGCGCTGGCGGCGCGGCAGAGCATGCGGGTGCAGGTCAGAGGCGCGGGCCGGGTGGGGGCGGCGGTGGCGGCGCTGCTGTCGGGGGCGGGCGTCGGCGAGGTCGAGGTGCGGGACGTGGGGCGGGTGGAGCCGTGGGACGTGGCGCCGGGCGGGCTGCCCGCCGAGGCGGTCGGCGAGCGCAGGGAGGAGGCGGCCCGCCGCGTCGTGCGCCGGTGCGCTCCGGACCCCTCGTCGCGCCGCACGGCCCTCTCGCCCCTCGCGGAGGAGACCGGCCACTCCCTGGTGGTGCTCGCCCCGCGCGACGACGTCGCGGTGCACGCTCCGGATCCGGTGTCCGCCGAGCCCCTCATGGCGTCGGGAACTCCTCACCTCCACGCCGGGGTCGTCGAAGGCACCGGCGTGGTCGGCCCTCTCGTCCTGCCCGGCGAGACCGGGTGTGCCGGCTGTCTCCAGGAGGACCGGATCGACCGTGACCCGGTGTGGCCCCGGCTGGTGGCCCAGTGGCGCTCCGGCCGGCAGCGCAGGGTGGGGGCCTGCGATCTGGCGCTGGCCTCGACCGTGGCGGGGCTGGCCGCCGCGCACGCGCTGGCCTTCCTGGACGGGCGCCTCCCGTCCAGCGCGGGCGTCCGCTGGGAGGTGTCCCTGCCTCAGGTGCACTGGCAGCCGCGGCCGGTCGTGCCGCACCGCCGCTGTCCGTGCGGGGCCGCCGGCGGTCCGGATCCGGGTGTCAGCGGCCCGGGCGAAGGTAAGGGAGAACACACCTCCGCCGACGGGGGGTCGCACGAGACAATGGCTGGGCACGGGCCGTCGAAGGAGTCGCGCCGTCAGGCGGACGCGGAGCGGCCGGCAAGTACCTGGAGGGCGCATGTCTGATCTTCCCCGCAAGGCGGTCACCCGCACCGCCAAGCTGGCCGCGCTCCCGCTCGGCTTCGCCGGGCGGGCCACCTGGGGACTCGGCAAGCGGATCGTGGGCGAGTCCGCGGAGCTGGTCGGCCGGGAACTCCAGCAGCGCACCGCCGAGCAGTTGTTCAAGGTGCTCGGCGAGCTCAAGGGCGGTGCCATGAAGTTCGGCCAGGCCCTGTCGGTCTTCGAGTCGGCCCTGCCCGAGGAGGTCGCCGGTCCCTACCGTGCCGCCCTCACCAAGCTTCAGGAGGCCGCCCCGCCCATGCCGACCCGCGCGGTGCACGGGGTGCTGGAGGAGCGGCTGGGCGAGGACTGGCAGGAGCTGTTCCAGGAGTTCGACGACAAGCCGGCCGCGGCCGCCTCCATCGGCCAGGTCCACCGGGCGGTGTGGCACGACGGCCGTGAGGTCGCGGTCAAGGTGCAGTACCCGGGCGCCGGCGAGGCGTTGCTGTCCGACCTCAACCAGCTGAGCCGTTTCGCCCGGCTGCTGGGTCCGCTGGTCCCCGGCATGGACGTCAAGCCCCTGATCACGGAGCTCAAGGACCGGGTCTCCGAGGAACTGGACTACGGTCTGGAGGCGCAGGCGCAGCGGGCGCACGCCGAGGAGTTCGCCGGCGACCCCGACGTGGTGGTGCCGGACGTGGTGCACCAGTGCGAGCAGGTGCTGGTCACCGAATGGATCGACGGCACACCACTGTCGGAGATCATCGCGGACGGCACCGAGCAGCAGCGCGACCGGGCCGGACAGCTCCTGGCCCGCTTCCTGTTCTCCGGTCCCGCCCGGACCGGCCTGCTGCACGCCGACCCGCACCCGGGCAACTTCCGTCTGTTGCCCGGAGGTCCCGGTGGCGAGGACGACTGGCGTCTGGGGGTTCTGGACTTCGGCACCGTCGACCGGCTCCCCGGCGGGCTGCCCGCCCCCATCGGCGAGGCGCTGCGGATGACCCTGGACGGCGAGGCGGAGGCCGTCTACGACATGCTCTGCGCGGAGGGCTTCGTCAAGGAATCCGTCGAGCTGGACCCCGACGCGGTCCTCGACTATCTCTCGCCGATCATCGAGCCGGCGCGGGTCGAGGCGTTCACCTTCACCCGTGGCTGGATGCGCGGTCAGGCGGCCCGGATAGCGGACGTCCGGTCCCCGGCCTACCAGTTGGCCAAGCAGCTCAACCTTCCGCCGGCCTATCTGCTGATCCACCGGGTCACGTTGAGCACGATCGGTGTGCTGTGCCAGCTCGGGGCGACGGTGCGGCTGCGGGAGGAACTGGAGGACTGGCTGCCGGAGTTCGTCCCCGGGCAGCCGGGCGAGGAGGAGGAAGCGGCACCGGCCTGACCGCGCGGGGCCGTCGGGCGCGCGTGAGGCACGGCGGGTCTCACCGCCACTGGCTGTCGAGGCGTCCCTCGATCGCGCGCAGGTCCTCGCGGGAGCAGCGCTCGCAGCAGTGCAGGCGGACGCCGTTCTCCGCGGAAAGGGTCCAGGCCGGCCGGGGCCCGTCGGCGCGGACGCCGCAGCGGGCGCGCACCGGCGGCTCCGGCTCCCCGGCGGAGCCCTCGTCGCCGTCGCCGTCGTGAGGACTGGTCACGCGGTGACGACGACCCCGCGCCGAGCGCGCCGCTCCCGCAACGCACCGCGGGGGCCGGTCCGTTCACACGGACCGGCCCCCGCGGGGAGATCGGGGCCTCCGGCTGGGGAGGCCGTCGCCTCAGGCGGCGTGCCCTACTGCATGACCGCCATGGCGAGCGCCCGGCGGGCGCGCCGCGAGGCGCGCTCGGCCCGGCGCTGCATCCGGCGCGCGGTGATCAGACCGTTGGCCTGCCGCTCCCGGTGCGCCTCCTGCAGTCGGTCGTGCATATGCGCACGAGCCAGGGCTTCTGGGATGAGTTGCATCTCTCGGGTCCTGTTCTGGCGCGAGTCGTTCGCACCGCTGGTGGTGAAGTCTTCGGTCGCGGAGCCTGCGGGCTCGTGGGTGGACGGCGTCATCGGGGCCTGCTTCTGGGGGTCGTGCGTGAGGGGGCGGTCGATCGTTCCGGGGGTGTTCATGCCGAGACCGGGTTCTTGCGCGGGCGGCCGCGCGGCCGCTTCCGGGCGACGACAACTCCCTGGACGAACAGCTCGCCACCCCAGACGCCCCAGGGCTCACGCCGCTCCTTGGCACCGGCGAGGCAGGCCTCGACCAGCGGGCAGGTGCGGCAGAGGGACTTGGCGTACTCGACGTCCGCGGGCGACTCGGCGAAGAAGACCTCCGGGTCGTAGGAGCGGCACGGGACGGGTACGCCGAGGTTCTCGATGGCGTCGTCGAGCGCGGTGAGCGCGGTGAGCGGAGTCAAGGTCGGGTCCTCCGTGGAGCCGGGCTTGGGGATCGTGTCGGAAGGCGGTACGGACGGGGCGTGCGCTTCGAGTTGCACGGCTGGTCTTCCTCGTCTGGTCGTTTCCGGCCGGTCGGCCGGATGTGCGGCTGGTACCGGGTTCTTTTCTTGTCCCGAGGCGCCTTGTCCTGTTTTCCCGTTCGGGCAAACAGAAGGGCCGCGGATCCCGGATGGGGTTCCGCGGCCCTGAAGGCGCCGGCCTGAGCGAATCAGGCTGGATCACTCCAGGGTTCTGGCCCACGGAAGGCCCACATCAGGTGGTGCTGCGTCGTCTGCTTCCGGAATCCGGCACCGGTCGCCGCAAAGGCATAGGCCTGCGCCTGTGCCACTACTGCTGCTTCCAGTGCCTCGGTCGGTCGCTCATCGCGCTCACGGACGACAAGGCCCGCGGGAGCGACGGAGGACGCCGGACGCACGGCACGGATGCCGGACAGACCGGTGCCCTGGTTCGAGGCGCCGAGCATGCACAGGGAGACGGCCGAGCGATCGGTCAGTTTGACGCTGGTGCTGATGTTGATGCTGATCACTGGACTCGCCTCCTCTCGGCGTCTCAGGGACCGGGCGAACCGGTCCGCGGATATGCAAGTACAACACGGAATCAGGGCCTCCGAGAAGGCCGCTGTCCCCGTGGCTAAGAACCTATGGGGATTCCCGGGGCATGCGCAAACTATTTTTCCGACGAGTTCGCGTCAGTCCTGATCTTGCCTCTCGGCGGGGTCCCGGCCCGCGCAGAGGGCCAGCACGTCGGCGCCGTAACGGCGCAGCTTACGCATGCCCACCCCGGGGATGCGGGCCAGTCCGTGCTCGTCCTCGGGGACCGCTTCCGCGATGGCGATCAGCGTCTTGTCGGTGAAGACGCAGAAGGCCGGCTGGCCGCTGCGCCGCGCCTGCTCGCCGCGCCATTCGCGCAGCCGCTCGTACAGGCCCTCGTCCATGTCGGAGGGGCAGTCCTCGCAGCGCATCAGTTTCATCTCACCGCCGTCGGTCAGCGTGCGGCCGCAGACCCGGCAGCGGGCGGGGGTGCGCTGCCGGCGGCGCGGGGCCTGCTCGGGGAGGGTGGCGGCCGTGTAGGAGCCGCGCTCCACTCCTCCCGCGCCTGCCGCGCCCGCACGGCCCGCGACGGCGTGCGAGCCGGGGCGCAGTCCGGTGAGGAATCGGCTGGGTCGCCGGTTCGGGCGGCCGCCCGGCGAGCGGGAGAGCGCCCAGGAGAGGTGGAGATGCTCGCGGGCGCGGGTGACGCCCACATAGAGGAGGCGGCGCTCCTCCTCGATCTGTTCGTCGGTCTTCGCGTAGGTGATCGGCATCATGCCCTCGGCGACGCCGACCAGGAAGACGACGTCCCACTCCAGGCCCTTGGCCGCGTGCAGCGAGGCGAGGGTGACGCCCTGGACCGTGGGGGCGTGCTGGGCGCCGGCCCGTTCGTCCAGTTCGACGACGAGGTCGGCGAGCGTGGCGCCGGCCCGGGCGGCGGCGAAGTCCTGGGCGAGGTGGACCAGGGCGGCCAGGGACTCCCAGCTCTCCCGGACCGCACCCGACCCGGCGGGCGGCTGGGGCGTCCAGCCCTTGCCCGAGAGCACGGCACGCACCTGGGAGGGCAGGTCGGGGGCGTCGTCGAGCAGCGCGTCGTTGCCGCCGAAGCGGGCCGCGGCGCGCAGGGCGGTGATCGCGTTGCGCACCTCGGGACGGTCGAAGAACCGCTCGGCCCCACGCAGCTGGTAGGGCACGCCCGCGTCGGCGAGGGCCTGCTCGTAGGTCTCGGACTGGGAGTTCGTGCGGAACAGGACGGCGATCTCGCTCGCCGGGACGCCCGAGTCGATCAGTTCGCGGATACGCCGGGCGGCGCCCTCGGCCTCGGCGGGCTCGTCGGTGTACTCGGTGAAGACCGGGTCGGGTCCCGCGGGGCGCTGGGAGACCAGCTCCAGCCGGTGGTCGGCGGCGCGGCCCTTCGCCTGGGCGAGCAGCCCGTTGGCCAGGCGGACCACCTGGGGGGTCGAGCGGTAGTCGCGGACGAGCTTGACGACGGTGGCGCCCGGGTGGCGGGCGCGGAAGTCGAGCAGGTGGTCCGGGGTCGCGCCCGTGAAGGAGTAGATGGTCTGGCTGGCGTCGCCGACCACGCACAGGTTCTCCCGGTCGCCGAGCCACAGCTCCAGCAGGCGCTGCTGGAGAGGGCTGACGTCCTGGTACTCGTCGACGACGAAGTGCTGGTACTGGGCCCTCACCTGCTCGGCGATGTCGTGCCGGTCCTGGAGGACGGCGACGGTCAGCAGGAGCACGTCCTCGAAGTCGATGACGGAGCGCTCGCGCTTGAGGTCCTCGTAGGCGGCGTAGAGCTGGGCGATCTCGGCGGGGTCGCGGGGCGCGTCCCGGCCGGCCTTGTCGGCCGCGGCCGTGTAGTCGGCGGGGACGGTCTGGGTGACCTTGGACCACTCGATCTCGGCGGTGACGTCCCGCAGCTCGCCCCGGTCGAGGCGGATCCGGCAGGCGGCGGCCGCGTCGGCGACCAGCTGGATCTTGCGGTCGACGAGCCGGGGCAGGGGTCCGCCGACCGCCTTCGGCCAGAAGTACTGGAGCTGGCGCAGGGCCGCGGAGTGGAACGTGCGCGCCTGGACGCCCACGGCGCCGAGCTGGCGCAGCCGTCCGCGCATCTCCCCCGCCGCGCGGTTGGTGAAGGTGACGGCGAGGACGCTGGAGGGCTGGAGGATCCCGGCGCGCACCCCGTAGGCGATGCGGTGGGTGATCGCCCTGGTCTTGCCGGTGCCGGCGCCCGCCAGCACGCACACCGGCCCGTGCAGCGCGGTCGCCACGGCGCGCTGCTCGGGGTCGAGACCTTCGAGCACCGCGTCGGCCGAGTCCGGTACCCGCGGGAAGAGGGTGGAGTGCGTTGCTGCTGTCACACCGCCATGCTGCCAGGTCGCCCGGGACAGGTGAGCCGGTTGTCCACAGGGGAGGCCTCGCAGTCGTACGAATGCGACAGGCGTCACGTCACCGGCTGCGGGGCGGGGCGGCGGGAATGCCTGCGCTTTCCCGTACGTTTCCCCCGAGACCGAGAACTTCCCCGAGCCGCCGAAGGAGCGCGAGAGGCATGCAGGGCACTGTGACGATGTACAGCACCACGTGGTGCGGCTACTGCCGTCGGCTGAAGAGCCAGATGGACCGCGAGGGCATCGCGTACACCGAGATCAACATCGAGCAGGACCCCGAGTCGGCGGCCTTCGTGGAGAAGGCGAACGGCGGCAACCAGACGGTGCCCACCGTGCTGTTCCCCGACGGTTCGACGCTCACCAACCCCTCGCTCGCGCAGGTGAAGCAGAAGATCGGCGCCTGAGCGGCCCGCGCGTCACGAGGCGGGGCGGCCGTCCCTCACGGGACCGGCCGCCCCGCTTCGTCGTGTGATGCCCCGGGTCAGAAGGCGCTGCGGGTCGGCAGGTCCTCGCCGTACCAGCGCTCGATCAGCCGGGCCGCGATCGAGATGCCGTAGGGCGGGAGCACCTCGCCGGACTCGAAGGCGGCGCGGAGTTCGTCGCGGGAGAACCAGCGGGCCTCGTGGATCTCGTCGCCGTCCACGGTGATCTCGGAGGAGGTGGCGCGGGCGAAGAAGCCGAGCATGAGGCTGGAGGGGAACGGCCAGGGCTGGCTGGCGACGTACTCGACCTCGCCGATGGTGATGCCGGCCTCCTCGTGCACCTCGCGGCGCACCGACTGCTCGATGGCCTCTCCCGGCTCGACGAACCCGGCGAGGGTGGAGAAGCGGCCCTCGGGCCAGTGGACCTGGCGGCCGAGGAGGATGCGGTCCCGGTCGTCGATCACCGCCATGATCACCGCGGGGTCGGTGCGCGGGTAATGCTCGGCTCCGCAGGCGGGGCAGCGGCGGATGTGGCCGGCGGCGGCGATGACGGTGCGCTCGCCGCAGCGGGAGCAGAAGCGGTGCAGCCGCTGCCAGTTCTCCAGGGCGACGGCGTGCACCATCAGGCCCGCCTCGCGGGGTGACAGCAGCAGCCCGGCCTCGCGCAGGCCCGCGGGGCGGGCGGAGTCGTCCATGCGGCCGGGCAGGGAGTCCTTCTGCAGCGCGAAGTAGCTGACGCCGTCCTCGTCGATGCCGAGGAAGTAGCGGTGGGCCTCGGTGAGCGGGGCCTCGAAGGACGGGGTCATGACGAGTTCGGTGCGCCCGTCGGGGGTCTCGTCGATGAGGACCTGGCCGCCGGAGACCACGAAGCAGCGGGTCGAGGGGTGGCTCCACGCCGCCGCGAGCCATGCCTCGTCGAGCCGGTGGTGGGCGGCGCGGTCGATGCCGCTCGGGGCGGTGAGCGAGATGGGCCGGTCGGCGGTGTGGTCGGTCCTGGTGGTCACGGGTGCTTCCAACTCCCCCGGGGGATCGGGTCGCGGGCGGTCTGGCGGACGAGAACGGGAGGGACCGGGTCCGCGGACGCGGCGACGGCGCGGCTCTTCCAGTGTGCCGCGCGCGGGCGCCCGCTTCGGACGGCGTGGGTGGTCAGGGGGCGTGCCGCCAGTGCTCGGCGAGGTCGCCCCAGAGGTGGGCGCTGGTCTCGGCGCCTTTGAGCAGCAGGTCCAGCTCGACCTTCTCGTCGGGGGCGTGCCAGCCGTCGGACGGGACGGAGATGCCGAGGAAGAGCACCGGCGCGCCGAGGACGTCCTGGAGGTCGGCGGCCGGGCCGGATCCGCCCTCGCGCGTGAACAGCACGGGCTTGTCGAAGGCGCGGCCCATGGCGCGGACCACCGACTGCAGGGCGGGGTGGTCGAGCGGGGTGAGGCAGGGGCGGGTGGCGGGGCTGAAGGTGATCTCGTGCCGGACGCCCTCGGGCAGCCGGGTGGGCACCCAGGCGCCGACCGCGTCCCGGATGTGTGCGGGGTCCTGGCCGGCGACCAGCCGGAAGGAAAGCTTCACCATCGCGGAGGAGGGGATGATCGTCTTGCTGCCGGGGCCCTGGTAGCCGCCGCCGATGCCGTTGACCTCGGCGGTGGGGCGCGCCCAGACGCGCTCCAGGGTGCTGTAGCCGGCCTCGCCACCCGTGCCGTGCGACTTGGCGGTGCGCAGCCACCGCTCCTCGTCGAAGGGCAGCCGGGCGAAGAGGTCGCGCTCACGGTCGGTGAGCGCGACGACGCCGTCGTAGAAGCCGGGGATCGCCACCCGGCCCTGCTCGTCGTGCAGGGCGGCGACCAGCCGGGCGGCGGCGGTGGCCGGGTTGGGCACGGCGCCGCCGAAGGAGCCGGAGTGGATGTCCTGGTCGGGTCCGTACAGGCGGATCTCGCACTCGGCGAGGCCGCGCATGCCGGTGCACACGGTCGGGGTGTCCTCGGACCACATGCCGGTGTCGGAGACGATCACGGCGTCGGCGGCGAGCCGGTCCGCGTGCTGTTCGACGAGTGCCCGGAAGTGCGGGGAGCCGGACTCCTCCTCTCCCTCGATCAGCAGCTTGAGGTGGACGGCGGGGCTGGTGCGGCCGGTGGCGGCGAGATGGGCGCGCACGCCCAGGGTGTGGAAGAAGACCTGGCCCTTGTCGTCGGCCGCACCGCGCGCGTAGAGGCGGTCGCCGCGGACGACGGGCTCGAACGGGTCGCTGGTCCAGCCGTCCTCGCGCGCGGCGGGCTGCACGTCGTGGTGGCCGTACACCAGGACGGCCGGCGCTCCGGGGTCGTCGCTGGGCCACTCGGCGTAGACCGCCGGGGCGCCGGGGGTGTCCCAGACCTCGGCGGTGGGGAAACCGGTGTCCTTCAGGGCGGCGACGAGCCAGTCGGCGCTGCGGCGCACGTCGGGGGCGTGATCGGGCTGGGCCGAGACGGACGGGATGCGCAGCCACGCGGTGAGGTCGTCGAGGAACGCCGTGCGGTGGTCTGCGATGTACGTACGGACGGCGTCGACGGCACTGTCAACGGGCTGGCTCATGCCTATGAGCCTATCGGCCCGCGGAGGTGTCCTCGGAGTGCGGTATCTCACCGTGCGGCTCGTCGAGCAGCAGTCGCTCCAGTTCGGCGCGGCCGGGGAGGCGCTCGGGGCGGACCACCTCGCCGGTGCGCACGTACAGGAACGCGGCGGTGACGGATTCCGGCGGGACGCCCTGCTGCTCGGCCCAGGCGAGCCGGTAGACGGCGAGCTGCAGCGGGTCGGCGGTGCGCCCCCGGCCGGTCTTCCAGTCGACGATCTCGTACGTGGCCACGTCGCCGTCCTCGTGCCGGTACACGGCGTCGATGCGGCCCCGGACGACACGGCCGGCGATCGACAGCTGGAAGGGCGCCTCCACGCGGTAGGGCGTGCGGTGGGCGTACTTGGTGCGCTCGAAAGCCTCCTTGAGCTCTTCCAGGTCACGCTCGTCGGCGATCTCGGCATCGCCGCCGGGCAGCTCGTCGGGGTCGAGCATGGGCAGGGTCAGCTCTTCGAAGCGCGCCTCGACCCACGCGTGGAAGCGGGTGCCCCGGCACGCGGCGGGCTGCGGCGGGCGCGGCATGGGGCGGACCAGCTCCCGGGCGAAGCCGTCGGGGTCGGCGGCGAGCCGGAGCAGCTGGGACGCGGTGAGGGAGGCGGGCAGCCGGACCTCGGTGACGGTCTCGCGGGCGCGCAGCAGCTCCCCGGTGAGGGCGTCCAGGTCGCGGTCCCAGGAGGCGACGGTACGTGCCTCCTCAGGGGCGAGGCGGGACTCCGCGGGCGCGAAAGCAGGGGCGGGGGCGGGCGCCGGCAGGTCCGGGCCGCCGCCGGGCACGCGCGGCAGCTGCGCGCGGGGCGCGTCCGGGGCGGTCGCCTGGTGCGGGACGACCGGGCGTTCGGTGGCCCAGGAGTCCCAGTCGCCGGGGCCGGCGTCCACCGCGCCGGGCTCGTCGGGATACGGCTCCTCCGGGTACGGGTCGTCGAGGAGGTCCTCCGGGAACGGCTCCTCGTCGTCCGGCGGGGGCGGCCACTCCGGGTCGTCGTGGGCGTCCGGGTCGTGGACGGCCGCCGTGCCGTGCGGGTGGGCGGCGAGGCGGTCGAGGTGGGCGAGGACGATCGCGGCGGCGGCGCGGCGCCGGGCGAGGGCGGCGTCGTCCAGGGGCAGCGGCCACGCCTGGACGTCGCCGGCCTGCCGCAGCGCCGGGTTCTCCTCGTCCTCGGCGGGCTCGTCCGCCCACACCTCGGTCTCGCCGTGTCCGGCGGCGCAGTGGTCGTGGAGAGCGAGCAGGAACGCGGAGGGACCGCGCGGCTTCTTCTGGCTCGGCCCCCACCAGTGGCCGGAGCCGAGCAGCAGGGAGCGGGGCCGGGTGAAGGTGACGTAGCCGAGGCGCAGCTCCTCGGTGTGCTGGTGCTCCTTCATGGCCTCGTGGAAGGCCTTCAGGCCACGGGAGTCCCAGGACGGCACGTCGGGGAGGGTGTCGGCGTCGCCGCGCAGCCGGTGCGGCAGCACCTTGCCCTGGGCCGTCCACTTGTCGCGGCCCCGGTCGCTGGGGAAGGCGCCGGTGACCAGGCCGGGGACGGCGACGACGTCCCACTCCAGGCCCTTGGACTTGTGGGCGGTGAGCACCTTGACGGTGTTCTCGCCTCCCGGGAGCGCGTTGTCCAGGCCCTTCTCGTACTGGGCGGCGGTGCGCAGGAAGCCGAGGAAGGCGAGCAGGGTGGCCTCGTTGTCGCCGGCGGCGAAGGACGCGGCGATGTCGAGGAAGTTGGACAGGGTCTCCCGGCGCCGGGCGGCCAGCGCGTGCGGGGACGCGGACAGCTCGACCTCGAGTCCGGTGACGGCGAGCACCCGGTGCAGTACGTCCATCAGCGGGTCGGCGAGGGAGCGGCGCAGGTCGCGCAGTTCGGCGGCGAGGCGGGCGAAGCGCACGCGCGCGTCCGGCGAGAAGGGCAGCCCGTCGTCGTCCCCGCCGCCCTCCAGCGGGGTCTCCAGGAATGTGTCGAGGGCGTCGGCGAGCGAGACGACCTCGGCCGGGTCGACGCCCTCGACGGCCTCGGCGAGCCGCCGGTCGGGGTCGTCGTCGCCGTCCACGCGCGCGTGGGACACCAGCAGGCGCGCGCGGCGGCCGAGCAGGGCGAGGTCGCGGGGGCCGATCCGCCAGCGCGGGCCGGTCAGCAGCCGGACGAGGGAGGCGTTGGCGCCGGGGTCCTGGAGGACTTCGCAGACGGCGACGAGGTCGGCGATCTCCGGCAGGTGCAGCAGCCCGGACAGGCCGACGACCTCGACGGGCACGTCACGGGCGACCAGGGCGGCCTGGATCTCGGCGAAGTCCGTGGCCGTGCGGCACAGGACGGCGATCTCGCCCGGGGCCTTCCCGGTGTTCACCAGGTGCGCGATCGAGTCGGCGATCCAGTCGATCTCCTCGGTGTGGGTGCGCAGCAGGGCACAGCGGACGAGGCCGTCACGCTCGGCGCCCGGGGCCGGGCGGAGGGCCTCCACGCCCGCGTGCATGGCGCGCAGCGGCTCGGCGAGGCCGTTGGCGAGGTCGAGCAGCCGGCCGCCGCTGCGGCGGTTCTCGCTGAGCGACTGGCGGGTGGCGGGGCGGCCGTCGGCGTGCGGGAAGTGCTCGGGGAAGTCGTCGAGGTTGGCGACGGAGGCGCCGCGCCAGCCGTAGATGGCCTGGCAGGGGTCGCCGACGGCGGTCACCGGGTGGCCGGTGCCGCCGCCGAAGAGGCCGGCCAGGAGGACGCGCTGGGCGACGGAGGTGTCCTGGTACTCGTCGAGGAGGACCACCCGGAACTCGTCGCGCAGCAGGCGGCCCACTTCGGGCAGGGTGGCGAGCCGGGCGGACAGCGCGATCTGGTCGCCGAAGTCGAGCAGGTCGCGCTCGCGCTTGGCGGCCCGGTAGCGCAGCACCAGCTCGGCCAGTTCCCGGCGGGCGGCGGCGGCCTCGGGGACCTTGCGCAGGTCGGCGTTGCTGAGCTTGGCGTTCTCCAGGGCGCGCAGCAGTCCGGCGTCGTGGGCGCGCAGGTCCTCGGGGCGCACCAGGTGCTCGGAGAGCTCCGCGTCGAGGGCGAGGAGGTCGCCCACCAGGTCGGGGAAGGAGCGGGTGAGGGCCGGGTAGAGGCCGGGCGCCTCGCGCAGCACGCGTGCGGCGAGCTGGTAGCGGGTGGCGTCGGCGAGCAGCCGGGAGGTCGGTTCGAGGCCGATGCGCAGCCCGTGGTCGGTGAGCAGACGGCCGGCGAAGGCGTGGTACGTGGAGATCACCGGCTCGCCCGGGGGGTCGTCCGGGTCGATGGCGTCCGGGTCGGTGACGCCGGCCTTGATCAGGGCCGTGCGGACGCGCTCGGCGAGTTCGCCGGCGGCCTTGTTGGTGAAGGTGAGGCCGAGGACCTGCTCGGGGGCGACCTGGCCGGTGCCGACGAGCCAGACCACGCGGGCCGCCATCACCGTCGTCTTGCCGGAGCCCGCTCCGGCCACGATCACCTGCGGGGCGGGCGGCGCGGTGATGCAGGCCGTCTGCTCCGGGGTGAACGGGATCCCGAGCAGCTCCTTGAGCTGTTCGGGATCGGTGATACGGGCGGGCACACCGAGAATCTAGCCGCGGCCACTGACAGCGTGGACCCTCCGAGCCCGCCGGAAGGGAGGAACCGCAGGTCGGCGAGGGTGGTGCGATACGTCACGCCTGCCGTTCACGCGCTTCACTCGACGACGTGGCGGCCCTCGGGGCGGGCGCTGCAGGAGGCCCGGAAGGCGCAGTGGGCGCAGTGCTGGCCCGCGGTCGGGGTGAACCGTTCGTCGAGGACCTTGCCCGCGGCGGTGGCCAGCAGGTCGCCGATCCACTCCCCCTCCAGCGGCTCCTGCGCCTGCACCTTGGGCAGGGTGTCGCCGCCGTCCCGCTTGGCGGCGCCCTGTCGCAGCTGGACGAGTTCGGCGCCGCCCGGTTCGGGGCGCGCCCCGCCGAAGACCTCGTCGACGGCGCCCTCGCGGACGGCGAGCTGGTACACGGCGAGCTGGGGGTGGCGCTCGACCTCCTTGGAGCTGGGCGCCTGTTTGCCGGTCTTGAAGTCGACGACGTAGGCGCGTCCCTCGCCGTCGGCTTCGACGCGGTCCATCTGGCCCCGGACGCGGACCTGGTAGTCGCCGGCCTCCAGGGTGACGTCGAAGTCGTGCTCGCTGGCCACCGGGGTGCGCCCGGTGCGGTCCATGACGTGCCACTTCAGGAAGCGTTCGAGCGCCACGCGCGCGTTCTCCTTCTCCTGGGCGGACTTCCAGGGCGCGTCGAAGGCGAGGGCGTTCCACACGGAGTCGAGGCGTTCCATGAGGACGTCGAGGTCCGCGGGGGTGTGCCCGGAGGCGACCTCGTCGGCGAGGACGTGGACGACGTTGCCGAAGCCCTGGGCGGCGGTGGCGGGCGCGTCGGCCTTCACCTCGCGGCCCAGGAACCACTGGAGGGCACAGGTGTTGGCCAGCTGGTCGAGGGCGCTGCCGGAGAGCACCACGGGCTGGTCGCGGTCGCGCAGCGGCACCTTGCTGTGCGTCGGTTCGTCCATGCCCCACCAGCGGTAGGGGTGAGCGGACGGCACCAGGGGACGGCCGTCCTCGTCGGCGAGCGCCGCGAGCCGGGCCAGCCGCCGGGCGGCGGCCTCCCGCAGGGCGTCGGAGACGCGGGGGTCGACCGTGGTGGCGCGCAGCTCGGCGACGAGCGCGGCGACGGACAGGGGGCGGCGCGGGCGTCCGGTGACGTCCTCGGGTTCGACGCCGAGCTCGGTCAGGAAGCGGGAGGGCTGATCGCCGTCGTCGGACGGCGCCTTCACGGCCGTCACGACGAGGCGGTCACGCGCGCGCGTGGCGGCGACGTAGAACAGGCGGCGCTCCTCGGCGAGCAGCGCGCCGGGGGTGAGCGGCTCGGCGAGTCCGTCGCGGCCGATGCGGTCGGCCTCCAGCAGGGAGCCGCGGCGGCGCAGGTCGGGCCACAGGCCCTCCTGGACGCCCGCCACGACGACGAGGCCCCACTCCAGGCCCTTGGACCGGTGCGCGGTCATCAGACGTACGGCGTCGTGGCGGACGGCACGGCGGGCGAGGGTGTCGGCGGCGATGTCCTCGGCCTCGATCTCCTCCAGGAAGTTGAGGGCGCCCCGACCGCCGGTGCGCTCCTCCGCGCGGGCGGCGGTGGCGAACAGCGCGCACACGGCGTCGAGGTCCCGGTCGGCGTTGCGGCCGGCCGCGCCGCCACGGCGGGCGGTGCGCTCCAGGCGCTGCGGCCAGGGAGTGCCGTCCCACAGCTCCCAGAGGGCCTCCTCGGCCGTGCCGCCGCCGGCCAGGTGCGCGCGGGCCCGGCGCAGCAGTGCGCCGAGCCGTTGTGCGCCGCGCGCGTGGACGGGGTCGTGCACCGCGAGCCGCTCGGGCTCGGCCAGCGCGCGGGCGAGCAGTTCGTCCGAGGGCGGCGGCAGGGGGTTCCCGGCCGCCCGCTCCTCCTCGCGCAGCGCACGCCCGAGCCGCCGCAGGTCGGCGGCGTCCATGCCGGCGAGGGGGGAGGTGAGCAGGGTGAGCGCGGTCTCGGTGTCGAGCCAGCAGCGGTCGCCGGGAGCGGCGTCCTCTGCGTCCACGGGGTCCTCCCGCTCCTCCGCCTCCGCCATGGCCACCGCGCGCAGGGCGGTCAGCAGCGGGGCGACCGCCGGTTCGTGGCGCAGGGGGAGGTCGTCGCCGTCGACGTCGACGGGGACGCCCGCGGAGGTGAGGGCGCGGCGGACCGTCGGCAGGGTGCGGCTGCCCGCGCGGACCAGGACGGCCATGTCCTTCCAGGGGACGCCGTCCTCCAGGTGGGCGCGGCGCAGGATGTCGGCGATGTTGTCCAGCTCGGCGCCGGCCGTCGGGTAGGTGTACACCTCGACCCGGCCGCCCTCGCGCACGGGCGCCGGCTCCCGGTGCAGGCGGACCTTCTCGGCGGGGAGCCGGGGCAGGGGCATGCGCCGGGTGATCCGCCGGGTGGCCTCGAGGAGCCCGGCGCCGGAGCGCCGGGAGGTCCGCAGCACCTGGACGGGCGCGGGACGGCCGTCCGCGCGCGGGAAGGCGTGCGGGAACTCCAGGATGCCGCCGACGTCGGCGCCCCGGAACGCGTAGATCGACTGGTCGGGGTCGCCGAAGGCGACGAGGGTGCGGCCGCCGGACGCCAGGGCGTGCAGCAGCCGTACCTGGGCGGGGTCGGTGTCCTGGTACTCGTCGACGTAGACGGCGTCGTAGCGGTCGGCGAGCCGCCCGGCGGTCTCGGGGCGCCGGGCGAGGAGCACCGCGCGGTGGACGAGTTCGGCGTAGTCGATGACCCCCTGGAGGTCGAGGACGTCGAGGTACTCGGCGAGGAAGGCGGAGGCGGCGCGCCAGTCGGGCCGGCCGATGCGGCGGGCGAAGGCGTCCAGGGCCTCGGGGTCGAGCCCGAGCTCGCGACTGCGGGCGAGCACCGCGCGGACCTCGTCGGCGAAGCCGCGGGTGGTCAGGCAGGCGCGCAGTTCGTCCGGCCAGCGCACGTGGGACAGGCCGAGCCGTTCCAGGTCCACCTGGCCGGCGAGCAGCTCACGCACGGTGACGTCCTGTTCGGGCCCGGACAGCAGCCGCAGCGGCTCCACGAACAGGTCGCTGTCCTGGTGGGCGCGGACCAGGGCGTAGCAGAAGGAGTGGAAGGTGGTCGCCTGCGGGGCGCGGGCGGCGCCGATGCGCAGCGCCATGCGGTCGCGCAGCTCGACGGCGGCCTTGCGGCTGAAGGTGAGCACCAGGATGCGCTCGGGGTCGCCGCCGCGGGCGATGCGGGCCGCCACGGACTCGACGAGCGTGGTGGTCTTGCCGGTGCCCGGACCGGCGAGGACGAGCAGCGGCCCGGAGCCGTGCTCAACCACGGAGCGCTGGGCGGCGTCCAGTGGAGGGGGATCCACGCGGGCCGGCGGGGTACGCACCAGTCGATAGGCGCCACGGCTCCCCCGCCGCACCGGGGGGTGCGACAGGCCGCTGGTGGAGGAAGAGGAGCTCACGTGGTTCGCCGGTCCTGGTGGGTGTGCTGTGGGGCGTTCCGCCGCGCGTGCGGGGCGGTGGTCGGGGGGTGAGAGGGACACGCGCGGCCGACGCTACGCCGGGGGCAAGAGCGGAAGCAGGGTTTCCGCTTCTTCCCTCCCGTCACTCCGGGCACTCGCGTCCCTCGACTCACGAACGTACGTCATGCCGCGGATGTGCCTCATGTCTCCCTCAAGGATCACAGGTCACACGGCGGCGGCCGGGATGGCGGAAGCTGTCAGGTGTGACCCCCGGTGTCCGCGCCGCCGTCCCACCGCGCGCGTCTCATGTCGAGGCGTGGCACATGGCCCTCCGCCGCCCGGCCCGCCTCCCGCAGCGGTGTGCCCTCCGCGCGGTAGTGACCGAGGGCCCGCAGCTCGTGGCCCGGCAGCAGCACGCCGTCCGCGCGGACCACGCGCCACCAGGGGACGGCCCCGCCGTACAGCGCCATCACGCGCCCCACCTGCCGGGGCCCGCCCTCCCCCAGCCACTCGGCCACGTCCCCGTACGTCATGACGCGGCCCGGCGGGATCAGCTCGGCCACCTCCAGGACCCGCTCGGCGTACGCGGGCAGGGCGTCCGGGTGCCCCGGGCCGCCGTCGGACGGAAGACTCTCCTGGCTCATCCGGACCATCCTGCCCCACCCCACCGACAACGCGGCGCGGCCGCGGACCCGGGCGGGCGGCTCGCCCCGGAGCAGCGCTTCGGGCAGACTGTGCCGCCCCGCTTGCGGACCCTGACGCCCCCTTGTGGCGGTACGGCATGCCACCATCATGCGGGCGGTGACCGGTGATACGAGATCGAGAAGAGACGATGAAGCAGCAGGGTGCGCACCCCGGGGACACGGAGGGCACCCCTGACGCCTCGTCGCGTCCGGACACCGCGCAGCAGCCGGACACCGCGCACCGGGACGTCGCGCACATCGACGAGGTGGAGGGCGACGAACCGCTGCTCCCCGCGCGCGTGCACCGTCCGTCCGACCTCATGCGGCTGGTGGGCGGCGTGCTCGCGGTGGTGGTGGTGCTGGCCGTCGCCGCGTTCGCCCACGGCACCACCTCGGGGCTGGAACAGGACATCAACAAGGGCACCGGACAGGCGCCCGACCTGCTGATCAAGATCGCGGGCCTGGCCTCCAGCATCGCCATCCTGCTGGTCCCGGTCGCCTTCGCGATCGAACGTCTGATCAAACGGGACGGGCTGCGGATCGCCGACGGCGTGCTCGCCGCCGTGCTCGCGCACGGGGTGACCCTCGCCACCGACCTGTGGGTCGCGCGGGCCGCCCCCGGTTCGATCCAGGACGCCCTGACCCAGCCCTCGCCCGGCGACGTCCACTCCCTCACCGACCCGGTGCACGGCTACCTCGCGCCCGTCATCGCGTACATGACGGCCGTCGGGATGTCCCGCAGACCACGGTGGCGCGCGGTGCTGTGGGTGGTGCTGCTGCTCGACGCCTTCTCGATGCTGGTCACCGGGTACACCACCCCGTTCTCGATCGTCCTCACCGTGCTGATCGGCTGGTCCGTCGCCTACGGCACGCTCTACGCGGTCGGCTCGCCCAACGTCCGGCCCACCGGGCGCACCCTGATGGCGGGGCTGCGGACGGTCGGCTTCCGCCCTGTGACCGCGTCCCGCGAGGAGCCGGCCGACGCCGCCGAGGGCGGCGACCGGGGACGCCGCTACTTCGTCACCCTGGAGGACGGCCCGCCCCTGGACGTCACCGTGGTCGACCGCGAGCAGCAGGCGCAGGGCTTCTTCTACCGCGCGTGGCGCAACCTGACACTGCGCGGCTTCGCCACCCGCAGGAGCCTGCAGTCGCTGCGCCAGGCGCTGGAGCAGGAGGCCCTGCTGGCCTACGCCGCCATCGCGGCCGGCGCCAACGCGCCCAAGCTGATCGCCACCTCGGAGCTGGGCCCCGACGCGGTGATGCTCGTCTACGAGCACACCGGCGGCCGCACGCTGGACTCGCTGCCGGACGAGGAGATCACCGACGAGCTGCTGCGCAGCACCTGGCACCAGGTGAAGGCGCTGCAGTCCCGCCGTATCGCGCACCGCAGGCTGGTGGGCGACGCCATCCTGGTGGACCGTTCCGGTGCGGTGATCCTCACCGACCTGCGCGGCGGGGAGATCGCGTCCGGCGACCTGGTGCTGCGCATGGACGTCGCCCAGCTGCTGGTGACGCTCGGGCTGCGGGTGGGCGCCGAACGCGCGGTGGCCTCCGCGCTGAGCGTCCTCGGTCCCGACGCCGTGGCGGACTGCCTGCCGATGCTCCAGCCGATCGCGCTGAGCCGCTCCACGCGCGCGACGCTGCGCAGACTCGCCCGGGAGCGGGCGGAGCGGGAGCGCGAGGCGGTCCTGGAGGCCTCCCGGCAGTCCCGTCCGGCCCGCGCGCACGACGCCGACGAGGAGCCCCGTCCCGCCGCCCTGGACAAGGCCGGCAAGAAGGCCGTGCGCGCGGAGCAGCGGGCCGAGAAGCGGGCCATCGACGAGGCGCTGGAGGAGGCGCGCGAGGAGGACCTGCTCAGCCAGATCCGGCACGAGGTGCTGCGGATCAGGCCGCAGGCACCGGTCGAGCCGGCCCGTCTCGAACGGGTGCGTCCGCGCACGCTGATCAGCTTCATCGCGGGCGCGATCGGCGCGTACTTCCTGCTGACGCAGCTCACCCACATCGAGTTCGGTCCGCTGATCTCCAACGCGGAGTGGGGCTGGGTGGCCGCGGCGGTGCTGTTCTCCGCGCTGAGCTATGTGGCGGCCGCGATGGCGCTGCTCGGGTTCGTGCCGGAGCGGGTGCCGTTCCCGCGCACGGTGGCCGCCCAGGTCGCCGGCTCCTTCGTGAAGATCGTCGCCCCGGCGGCCGTCGGCGGCGTCGCCCTGAACACGCGCTTCCTCCAGCGCGCGGGGGTGCGTCCGGGGCTCGCGGTGGCGAGTGTCGGCGCGTCGCAGCTGTTCGGGCTCGGCTGCCACATCCTGATGCTGCTGGCGTTCGGCTATCTGACCGGTACCGAGAAGACGCCCTCGCTGACGCCGTCCCGCACGGTCATCGGCGGTCTGCTGACGGTCGCGGTGCTGGTGCTGGTGGTGACCTCGGTGCCGTTCCTGCGGAAGTTCGTCGTCACACGCGTGCGGTCGCTGTTCGCGGGCGTCGTGCCGCGCATGCTCGACGTGCTGCAGCGGCCGCAGAAGCTGATCACCGGCATCGGCGGCATGCTGCTGCTGACCGCCTGCTTCGTGATGTGCCTGGACGCCTCGATCCGGGCGTTCGGCGACGAGTCGACCTCGGTCAGCATCGCCAGCGTCGCCGTCGTCTTCCTCGCGGGCAACGCGCTCGGGTCCGCGGCGCCGACGCCGGGCGGTGTGGGCGCCGTCGAGGCCACCCTGACCGTCGGTCTGATCGCGGTCGGCCTGCCCAAGGAGGTCGCCGCGCCGGCGGTGCTGCTCTTCCGGCTGCTGACGCTGTGGCTGCCGGTGCTGCCGGGCTGGCTCGCCTTCAACCACCTCACCCGCAAAGCGGCCCTGTGACCGGCTGAGGCACGGGCCGTGCGCGGTCCTCCCTCGTACGGCCCGTGTCCCGCGCGCCCGGCCGTGGACGACCGCAGGATGGGGACATGCCCCGCCCCCTCCGGCTGCGCGCCGCCGCCCTGTCCGCCTGTGCCGTCCTGCTGCCCGCGCTGCTGGCGGGGTGCGCCGAGGGCGACGACCCGGCCCAGGACCTGACGCGGCAGAAGCTGGACTGGACGGCCTGCCCCGCCCCGGACGAGGCCCAGGGCGGCGGTCCGGCGCCCTCGCCGCTGCCCGGCGCCCGGGGCGCGTGGGAGTGCGCGACGCTGAAGGCGCCGCTGGACTGGGACGATCCCGAGGGCGACACCATCGGCCTCGCCCTGATCCGCGTCCGGTCGAGCGGCCCGGAGAGCGAGCGCATCGGCTCGCTGATCTTCAACTTCGGCGGTCCCGGCGGTTCCGGCGTCACCACGCTGCCCGCGTTCGGCCAGGACTACGCCATCCTGCGCACCCGGTACGACCTGGTGAGCTTCGACCCGCGCGGGGTCGGCCGCAGCGCGCCCGTGACCTGCGGGGACGACCAGGAGCTCGACGAGCACCTCCAGCAGGACGGCACCCCCGACGACAACGCCGAACGCACGGAACTGCTGGACAGCACCAAGGAGTTCAACGCCGCCTGCGAGGACAGCTCCGGGCGCGTCCTGCCGCACGTGCGCACCACGGACGCGGCCCGCGACCTCGACCTGATGCGCCAGGTCCTCGGCGACGACAAGCTGCACTACTTCGGCATCTCGTACGGCACCGAACTCGGCGGCGTCTACGCCCACCTGTTCCCCGACACGGTGGGCCGCGCGGTGTTCGACGCGGTCGTCGACCCGGCGCAGAACTACGAGCAGGCCTCGCTCGGACAGGCCCGCGGCTTCCAGCGCGCCCTCGACAACTACGCCGAGGACTGCGTGTCCCGGACCGAGGGCTGCCCCGTCGGCGACAGCGTCCAGGACGTGAAGGACCGCATCGCCAGGCTGTTGCGGGACCTGGACCGCCGGCCCGTCCCCGGCGTCTTCCCGCGCCGGCTCACCGAGACGATGGCGACGAGCGGGATCGCGCAGGCCCTGTACTCGCAGGACTTCTGGGAGTTCCTCACCGACGGCCTGGAGCAGGCGTACGACGGGGACGGCACGATCCTGATGGTGCTGGCGGACTCGATGAACGGCCGCGCCGAGAACGGCGAGTACAGCAACCTCGTGCCCGCCAACGTCGCCGTCAACTGCGCCGACGCCAAGCCCCGCTACACCCCGGCGGACGTGGAGCGGCTGCTGCCCGGGTTCCGCGAGGCGTCCCCGCTCTTCGGGGAGCACATGGCCTGGGGAATGATCACCTGTACCGACTGGGCGGTGCCGGGCGCCGCCGACCACCCGGACGTCAGCGCTCCGGGCGCGGCCCCGATCCTGGTGATCGGCAACACCGGCGACCCGGCCACCCCGTACGAGGGGGCGCGCAGCATGGCGAGAGCTCTCGGTGAGGGGGTCGGCGTGGAACTCACGTACCAGGGGCAGGGGCACGGCGCCTACGGCAGCGAGGACCGCTGCGTGCGGAACGCGGTGCACGGCTATCTGCTGGACGGCACGGTGCCGGAGACCGGGACGGTCTGCCCCTGACGTGCCCGGCCGTACGGGCGGGGGTGACGAAATCCCAGCTCAGCGAGTTTCCACAGGTTTCCCCGGTCAGTGACGGGACTGCCTACGATGTCGGGACAGCCGTCCGCCGCACGACGCGGACGGCCCGCGAGGGGGGAAGTGGCACATGACCCGGTTCACACGGTGGACGGCCCTGACGGTCGCCGTCGCACTGCTGACGGCGGGCTGCGGCGGCGGCCCGTCGGACGACGGTTCCGGCAAGGACGACAGGGGCGGTGGCGGGACCGCGCTCGACTGGGGGCGCTGCGAGGCGACCGAGGACGCGCCGGCGCCCGGTGACGAGTGGCAGTGCGCCACGCTCCGGGTGCCGCTGGACTGGTCGGAGCCGGACGGCGAGACGATCGGCCTGGCCCTCGTCCGCGCCGAGGCCACGGGCGGCGACCGCATCGGCTCCCTGCTGTTCAACTTCGGCGGGCCGGGCGGCTCGGGCGTCTCCACCCTGCCCGCCTACGCCGAAACGGCCGCCGAGCTGCGCGAGCGGTACGACCTGGTGAGCTGGGACCCGCGCGGGACGGGCGGGAGCAGCGGCGTGCGCTGCCGCGACGACAAGGCCATCGAGGCCGCCGAGTCCTCCGTGGACTGGACCCCGGACACCCCGGCGGAGGAGCGGGTGTTCCTGGAGGACGCGGCCGACTTCGGCAAGGGCTGCCAGAAGGCCGCCGGGAAGCTGATGGCGCACGTCTCGACCACCGACACCGCCCGTGACATGGACCGCATCCGGCAGGCCCTCGGCGACGACCGGATGCACTACTTCGGCATTTCCTACGGCACCGAGCTGGGCGGGGTCTACGCCCACCTCTTCCCCGACAAGGTGGGCCGGATGACGCTGGACGCGGTGGTCGACCCGACCGCCGACACGATCGGCCATGCCAAGAACCAGACCCGCGGCTTCCAGACCGCCCTCGACAACTACCTGAGGTCCACCGGACGCGACCCGGAGCAGGGCTCGCGGGAGATCGCGGACCTGCTGGACCGGATCGACGCCGAGCCGTTGCCGACGTCCTCCTCCGGCCGGGAGCTGACGCAGTCGCTGGCGGTCATCGGCATCGTGCTGCCCCTCTACAGCGAGTCCAGCTGGCCGGCGCTGACCAGCGCGCTGGAGGCGGCGGAGGACGGGGACGGCACGGAGCTGCTGGCCCTGGCGGACGGGTACAACGAACGGGACGCCTCGGGGCGCTACGGCACCACGACCCACGCGCAGCGGGTCATATCGTGCCTGGACGACAAGCAGCGGCCCACTCTCGCGGAGACGAAGAAGCTGCTGCCCGAGTTCGAGGAGCTCTCCCCCGTCTTCGGTCCGTTCCTGGGCTGGGACACGGCGGGCTGGTGCCACGACTGGCCGGTGCCGGGCCAGTTCGAGACGCCGGAGGTGAGCGCCCCGGGCGCGGCGCCGATCCTGGTCGTGGGCAACACGGGCGACCCGGCCACGCCGTACGAGGGAGCGCGGCGGATGGCGGACGAGCTCGGCGAGGACGTCGGGGTGGTGCTCACCTGGAAGGGCGAGGGCCACGGCGCCTACGGCAGCGGCAGCGACTGCGTCGACTCCACGGTGAACGCCTACCTGCTGGACGGCACGGTGCCGCAGGACGGCAAGGTCTGCTCGTAACGGCGTCGAGGGCTCCGGGCACCCGAGGTGGTGCCCGGAGCCCCCGACGAGGACCCGGTGGCGGCCGGCGCGATCCGGAGGACCGCTTCGGCCGGGGCGGTCTAGTAGACCGGCTTCTCCGGCTCGATCTGGTTGACCCAGCCGATGACGCCGCCGCCGAGGTGGACCGCGTCGGAGAAGCCCGCGGACTTCAGGACCGCGAGGACTTCCGCACTGCGGACACCCGTCTTGCAGTTCAAGACGATCTTCTTGTCCTGCGGCAGGCCCTCCAGGGCGTTGCCCATGAGGAACTCGTTCTTGGGGATCAGCCGGGCGCCCGGGATGGAGACGATCTCGAACTCGTTCGGCTCGCGGACGTCGATGAGCTCGACGTTCTCGCCGTCGTCGATCCACTCCTTGAGCTGCTTGGGAGTGATCGTGGAGTCGGCGGCGGCCGCTTGGGCCTCCTCGGACACGACGCCGCAGAAGGCCTCGTAGTCGATGAGCTCGGTGACGGTCGGGTTCTCCCCGCAGATGGCGCAGTTCGGGTCCTTGCGGACCTTGACCTGGCGGTACTGCATCTCCAGGGCGTCGTAGATCATCAGGCGGCCGACGAGGGGCTCGCCGATGCCGGCCAGCAGCTTGATGGCCTCGTTGGCCTGGATGGAGCCGATGGACGCGCAGAGCACGCCCAGGACGCCGCCCTCGGCGCAGGAGGGAACCATGCCGGGGGGCGGGGGCTCCGGGTAGAGGCAGCGGTAGCAGGGGCCGTGCTCGGACCAGAAGACGGAGGCCTGGCCGTCGAAGCGGTAGATGGAGCCCCACACGTACGGCTTGTTCAGCAGCACGCAGGCGTCGTTGACCAGGTAGCGGGTCGCGAAGTTGTCCGTGCCGTCGACGATCAGGTCGTACTGGCTGAACAGGTCCATCACGTTGTCGGCCTCGAGCCGCTCCTTGTGCAGGACCACGTTCACGTAGGGGTTGATGCCCTTGATCGTGTCACGCGCGGACTCGGCCTTGGGGCGGCCGATGTCGGCCTGGCTGTGGATGATCTGGCGCTGCAGGTTCGACTCGTCGACCTCGTCGAACTCCACGATGCCGAGCGTGCCGACGCCCGCCGCGGCCATGTACATCAGACCCGGCGAACCCAGGCCGCCGGCGCCCACAAAGAGCACCTTGGCATTCTTCAGCCGCTTCTGCCCGTCCATGCCCACGTCGGGGATGATCAGGTGGCGGGAGTACCTGCGGACCTCGTCTACGGTGAGCTCGGGGGCCGGCTCGACCAGGGGTGGCAGCGACACGGGGACTCCGTTGGTCGGTCGATCACTACAGTTGTTCTCCCGCCAACACTGCCACGGCCTTTTTCATTCCGAGACACCCGTTCCGACCCGCGAGACGATGTCGTCCCAGTAGCCGGGCAGCGGCCCCCACGGATCCGCCGGTCCCGCGCGGCCGGAGACGCGGTCCGAGTGGTCGGTGAAGTAGACGGTGGCGGCGCCCTGCCAGCGGGCGATGCGCAGCGCCTCCTCCATGTGCGGCCGGGGCACGCCGTGCACGAAGTGGCAGAACCGCTCGGGCGGATGGTCGGCGGTCCACTCGGCCGCCTGGGACCAGCGGTAGTCGTTCCACGGGCCGGAGTAGGTGACGAGCTGGTCGGCGTGGTCGGCGTAGCCGGGGTACGGGTGGGTGCCGTGGCCGAGGACGACGTGGGCGTCCTCGTGGATCACCCGGAGGGTGGCGACGGTGCGCCGCAGCTCGGGCAGGTCCTCGCGGCCGGCGGGGCAGCGGTCGAGGAGGAAGCCGTCGACCCGGTACCAGTCGAGGAAGCGGTGGGCGTCCGAGACGATCTCCCCGAAGCTCCGCAGCCCGTAGGCGGTGTCGACGTGGCCGAGGACGCGCACGCCCGCGTTGCGCAGGCCGCCCGCCGCCTCCAGGCAGCGCGGGTCCGGCTGGACGCCGGGGCCGTCGGCCACGTCCAGCACCACCCAGTGCAGGGGTGTGCCGGGCCGGTTGAGCCGGTTCCACTCGTCGGGGGCGAGGAGCGGGTGGGCGACGCCCGGGACGCCGAGGCCGGTGCCGAGCCCGGTGGCCGTGGCTCCCTGTCTCGGCCGGGTCAGATACGGCATGCCGCCTCCATCCAGATGTCCGCCAGCGACTCCTCGAGGTTGATGCGGGGGCGCCAGCCGAGGCGGTCGCGGGCGGTGCGCACGTCGGCCTGCTGCCAGGCCCCGCACCCGTCGGGGTACGGGAAGGCGGCGGTCGCGGCGGGGTGGTGGTCCGTCTCGGCGCGCGGGTGTCCGACGGTCGCCCGCAGGTGGGTCGCGTGGGCGGTGTGCGTGGCGTGGACGGGCCCGTGGTGCGGCAGGCCGTCGAGTTCGTTGAGGGCGCCGCCGTAGCCGGCCACCCGGGCGAGGAGCGCGGCGGCGTCCCGGAGGCGGACGGCGCGGCCGGAGCCGATGTTGATGACGCCCTGCGCGGCGGAGAGCGAGGCGGCGTGCACGGCGCGGGCCACGTCACGGACGTCGACGAAGTCGCGCTGGACGCCGAGCCCGCCGAGCTTCAGCTCGCCGTCGCCGGACTGCATGGCGCGGCGCATCGCCTCGGCGAGCCGGCCGAGCGGGGAGCCGGCGGGGGTGCCGGGGCCGACGGGCGAGAAGACCCGCAGCACCACGGCGTCCAGGCCGGAGCCGAGGACCAGTTCGGTGGCGGCGAGCTTGCTGACGCCGTACGGGCCGCCGGGGCGGGGGACGGCGTCCTCGGCCGTGGAGGAGCCCGGCTGGCTGGGCCCGTACTCGGAGCCGCAGCCGATCTGGACGAGTCGCGCCCCGCAGCCGCTGCGGCGCAGCGCCTCGCAGACGGTGGCGACGGCGACCGTGTTGTGCCGGGTGAGTTCGCGGGCGCCGCCCCGGGTGGCGCCCGCGCAGTTGATGACCACACCGGGGTGGACGGCGTCGAGGAAGCGGGTGAGGGCGCCGGGGCTGCCGGTGGCGAGGTCGAAGCGGACGTCGGCGTCGTCACCGCGGCCGAGGGCGGTGAGCTGGACGGCGGGGTCGGCGAGCAGGCGGTCGGCCACGAAGCGGCCGAGGTAGCCGTTGGCTCCGATCAGCAGGACCCTCATCGGTCGGCTCCTTCGCGGTGGTCGGTGACGGGACGGCAGGTCATGCGGGGTTCTCCTTCGAATCGGGTCGGGTGCTCCGGGCCGCGGCCGTCGCGGCCGGTCACCGCGGCTGCTCCGGCCGCTGGTGCGCCGAGGCGCGGGTGAGGGTGCGGGAGGCGTGGACCAGCAGGGTCAGGGCGCCCGCACCGCAGGTCAGGACGGGTACGGCGGCGGGGCCCCAGGCGGTGGTGAGGGCCTCCACCGGCACGCCCAGCGCGGCACAGCCGGGCAGCCGGGCCGCGAAGACGGTGGCGGGCGCGAGCACCTGGGCGGCCGCGGTGAGCATGAGGATCACGCGCGGGGCGTGGGTGAAGCCGTGCACGGTGAGCAGGCGGGCGACGAAGAGGAGGGCGCCGAGCGCGAGGACCGCCGGGGAGAAGCGCCCCGTGTCGAGGAACGGCGCGCACAGGGCGACGAGCGCGGCCAGCGCCCCCAGGAACAGGGCGACCGCGCCCAGCAGCACGGGCCGCACCGAAGCCGCGAAGTCCTCCAGGCCGCGGCTGGAGGTGAGCTTGCGGCGGGCGCGGGTGGTGAAGAGACCGGCCGCCCAGGTCGCGGGCGCACAGGCGAGAGTGAGGGCCGGGAGCGGCGCGAGGGTCAGCGGCCAGTCGCCGTCCGCGGTGCCGTCGGGCAGTCCGTCGGGGCCGCCGGCGATCGCGGTGCGCAGCAGGCCGTCGCCCAGCACGGCGTAGGCGAGGAGCCAGCAGGTCCAGGAGCCGGTGGCCGCCGGCCGGGAGGAGAGGCCGTCGGGGACGGCCAGCGGCCCGCGGCGCAGCGCGGCGCGCAGGGCGAGGGCGACGGCGAGCGCGCCGATGGCCGCCGCGTACAGGCGGGTCTGGCCGTGGGTGCGGAACAGGACGGCCAGGGAGGCAGCACAGAGCGCGCCGGGCAGCAGCGGGAGCAGGAGCGCCGCGACGGGCCGGCGGCCGGCCGCCTCCCGGCACGGGGCGTCCGGTGCGGCGGGGCCGTCCGTCGCGGTGCCGGTGTCGCGCGGGACGCGGGCGTAGAGCTCCTCCGCGAGGGAGAAGACGTCGCGGTGGCGGAAGCGGGCGGCGGTCCGGTCGGTGATGCCGTGGGCCTCCAGGCCCGCCGCGATCTCCAAGGGGTCCACGGCGCGTTCGCACAGCCCGCGGTGGCGGTGCAGCAGCGCCTTGACCGGGTCGGCCGCGCCGGGCACGGCGCGGCGGTCGAGTTCGTTCAGGTCGGTCATCGGACGGGCTCCGTGACGGGCTCCGGCGTCTCCACGGCCCAGGTGGGGACGGCGCGAGGGGTGGGTTCGGTCCAGCGGCCGGGGACGTGGGCCTCGGCGGGCGCGGCGAAGGGCAGCGGCTCCCCGGTGCCGTCGAGGACGGGCCGGCGTACCGGGGTCCGCGCGACGGTCTCGAGGTAGAGGCCGCGGTAGGCCGTGACGTTCTGCTCGACGCTGAACAGTTCGAGCGCCCGGGCGCGCGCGGCCCCTCCGAGCCGTGCACGGCGCTCGGGGTCGCGCAGCAGCGAGACGCACGCCTCGGCGAGTGCCCGCGGATTGCGCGGCGGTACGACGAGACCGGTGCCGCCGATCACCTCGACGACCGCGCCGACGTCCGTGGAGACCGTCGCGCGTCCGCAGAACATCGCCTCGACCAGCCCGTGCGGGAACCCCTCGACGACGCTGGAGAGCACGGTGACGGTCCCGCCGGCGTGGACGTCGGCGACAGTCTCCGCGCCGGGACCGCCGAGTTCCTCGAAGGACACCGGGTTCCGCCCGACGGCGTGCGGGCCGCCGGCCTCGTCCGGGAAGAGCTGTGCGGCCAGGGCCCTGCAGTGGCCGCGGTAGGCGTCGCCCTCCGGGCCGGAGGGGCGGCCGACCATGCGCAGCCGGGTTCCGGGCTCGGTCGCGCGGATCTCCGCGAAGGCGTGCAGCAGCGAGACCAGGTCCTTGGCGGGCTCCACCCGGCCGATCCAGACGAGCGTGTGCGGGTCGGCCCGTTCGCGCTGATCCCGGTCCCCCGGTCGGTCCTCCCCGACGCGCGCGAACGGCGCCGCGTCCATGCCGGGGTGGATGGTGCGCAGCTTGGCCCGGTCGGCGCCGCAGCGCTCCTGCCAGCGGCGGGCGTGGGCGTCGCCGGGGACGAGGTAGGAGGCCGTGCGGTAGGTCTCGGCGGTCAGCAGGCCGTGGAAGGCGGCGAGCAGCGACCGCACGGCGGGGGTGGCGTCGGGGCGCGTGAGGTAGTGGGTGCGCAGGCGCACGCCGTACTCGGTGACCAGGAGCGGGACGCCGAAGAAGTGGTGGGCGAGCAGGCCCGGGAGCGCCGCGGCGCCGCCGGACGCGGCGTGGCAGAGGTCCACCGCGCCGAGACCGTCCTCCTCGTACCAGTCGAGGGAGAGGGGGCGCAGGGCGCGCTCCAGGTGGTCGGCGACAGTCAGCAGATCGGGGACGCGGGCCTCGCGCGCCGCACGGCGGGCTCCCGGCGTGCGGCAGGCGCGTTCCAGGGCGCGCACGGCCTGCTCGGAACGCAGTGCGGCGACCAGTCCGCCCTCGTCGCGGGAGAGCTCGGCGAGTCCGTGGAGGGCGCTGGCGAAACGGTCCGCCTCGGCGGTGCCGGGCCCCGCGGCGGTGCAGAGGGAGGCGGCCAGTTCGCCGTAGTGCTCGGTGAAGCGCCGGCGTGCGCGGCGGCCGTACGCCACCCCGTCCTCCTCGGCGGTCCACAGCGGTGCCGTGCGCACCCTGGTGACCTGGGGCGGCAGCTCGACCCAGCCCGCGTCCTCCTGGGCCTGGCCGGCGCTGAACGCGTAGACGTCGAACTCGTGTCGGTCGAGCCCGCGCACCAGGCGGTCGCACCACACCCCGCCCTCACCGCCCACGTACGGATAGCCACCCTCCGTAAGCAGTCCGATGCGCACGTGTGCACCCCCGTTCTCCCGTCTCGGGAGCCGCCGTTGGCCCGGCGGCTCGCAGCGGGACGAACGTATGCGGACAGGACGGTGGCGTGATGGACGGTTGTCCATCACGCCACTAAAAGGGGTGAACGGGCGTGACTTTCCCGCACGGATCGCGTTCGCCGTGCACGGGTCGCGTTCGCCGTGCTGAGACCGGCGCACTACGGGTGCGCGCCGGGCCGGGACCGTCACCCGGCGCGCACCCCGTGGCGAAGGGGGCGGTGGATCCGGCGGCCGGGACCCTAGCCCTTGGGGTAGGGCCAGGGGTTGGGGCGGCAGCTGATCCCGTCGTGGTCGAGGAACTTGGTCTGCTGCTGCATCACCGGGGCCAGGTCGCCGTCCTTGTCACAGGTGACGTGGTTGTGGCCGAGGCGGTGGCCGACCTCGTGGTTGATCAGCATCTGACGGTAGGCGAACATCTCGTCGCCGTACGTCTCGGCGCCCTGCGCCCACCGGAAGGCGTTGATCAGCACGCGCTCGGTGGCCGCGGAGTCGCAGGAGACGTTGTCCTGGGTGGTGTCCAGGCCGGACTTGGCGCACCAGTCGGCGGTCGTCTCGGGGCTGGCCAGGGTGATCACGAAGTCCGGCTGTCCGGACTCGATCCGCTCGAAGGCGAGGCCGTCGTGCGCCCAGCTCCGGCGGTCGTTGAGCGTCCGGTGCACGGCCTCGGCGAACAGGGCGCCGTCGAGGTCGAGCCCCCGCTCCACATCCACCCGGTACGTGATCTTCCGCCCCTTGCCGGGCGCCTTGTCGATCCCCCGGACGGCGTCGAACTTCCCCGTGCCCGCACGGGTGGCCGCCGGGCGGAACTTCCGGTCCATCTTCTGCTCGTACGTCAGCGGACGGGGCGTGGCCGCCCCGGGCGTCCCCCGGTCGATCCCGCGCGAGGCGGAGTCCCGCGCGTCGCGCGCCTGCTCGCCGGCGGACTGTGCCTGGACGCGGGGGGTGTCGTGCTCGTCGGCGACCTGCCCGGCGACGACGACGGCCAGCACGGTGGTGACGGCGGCGGCCGCTATCCCGGTGAACGCGCGCCCCTTGCCGCCCCTGGTCTGCGCGGGGACGCCCGTCGGCGGCTCGTCGTCGGCGGTGCCGGTGGCCGAGGGGACGCCGGTGGCCGGAGTGCTGTCCCGGTCGGTGACGGTGCCGTGGGGGTCCGCCGGGCCACGGGTGACGGGCTTGCGCGGGGTGAAGAGGTCGTCGGTGCCGTCGAACGCCTCCACGTAGTCCCGGCGCGGCCCCTCGGGGTGCGCCCGGCGCTGCCTAGGCAGGGGCACGCCCTGCCCGGCGGCCTGCGCGCCGTGTCCGGCTCCGGCGGCGGTGCGTCCGTGCAGCGTCCCCCAGCCGTCCCCGGGCTCCTGCTGCTCGGGGTGCCCGCCCCGGACTTGGGGGGTGCCGTGCGCGGGGGTCCCGTCCCCGTACCGGGGGACACCCGGCGGCGGGGTTCCGTCGCCGCGGCGAGGCATGCCCTGCGCGGGGGTCCCGTCCCCAGGACGCGGGACGCCACGCGCGGAAGTTGCCTCACCGTACTGCGGCACACCGCGCGGAGGGGTTCCGTCCCCGTACCGAGGCGCACCCTGCGCGGGATCGCCGTACCGGGGGGTGCCCCGCGCGGGTGTGCCGCCGCCGTGGCGCGGTACGCCCCGCGCCGGGGTTCCGTCCTGCTGCCAGCCGTCCGGCAGCGGCGGTACGCCCTGACCCGGCCTGCCGTGCCCCGGCGTCCCGTACCCGGGCACCGGCGTGCCCTGCGGCGGGGTGCCGGTGGAGGACCCGTCGTGGGACGGGCCGTGCCCCTGCTCGGCGCCAGGCTGCGGCCGGTGTGTCCGCTGCTGTGCCTGCGCCGCCGCGTGGCGGGCGTCCCAGCCCTCGTCGTACCGCGCCTCGGCCGCGTCACGTGCGCCGCGGGCGGCGGCGGTGTCCGCGGTGTCGCCCTTCGGGGCGGGTCCGCGACGGCTGTGGCGTCCCACGTCGCGCCTCAGCCCCTCGTCGTCTCGGTCGTGGTGGTCGGGCCACCGGTGTCGGCGGACGGACCCGGATCGCCCTGTGCGTCCGGCTGCACAGTATCCCCCTCGTCCGCGGAATCCGCGGTATCCGCCAGGAGTTCACGGAACGACAACGCGACGGTCTCGGGATACTCCATCATCGCCACGTGCCCCGCGTCCGGGAGTGTCACGAGCCGGGAGCCGCGGAAGGCGCGGGCGGCGCGCTGCGCCATGCGGAAGCCGACGAGCTGGTCCCGGCCGCCGTAGACGAGCAGGGTCGGCGCGAGCACCCGCTCGGCCTGACGCCACAGTCCCTGCTGGCCACCGAGCATGTAGGCGCTGACGAGCCCCCGCGCGGAGCGCGCCGTCGCGTCCCAGAAGTAGGGCAGCCGCTGCCGCCGCTCCATCTCCTGCACGGCGTGCCGGAAGCCTTCCGGCGTCACCCGCGAGGGGTCGCCGTAGCAGAGGTTCATCACGCCGCGGACCCGTTGCTCGGCGGTCCACTCACGGGTGAGGCGGGTGAACAGCGGTGCGACCCCGGGCACGGCCAGCAGTCCGGTGGGGACGGCGGTGCGCTGCGGGCGCAGTTCGGGCAGGGCCGGGGAGACGAGCGTGAGGGTGCGGACGAGGTCGGGGCGCACGGCGGCGACCCGTGTGGCGACCGCGCCGCCGAGGGAGTTGCCGAAGAGGTGCACCGGTCCGCGGCCGGTGGCCTCCAGACAGCGGATCACCGCGCGGGCGTGCGCGGTGATCGAGTAGTCGCCGTCGTCCGGCGGCGGGGAGTCGCCGAACCCGGGGAGGTCCACGGCCTCGCTGTCGACCACGTCGTCCAGCAGGGCCATCAGGGGCGACCAGTTGAGTGAAGAGCCGCCGAGTCCGTGGACGAAGAAGGCGGGCGGGAGCCCTTCGCGGGCCGGCGGGCGGGATCTGACCGTGAGCGTGACGCCGGGCAGCCGCACCGACCTCAGCCGCTCGCCCTCGGCCACCCTGACCGCCGCCGACTCGGGCAGCGCGCTGGTGGGCGGCACGGACGGCAGCTCGGTCGAAGACATGCGGCAATGTTACGAGACGATCACACCCTGGTTCATGTGTTCGGTGTCACAGGATTGCCGCGTGCCTCCGTGCGCCGCTGTCGCACCCGCTTCGCGCCCCCTCCGCACCCGCTTCGCAGCCTCTTCGCGCCGGGCGCGCGTCCGCGTCACGCTCCGGCCGCGGATCGCATGGCGTCGAAA
Source organism: Streptomyces sp. NPDC096105 (assembly GCF_044763335.1). NCBI lineage: Bacteria > Bacillati > Actinomycetota > Actinomycetes > Kitasatosporales > Streptomycetaceae > Streptomyces > Streptomyces sp. NPDC096105. Next base: position 243,893 of record NZ_JBIWGC010000003.1, read on the forward strand.
TCGGGTGTCTCCTAGGCTCGTACAGAGGGCACCCGTACGTGGCCCCCGCATGCCTCGGGGGCGTGACCGAGAAGGGAGCCCGGCGATGGCCGTGGATCCGACCGATCCCGAGACGTTCGAGGAGGACGAGGGCGTGCAGGAGGGCCTGGAGTACGACGTCGAGGCGCCGGAGGTCGACGCGACCGAGCAGCAGACGGAGGTGCGGCTGGAGGAGGACGACCCGCTGACCGATGTCGACCCCGGCCGCGCGAACGAGGCTGACCTGGTGGAACAGACCCGTGTCGTCTCGCTCGACGAGGACGACTACCGGTGAGGAGCGCTCCGGCCGGGACGTCGGCGACCGGGACGTCAGCGACCCGGAAGGGGACAGTCCTTGCCCGCTCCGACAGCGTTTGAAACCGTCCGTACCACTTCTTCCGCTGTCCGGTCCGTGAAATCCTGCACGTGCACCGCGCACATCAGGATTACCGAAAAGTACGATGGCGGCGCGGCTCACCCCGCATGTGGACGACAATGGGAGGCGGCGTGACAGCCATCGAGCAGACGGACGCGGTACGTCCGAGGGGTACACGCCTTCCGCGCCGTGCCCGGCGGAACCAGTTGCTGGGCGCCGCCCAGGAGGTCTTCGTCGCGCAGGGTTACCACGCGGCGGCGATGGACGACATCGCCGAGCGCGCGGGTGTGAGCAAGCCGGTGCTGTACCAGCACTTCCCCGGCAAGCTCGACCTGTACCTGGCGCTGCTGGACCAGCACTGCGAGGCGCTGATCCAGTCGGTGCGGCACGCGCTGGCGTCGACGACGGACAACAAGCAGCGCGTGCGGGCGACCATGGACGCCTACTTCGCGTACGTCGAGGACGACGGCGGTGCCTTCCGCCTGGTCTTCGAGTCGGACCTGACGAACGAGCCCGCCGTGCGCGAGCGCGTCGACAAGGTCACCAACGACTGCGCGGAGGCCATCTGCGACGTCATCGCCGAGGACACCGGCCTGTCGCGCGCGGAGTCGATGCTGCTGGCGTCGGGGCTCGGCGGGCTCGCCCAGGTGGTGGCGCGGTCCTGGCTGCACAGCGACCGCAGTGTGCCGCGCGACCAGGCGGTGCAGCTGCTGACCTCGCTGGCCTGGCGGGGCATCGCCGGGTTCCCGCTGCACGGCAGCGACCAGCACCACTGACCGGCGGGAGGCCGGCGGTCGTTTGTTCCCGCCGGCTGTTCGCTGTTGGCGTTGCCGGGCGGAGCGTGCGGATCCCCTCACCGGGCTAATGTGTGCAGGTACGGCGCGGAAGGTCGCGCACTTCACTGACCGTCGGAGGGACATAGCCGTGGAGGTCAAGATCGGCGTGCAGCACGCGCCCCGCGAGATCGTTCTGGAGAGCGGTCAGAGCGCCGAGGAGGTCGAGCGCGTGGTGAGCGAGGCGCTGGCCGGGAAGTCGCAGCTGCTGAGCCTCGTGGACGAGCACGGCCGCAAGATCCTGGTCCCGGCCGACCGTCTCGCCTACGTCGAGATCGGCGAGCCGGCCCCGCGCAAGGTGGGCTTCGGCGCGCTGTAGGGCGGGCCGGGAGCGGAACGCGCAGGAGAGGGGCCCGGCGGTTCTCACCGCCGGGCCCCTCTCTCGTGTCCGGGTCCGGTCCGGGACCGGGAAACCCCCGGACGGCCTACACCCGATGCCGTCCGGAGTGGATTGGATTCCGCAGGTCAGGGGTAAGTCGGGACAGGACAAAAACCTGGACGAGCAGGCCGGCCGTGTGGGAGGGACCCCGACATGCTTCTGGAAGCGCTCAGCTCCGCGATCCTCGGCCTGGCCCTGGCGTGGGGGGCGTACCACCGCCTGTCGCACCGGCTCCCCCGGCGCGCGCTGGTCCTGGCGACCGGTGTGGCCGGAGCGCTCTTCGGCGCCTTCCTCATGAACACCGCGCTGGACGCGGGCAACCTGCTGACGATGCTGCTCGGCTCGGCGATCGTCTCGGCCGCCTCGCTGTCCCTGCTGCTGCGCCCCGCGGGCCGCCTCCGCCACTCTGCGACGGCCTGACCGCCCTTGCCGGACGGTCGCCCACCTCCTCGGCCGGGCACCGGAACGCCGGCCACCGCGACCGACCGCCTCCCCGGCCCCGCCCCGTCGGCCACCAGGCTCCGTCCGCCCTGCCGAGCCGTCGTCCGCCTCTTCGGCCGGACACCGGGCACCGGCCACCGCGACCGACCGCCTCCCCGGCCCCGTCCGGCCGGCCACCAGGCTGCCGTGCGCCCCGCCGGACCGCACCGGGGCCACCGTCGTCGGGCCGCCGCCCCTGACGCCTCCCCCGGGGGACCGTCCGGCCGCGGCGGTCGGGCACCTGCGCCGGTGCCGTCAGGCGGCCAGACCCAGCGCCGCCATCCGCTTGGTGTGGGCCTCCGTGATGCGGGAGAACATGCGGCCGACCTCCGCCAGGTCGAACCCGTCCGCGACGCCGCCCACGAGCATCGTCGACAGCGCGTCCCGGTCGGCGACCACCCGCTGGGACTGGGACAGCGCCTCGCCCATCAGCCGGCGCGCCCACAGCGCGAGCCGTCCGCCGACGCGCGGGTCCGCCTCGATCGCCGCGCGCACCTTCTCCACGGCGAAACCGCCGTGCCCCGTGTCGTCCAGGACGGCCAGGACCAGCGCGCGGGTGTCGGAGTCCAGGCGCGCCGCGACCTCGCGGTAGAAGTCGCTGGCGATGGAGTCGCCCACGTACGCCTTGACCAGGCCCTCCAGCCAGTCGGACGGCGCCGTCTGCTTGTGGAAGCCGTCGTAGGCGGCGACGAACGGCTCCATGGCCTGCGTCGGCTCCTCGCCGATCTCGGCCAGCCGGTCCCGCAGCCGCTCGAAGTGGTGGAACTCCGCCGAGGCCATCTTCGCCAGCTCCGCCTTGTCCGCCATCGTCGGCGCCAGCTTGGCGTCCTCCGCGAGCCGCTCGAACGCCGCCAGCTCCCCGTACGCGAGCGCGCCGAGCAGATCCACGACAGCGGCGCGGTACTGGGGGTCGGCGGAGGCGGCGGCCCAGTCCATGGCGGCGACGCCGGTCCGTTCGGCGGGGGTCTCGGGGGTGTCTGCGGCGTTGTCAGGGCTGTCAGGGCTCGTCATGCTGCGCACAATAGTCCGCCCGGCCCGCCCCGGAGGATCCCGGCCGATCGGTGTGACGACGGCTACGTGACCAAATCGGCCATGGCGTGTGCGCGAATCCGGGGTATGGTGGTAATGCGCCTGCTGAGCATTCCGACGTACTCGGACGTGCCCGACGGGCCGCATGCATATGAGGATGCCCGGTCGGTGGCCCGATCGGCTCCGACCCGACAGCCCTCTGAAGTCGTACGGCACATCGCGTACGGAGTCCGGAGGGACACCTCAGCGGTACGAGCGCTCGAGCGTCGGCAGTGGTCCCGTGTCCTACGGCCCCGACCGTATGGCAGCCGTCGTCCCCGGCACGGTCCCTACACGACCCCCGCGCTCGCCTCGCACCGCGCACACAGAAGAGGCAGCACCCTGACTACGACGTTCCGAGAGCTCGGGATCCTCCCCGAGACCGCCGAAGCCCTTGAAGCCGTCGGCATCACCACACCCTTCCCCATCCAGGAGATGACGCTCCCCGTGGCCCTGTCGGGCACGGACGTCATCGGCCAGGCCAAAACCGGCACCGGAAAGACGCTCGGCTTCGGCCTTCCGCTCCTCGATCGGGTCACCGTCCCCGCCGACGTGGAGGCGGGCCGCGCGAAGCCCGAGGACCTCACCGACACGCCGCAGGCGCTGGTCGTCGTCCCCACCCGCGAGCTGTGCACGCAGGTCACCAACGACCTGCTGACCGCCGGCAAGGTGCGGAACGTGCGCGTCACCGCGATCTACGGCGGCCGGGCCTACGAGCCGCAGGTCGAGGCGCTGAAGAAGGGCGTCGACGTGGTCGTCGGCACCCCGGGCCGGCTGCTCGACCTCGCCGGGCAGAAGAAGCTGGACCTGTCCCACGTCAAGGCCCTCGTCCTCGACGAGGCCGACGAGATGCTGGACCTCGGCTTCCTGCCCGACGTCGAGAAGATCATCAACCTGCTTCCGGTGAAGCGGCAGACCATGCTGTTCTCGGCCACCATGCCGGGCGCGGTCATCGGCCTGGCCCGCCGCTACATGTCGCAGCCCACGCACATCCGCGCCACCGCGCCGGACGACGAGGGCGCCACGGTCGCGAACACCAAGCAGTTCGTCTACCGCGCGCACAACATGGACAAGCCCGAGATGGTCGCGCGGATACTGCAGGCCGACGGCCGTGGCCTGGTCATGGTCTTCTGCCGCACCAAGCGCACCGCCGCAGACCTGGCCGACCAGCTGAAGCAGCGCGGCTTCGCCTCCGGCGCGGTCCACGGCGACCTCGGCCAGGGCGCCCGCGAGCAGGCCCTGCGCGCCTTCCGCAACGGCAAGGTGGACGTGCTCGTCTGCACCGACGTCGCCGCGCGCGGCATCGACGTCGAGGGCGTCACGCACGTCATCAACTACCAGTCCCCCGAGGACGAGAAGACGTACCTGCACCGCATCGGCCGCACCGGCCGCGCGGGCGCGAAGGGTACGGCGATCACGCTGGTCGACTGGGACGACATCCCGCGCTGGCAGCTGATCAACAAGGCGCTGGACCTGGGCCTCGGCGACCCGGCGGAGACCTACTCCACCTCCCCGCACCTGTACACGGACCTGGGCATCCCCGAGGGCACCAAGGGCGTCCTGCCCCGGTCGGAGCGCACCCGGGCCGGGCTGGAGGCGGAGGAGATCGAGGACCTGGGCGAGGTCGGCGGCCGTGGACCGCGCGGCCGTGACGGCCGTGACGGGCGCCGCGGTTCCCGTTCCGAGGAGCGTGAGGCGTCGCCGCGCACGCCGCGCCGCCGTCGCCGTACCCGTGGCGGGGCGCCGGTCGACGAGACGGGCCCGCAGTCCGCCGCGGCGGCCTCCGTGGACGCCGGGGAGACGGAGGCCGGTGAGGCCCCCGCGCGCACCCCGCGCCGTCGTCGCCGCACCCGCGGCGGGGCCACCGCCGCCGCGGTGAGCCCGGTGGAGCAGGGGGCGGCGGAGACCGCCCTCGACACGGCCGAGGGCCCGTCGGCGGACGGCCTCGAGACGCCCGCGGCCTCCGCCGAGAAGCCGCGCCGTCGCCGCACCCGCCGGTCGGCCGAGCAGGCCCAGGACGTGGCGGACCAGCCGTCGGTCCCGGAGCCCGCAGCCGAGGAGTCCGCCACGGCGGAGCCCGCTCCGGCGGAGGACACCGCGCCGCGCCGTCGCCGCACCCGCAAGACGGCCCAGACCGCCGAGACCGCCGAGACCGCCGGGACGGCGGTCGACACCGCCGAGGGCGTGACGGAGGTCGCCGAGGCCGCGCCGAAGCGCACCCGTAAGGCCGCCGCGAAGGCGGAGACCGCGGTCGAGACCGCCGAAGGCACCGTCACCGCCGAGGCCAAGCCGCGCCGCACCCGCAAGAAGGCGGTCGCCGCCGAGGCCGACGCCACGGCCGAGGCCGCAGAGGCCGCGCCGAAGCGCACGCGGAAGACCGCGGCCAAGAAGGCGGAGGCCGCCGTGGACGCGGCCGAGGGCGCCGAGACCGCGCCGCGCCGCCGGACGCGCAAGGCCGCCGAGGCGGAGGCCGTGGAGATCCCGGCGCAGTCCGCGCCGGAGGCCGGGGCCGCGGAGAAGCCGAAGCGCACGCGGAAGACCGCGGCCAAGAAGGCGGAGGCCGCCGTGGACGCGGCCGAGGGCGCCGAGGCCAAGCCGCGCCGCACCCGCAAGACGGTGCCGGCGCAGGCCGCTCCGGAAGGGGAGACCGCTGAGGCCACCGCGCCGCGCCGCCGGACCCGCAAGGTCGCCGCGTCCGCGCCGGAGGCCACGGAGACGGCGGAGCCGAAGGTCCGCCGCACCCGTAAGGCCGCGGCCCCCGCGGAGAGCTGACACCGCACCGACGCCGACGGCCCGGTCCCCGCTCGCGGGGCCGGGCCGTCGGCGTGTGCGCGCCCCGCTACCCTCACCCGGGTGATCACCACCTCCTCCCCCGCTCACCTCCCCGCCCTCCGCCCTCGCCGGCTCCCCACCGCGCGGGGCGAGTTTGCCGTCCTGGACGTTCCGCCGGCCGCCGGGACCCCGGCGCGGGGAACCGTGCTGCTCCTGCCCGGATACACCGGCAGCAAGGAGGACTTCACGCTGGTCCTCGCACCGCTCGCGGCGCGCGGCTACCGTGCCGTCGCCGTGGACGGGCGCGGCCAGCACGGGTCGGACGGCCCCGCCGACGACGAAGCGGCGTACGCACAGGACGAGTTGGCGAAGGACGTGCTGGCGCAGGCGCGCGCCTGCGACGCTCCCGTGCATCTCGTCGGCCATTCGATGGGCGGTCAGATCGCCCGCGCGGCCGTCGTGCTGGACCACTCCCCCTTCCGCTCGCTGACGCTCGTGTCCTCGGGCGCCGCCCGCGTCCCCGTTTCCCAGGAACAGCGGGTGAAGCTGCTGCGGGACGCTCTTGCGGTGATGTCGATGGAGGAGTGCTGGGAGGCGATCCTGGCGATGGGCCCGCCGGAGGAAGTGGGCGGCCCCGCACGCGGAATCGGCGGCCCGGAGCAGCTCAGGAAACGCTGGCTGAGCACCAAGCCCGCACAACTGATCGCCACCGGACGGCAGTTGTGCACCGAGCCGGACCGGGTCGCGGAACTGGCCGCCGTCCCGCTGCCGTTCCACGTCCTCTCCGGTTCGCACGACGACACCTGGCCGGTCCCGGACCTCGACGCCATGGCCCGCCGCCTGTCGGCCCGCCGTACGATCGTCGACGGTGCCGGTCACACGCCCACCGTCGACCGCCCCGTCCCCACCGCCCAGGCCCTCGCCGACTTCTTCGACACCTTGGCGGCCTCATGAACCACGCCCGCAGCGCCGGCGCCCTGATCCTGCTCTCGGCGGCCGTCGGCTGCACGTCGGGGGCGGACACCCCCGGCCGCCCCGCCCCCTCCCCGCCGGCCACCGCCGGCAGCGGTCCCGCTGCCCGGCCGAGCGCCCCGGTGACCCCGCCGGCGCTCGACGGCGGCACGGCCGGCGCGCACGGCCCCGCCCACGGCAACGCGGCCTTCTCCTACGCGCCCGGCGACCGGGGCGAGGTCCTGACCGTCGCCGTCAGCTGCCGGGGCGCCGGGACCGTGCAGGTGCGGATACCCGTGCTGCACGCGGACTTCCCGGTCGCGTGCGGCGCCGGGAAGCCCGCCGTCACGTCCCACACCCTCGCCCTGCCGGCCGCCCACCGGGCCGGGACCGTGCGCGTGACCGCACCGTCCGGCGTGACCTGGGCGGTCACCGTCGGCCGGGACGGCCCCGCGGAGATCCCGCCGGCCTAGTACTGCGCCTGCAGGTGGTCCCAGAAGCCGTCGCGGAGGGCGCGGCGGAGGTCGGCCTGGCCGCGGAGGGAGTACTGGAGGAGTCCTTCGGCCTCGACCAGGAGGTCCTGGTCGACGGAGCCGGGCAGGTACGGGTGGCCGGGGAGCAGTTCCATCATGGGTTCGCGGCCGCGCGAGACCAGCCACTTCGCGGCGATCTGCGCGCCGACGAAGCGGACGTCCTCGCGGGTGGGCCGGCCGCCCGCCGGTTCGTACGCGGGCGCCGTGCGCCGGGAGACGTAGGGCTTGAAGAAGTCCAGGTCGAGGGTGCGCTGGCTGTCGACCTCCCAGAGCAGCGGCTCGGCCTGGTTGCGGCCCTCGGGCGCCTCGATGCCCCACAGGTGGACCCGGGCGCCGTAGCCCTGGGCCGCCTCGACGGCGGAGACCAGGTCCTCGTCGCCGCCGAGCAGGGCCGCGTCGCTGATGGCGCGGTGCCGGGCCAGTGACTCCAGGTCGGAGCGGATCAGGGAGTCGACGCCCTTCTGCTGGTTGTTGGCGTTGAGGTTGCCGAGGCGGACCTTGACGTCGGGCAGTTCGGCGATGGACTGCTGCTCGGCGGTGTGGATGCGGCGCCGGGCGCCGTCGTACCAGTAGACGCGCAGCAGCCTGCTGTCGGCGAAGACGGTGCGGGCGCGGTCGATGAGCGCGTCGATCAGCCCCTCGGCGTCGAGGTCGAAGGCGCGGCGGTCCTCCGTCCCCGCGACGAGTCGCCCGGCGGCCGCGTAGAGGTAGCCGGCGTCCACGAAGATCGCGTGGGTCGAGGGCGTCTTGGCCACCTCGGCGAGCATGCGCTGGAGCAGCTCGTTCGTGCGGTCGATACGGGCGTGCAGGGCCGTGAGGTCGTCGTTCATCACCTGTCATTGTTCCGCTGGTCACGCTACGAACACAACCGGTCCCGGTCGGTCCTCTTCGAAAGCCTTACTCGTCAGTATTTAACCGATTGAAAGTTTTCCTTAGTGTAGGGAATGTTTGCACCACACAGCCCGTTGGACCCTGTGCGGCACACGGACCCGTCCGGTCCGTGGGCCTTCACCCAGTAGTTCTCCTTCAGGAGGATGACCAGACGAAGGGAGAAGCCCTTGCGCTTCGAAATCATGCGACTCGACGACATCGACGGCACGCCCGTGGACTCGACCGTCGTGGACGCCGCCTCCGTCAACCGCATCGTTCAGCAGGCTGCCGCCGTGGGGCAGCGTCTGTGGATCCGCCCGGCCGACACACCGGCCTCGTAACCCCCGCACCGCGGGTGGGCGGCCGTACGAGCCGCTTCCCGGTGCACTGTGCGCATGCTTGAGGAGCCCCCGTACCTGCTCGGTACGGGGGCTCCGGTGTGTCTCGCGGCACCGGGTCCGGGCGCGGGTCAGACGCCCTGGATCACCTGTGTGACGCCGTTGATGATCTGCTGGACGGCGATGGCGGAGAGCATCATGCCCGCCAGCCGTGTCACCAGCACCACGCCGCCGTCCTTGATGACCCGGATGATCAGCAGCGAGTAGCGCATCACCAGCCACAGGACGACGTGGATGGCGAGGATCGCCGACCAGACCGACACCTGCCCCGTGACGCTGTCGGCCTTCTCCACGGCGAGGATGACCGACACGATCGCGCCCGGCCCGGCCAGCAGCGGCATGCCCAGCGGGACCAGCGCGACGTTGACGTCCTTGGTCTGCTTGGGCTCGTCGGTCTTGCCGGTGAGCAGGTCCAGCGCGATCAGCAGGAGCAGCAGACCGCCGGCGATCATCAGCGCCGGGATGGAGACGTGCAGGTAGTCCAGGATCTGGTGGCCGAGCAGACCGAAGACGGTGATCACGCCGCCCGCCACACAGACGGCCTGGAAGGCCATGCGCCGCTGCGCCTTGGCCGGGCGGCCCGCGGTCAGCGCGAGGAAGATCGGGGTGATCCCCGGGGGATCCATGATGACGAAAAGGGTCAGGAAGAGAGAGCCGAAGACGGCGACGTCGAACATGACTGCCTTGCGCGAGAACGAGGAAGGAAAAGGGAGGGACGAAGAGAAAGGCGAGGGAGGGGGAGCAGGGGTGCGGGGCTCAGGACCCGCCGGCCCCCGCGGGGCTCAGGCCGCCCCGCCGGCCCCCGGCACCGGGAACGCTCCGGTCGCCCGCCGCGTGATCTCGCCGTAGATCTCGGGGTCCGTGGTGAACTCGCCGAGGACGCAGGTCTTCCGGCTGCCGTGGTAGTCGCTCGATCCGGTCACCAGCAGACCCAGCTCGCCCGCCAGGCCGCGCAGCCGCGCGCGCGTGCCGGCGTCGTGGTCCATGTGGTCGACCTCGATGCCGTCGAGACCGGCCTCGGCCAGCTCCGCGATCGCGGACTCCGGCACGGTTCGGCCCCGCTTGACCGCGGCCGGGTGCGCGAAGACGGCGACGCCGCCCGCGTTCTTCACCAGCCGTACGGCCTCGAAGGGGTCGGTCTCGTGCTTCGGCATGTACGCCCGGCCGCCGTCGGCCAGCCACTCCGGGGTGAACGCGTCGCTCACGCTCGCCACCACGCCGAGTTCGACGAGCGCGCTGGCCACGTGCGGGCGGCCCACCGAGCCGTCGCCGGCGATCCGGGCGACCTGCTCCCAGGTGACCGGCACGCCCAGTTCGTTCAGCTTGGCGATCATGCCCTTGGCGCGCGGCACCCGGTCGTCGCGGACCAGCTCGCGCTCGGCGAGCAGGGCGGGCTCCTCGGGGTCGAACAGGTAGGCCAGCAGATGCATGCTGACGCCGTCGAGGCGGCAGGAGAGTTCGGCGCCGGTGACCAGGGTGAGGCCCTGCGGCAGCGCCGCGAGCGCCTCGGCGTGGCCGCGCGTGGTGTCGTGGTCGGTGAGGGCGACGACGTCGAGTCCGGCCGCGGCGGCCTTGCGGACCAGCTCGGCCGGGGTGTCCGTGCCGTCGGACGCGGTGGAGTGGGTGTGCAGGTCGATGCGCACGACGCGTTCCTCCAAGCGTGACGGACGGAGGGGGACGCTCCAGGATAACCGGATTTTCGGCCACCCCTGTCACACCCGAACCCGCCAGGCGCCCCCTACATCACCGGCCGCGTCCGGCTACGCCTCCAGCAGGCGCGGCGACAGGGCGCCGCAGGGCACCAGCTCCACCTCGGCGCCGGCGTCCCGCAGGTCGGCGAGGACCAGCTCGTCGTACATCAGCAGCCCCGACTGCTCGGGCCACACCACGGCCCACAGCCACAGGCCGAGCGCCTCGCCCGCGAACACGGCGCGGTCGTCGGGCGTGCGGGAGACGTGCCAGAGCGGGGTGGGGCGTCCTGCGGCCAGCACCTTGACCGGGGGCGGCTTCTCGACGTCCATGGAGGGCCCGGGGTCCGGGCCGTCGATGCCCGCGTACCGCGCGCCGAGTCCGACGCCGAGCTCCTCGGCGACCAGGATGAGCTCGCCCATCCCGCCGAGCGGCCCGGGGCCGGTGCACGCGACGGCCGTCGCCCGGCCCCCGCTGCGGTCGTCGCCCGCGGACGCCACCCCCGTGAAGAGCCAGCCCACCGGCAGCGGCCACGGCATCCACACCGGCACCTCGGCGCGGCGCACGACGACTTCGAGGGCCTCGACGCTCGGCGGTATCACGGGCTGCAGCGGGTGCACGGTGCCGTGCGCAGCGCACTGCCAGGCATCCGAGAAGAGGCCGGGAGCCCTGACCCGGCCACCGCACTTCGGGCAACTGGGTTCGCCCCTCATAGGGCCCCACGGTCCTAGGTCCGCGGCGCCACGTCAAGGACGATCACCCGACCGGGCGGAACGGCGGCGCACGGACCGAGACGGACGCCCCGCGCACCGAGCACGCGTGGCCCGTCTGCCGCGTGCGCGTCCCGCCCCTCTCCGGCCGGCCGTCCGGCGCCTCCCCGCGTCCCGCGGCCGAAGCACCGGGCCGACGTGCTCACCGCCGGGGCGGAGGGGGCTTTCGGCCCCCGCACGCCACCGGGGTCGGCGTCTTCGCCAACCGAGCGTCCCGGCAGCGGCGTTGGTGAGCTTCCTCACTCCAGCGGCACGGACCTCCGGGACGGGTCCCTGAGGTCCGTGCCGTGGTCCAGCCACCGCTCCTGGAGCGCCTGGGCGCCGTGCACGCGCTTCCAGGCGGCCTCGTTCGGCGTCATCGGCAGCAGCGGCAGGAAGCGCACGGGCTCCAGGGGCGCGTCGAGTTCGAGGTCCTCCACCAGGCCGCCCGGCTCGGCGACCAGCACCGAGGTGAACGGGGCGCCGGGCCACAGCGGCTCCCCCACGTCGAGCGAGGCGCCGGGCGCCACGACGAGCCCCTCGACCTGCGGGGACGCGGCGAGCACGGCGAGCGGGCGGAGCACCTTGTCGGTGTCGGCGACGCCGCCGCGCACGGACAGCACCAGCTCGGCCCGGGGTCCCGCGACCGGGTCCGCGATCATGGCCGTGGGGTCCGCCATGGGCTGCGCGGACATGCCGAGGGTCGCGTAGCGCACGATGTCCCCCTCGTGGAACCGCAGCACCTCGATGCGGTCCGTGCCCAGGAAGGTGACCGCCGCGCGCGCGTCCGGTTCGCCCAGCGCGGTGCGCAGCCGGGCCTCGACCAGAGGAAGAACATCAGCCATGCGGCGAGCATAGAACTCGTCAGTACCGGGCAAAGCAAAGCCTTGACACAGCGGTCGGCTGATACGCTTGGCCGGTGGTTCGGGCAGCACGCCACAGCGGCGCCGCCCAGGCCTTCAGGGCCCTGGGGAAGTCCGCTCAATGCCCGAACGCCCGTATGGCACTCCCCGTTGACGGGGGAATCCCCCAGGGGATCACGATCGTCCCTCACGAGGGACCGGCCGGAGGAGGTGGGGCTGGCATGGACCGAAGTCGACCGTGCAGTATCACCCGCTCTTCCGCCCGCTGAGGCAGCTGTTCTCCTTTCGGCTCCCGCCTTTCGCTTCGCGCGTCTTCATCGGAAGAGCACTCGTTTCGTTCTGACCGATCTGCCCCAGTAGCTGTGTCAGCGACGAAGCTCGCCACCGCGACGGTGCGGTGCTGCCCGCTTTGTGGACGTGCCAAACATCCGCAGTCCAGGACGTCCTCATTCCGGGTTGTTCCACCCGTCGCCCCGGCGCCTTTCGTTGCCCGTTCGCGAAGGAGCCCGCCATGTCGATGATCCGCGACCTGCGCGCCGTGGTCCGTCCCTCCCGTGTCTCGCTGCGCAAGGACAGCGGCCCGTACGAGACCACGCGGGAGCGCGCGACGGCCACCGCCGTCGTCGACTGCGCCGTCTACCGGGACGGCCGCCGCCTGGACACCGAGGGCGGCCCGCTCGGCCCCCAGGACGCGATGCGCCGGGTGCGCCGCGACGGGGGCTTCGTCTGGATCGGCCTGCACGAGCCCACGGAAGCCGAATTCGCGGGAATCGCCGCCGAGTTCGGGCTGCACCCGCTGGCCGTGGAGGACGCCGTCCAGGCCCACCAGCGGCCCAAGCTGGAGCGCTACGACGACTCCCTGTTCACGGTCTTCAAGACCGTCCACTACCTCGACCACGACCGTGTCTCCTCCAGCAGCGAGATCGTGGAGACCGGCGAGGTCATGTGCTTCACCGGCCGGGACTTCTTCATCACCGTCCGGCACGGCGGCCAGGGCTCCCTGCGCGCCCTGCGCCACCGCCTCCAGGACGATCCGGAGCTGCTGGCCAAGGGCCCCTCGGCGGTGCTGCACGCCATCGCCGACCATGTGGTGGACGGTTACATCGCGGTCGCCGACGCCCTGCAGGACGACATCGACGAGGTCGAGACCAAGGTCTTCTCCCCCGGCCGCAAGGGCACCCCGCGCGGCACGGACGCCGGTGAGATCTACCAGCTCAAGCGCGAGGTGCTGGAGTTCAAGCGGGCCGTGGCGCCGCTGCTGCGGCCGATGCAGCTGCTCAGCGAGCGGCCGATGCGTCTGATCGACCCGGAGATCCAGAAGTACTTCCGGGACGTCGCCGACCACGTGGCCCGGGTGCAGGAGCAGGTCATCGGCTTCGACGAGCTGCTGAACTCCATCCTCCAGGCCAACCTCGCGCAGGCGTCCGTGGCGCAGAACGAGGACATGCGCAAGATCACCTCGTGGGCCGCGATCATCGCCGTGCCGACGATGGTGTGCGGGGTGTACGGCATGAACTTCGACTACATGCCGGAGACCCACTGGAAGTACGGCTACCCGGTGGTCCTCGGCGTCACGGTCGCCCTCTGTCTCGGCATCCACCGCATGCTGAAGCGCAACGGCTGGCTCTGAACCGGGCCCCCGCGCCTGGATAGGCTGGGCGCATGACAGGCGAGCTGCTCGACCGGGCCCTCATCGAGGAGGCCACGAAGAAGTCCGGCCTCATCTGGGTCGAGGGACCCGACGTCCCGGCCCGTCCGCTGTGGCACGTGTGGCACGAGGGCGCCGCCTACGTGGTCGGCGACGGCCCCGGTGAACAGCCCCTGACGGGACTCGCCGACGGGGTCCGGGCCGAGGTGACCGTGCGCAGCAAGGACAAGGGCGGCCGGCTGGTCACCTGGACCGCCGCGGTCCGTGAACTGGCCTCGGGCTCCGAGGAGTGGACGGCGGCCGTCGACGGCCTCAAGGGCAAGCGGCTCAACGCCCCCGACGGCGAGGCGATGCCGCAGCGCTGGGCCCGCGAGTGCCGGGTGCTGCGCCTGGAGCCGACGGGCGCGACGGCCGCGCTGCCCGACGGCGACCTCGCCGCGGTCCCGCCGCCCACCCCCGCGACGACCCGGACGCCGGCGCCGGCCGGGCCGCCGCGCCGGCCGGGCCGGCGTAAGCGGCGCGGCTGACGCGGCAGCGGCCCGGGGCACTCGGAGGGTCCCCCTGAACACGTTCAGCGCTCCAGCGGCGGCGCCCGCCTCCAGGTGGTGACGGTCACTGCCCTGCCAGGAAGGGCGTGACCGAAGTGGGCTGTCCCGCCGTCGGGTCGGGGCCGGCGTCCGCCCGGACGAAGATCCGTTCCGGTTGGGCGGTCCGTCGTCGCGACGGGGGACCCGCCGCTCGTCCAGGGCTCGGGAACCGGGCGAGCCGGCTGAGCGGTGGCGCTGTCACCGGTCCGGCCTCACGTGCTCATCCGGTCGTCCGGCCCTCGCCGATGCTCGCGCGTCCGCCGTACGACCACCCGCATCCGGATGGTCGTCCTCGCCTGGCCCCGCCCCGCTGAAAAGGACTCCTTGACTGTCATGCGCACTCCGTGTCACGGCCGTCGGACGGCGGCCGGCCCCGATGCTTGCCGGGTTCCGGCAGGTTCTCGCCATCGAGGCTGCCGCGGCCCGGCGGGGTGCGCGAGGAGCGGCTCGATCATCATGGTGGCGCGGGCCCGCGCTCCTGATGAAGGCCGGGGCACCGCCTCGAGCCGGTCGGCCGAAAGGCCGGAGAAGCCAGAGAGGGGGACGCGGTGGTCGAGTCCGTGGTCGATGTGGTCGGCGACGTGGTCACGTTGCTGATGGGACCGCTGATCGCGTGGATCGGCTGGAACACGTGGCGCAGGCCGGACGAGATTCCCTATGTCGCGTCGGGCGGACCACGGTGGACACAGCGCTGCTGGTCCGTCGGTTTCGTGCTGCTCGGGGGCACGGTCACAGCCCTCGGCTGGTTCGGCCTCGCCGGTCGCGAGGAGGTCTGGCCTGTCGGCCTGGTCCGCCTGATCGCCGCGGGGCTCATTGTCCCGCCGATGATGGTGGCGGCCGTGTCCCGGGCCCGGAAGCGTCGCAGATCAGCGGGAGGGCCGGGGCTCGGGTCGGGGTGACCGGCGTCCCCGCCTCGTGCCGGGCCGGCCGGTGAGCGCGCCCGCTCAGCAGCCGCGCTTCATCCCTGGTCGACAGGGCGGGGAAACGCGGTCTAGGAGGCCGGGAGCTGCTTGCCGTAGTCGAGGGTGTCGTCCTTGGACGGCTTCTCCAGCGGGAAGTCGGCGCCCCAGGCGGAGAAGGTGAGGGTGCCCGCCTCCCCGGCGCGCACCAGCCGCAGCGGATACGGCGTGCCCTCGAGGGAGACGTCCAGGGTGCCGCCGGCCCCGTCGTCGCCGGTGACCCGGACGGTGCGCACGCCGCCCTGCTCGTGGTGACCGTCCGTGCTGAGCTCCCCGTGCAGCGTCAGCAGACCGCCGAGCAGCACGTTCTTGTCGGTGAAGCCGATGAACTTGGTGTACGAGGGGTCGTCCTTGGGCACCTTGACGTACTTCGCGGCGAGCTTGTCCGCGGCCTTGGAGTCGCTCTCCCCGCCGCCGCTGCCCTTCCCCCAGAACGCGGCGTCGGCCTTCAGGAAGAGCTCCTGGCCGACCCGCAGCAGCCGGAAGGTCTGTCCCTGGGCGGTGACCGAGCCGATGCCGCCCTGCTCCTTCAGCCGCATGTCGAGCGTGTAGGCGCGGCCGCTGGTCTCCACCGTCCCGTGCAGCCGCACGGTGCCCACGGACGCGGCGGCCTTCTGGGCCTTGGACTGGATCTGGTCGGCGGGGAGCCTGCCGACGCCGTTCGTCCCCTCGTTCGGATCCTCGGAGCATCCCGTGAGCGCCGTCCCCGCCACGAGCAGTGCGCACACGGCGCCGGCCAGCGTGGCCCTGCGGGTACGGCCCTGGGAGATCGGAATCACAGGTGGGCTGCCTCTCTGACGGGGGACCTGAACGGCGTACCGCAGAGTACCGGGGCCGGTGACGCCGGACGGAGTCAGTCCGTCCGGACCGGCCACGGACGCACCGCCGATCGGGACGGGCTAGCCTGAAGCTCACCCGAGCGGGCAATCCGGATAACGGACGCACCAGGCAGCACACGGCAGGGAAGCACCCCGCACGCACGCAAAGGAGCCGCCGGAATGGCATCGGGCGCACCCCGGTTCTTCGTCTCGCACATCTCCGGTGTCGCCGTCTTCGACCCGGCGGGCGACCAGGTGGGGCGCGTGCGCGATCTCGTCGTCATCCTCCGCCCCGGCCGGCGTCCGCCCCGGCTGCTCGGTCTGGTGGTCGAACTCTCCACCCGGCGCCGCATCTTCCTGCCCATGACCCGGGTGACCGCCGTGCAGGCCGGCCAGGTCATCACCACCGGGGTGCTCAACGTCCGCCGCTTCGAGCAGCGGCCCACCGAGCGGCTGGTGTTCGGCGAACTGCTCGACCGGCGGGTGACGCTGGTGGACAGCGGCGAGGAGGTCACCGTCCTGGACCTGTCGGTGCATCAGCTCCAGGCACGCCGCGAGTGGGAGATCGACCGGGTCTTCGTGCGCAAGGGCAGGAAGGGCGGGGCGTTCCGGCGCGGCAAGGGCGAGACGCTGACCGTGGAGTGGTCCGCCGTCACCGGCTTCTCCCTGGAGGAGGACGGGCAGGGCGCCGAGAACCTGCTGGCCACCTTCGAGCAGCTGCGCCCCGCCGACCTCGCCAACGTGCTGCACCACCTCTCGCCCAAGCGGCGGGCGGAGGTGGCCGCCGCCCTCGACGACGACCGGCTCGCGGACGTCCTGGAGGAGCTGCCCGAGGACGACCAGATCGAGATCCTGGGCGTGCTGGCGGAGGAGCGGGCCGCCGACGTGCTGGAGGCGATGGACCCCGACGACGCGGCCGACCTGCTGGGCGAGCTGCCGGAAGCGGACAAGGAGCGGCTGCTGAGCCTGATGCGGCCCGCGGACGCGGCCGACATGCGCCGCCTGATGTCGTACGAGGAGCACACCGCGGGCGGGCTGATGACCACGGAGCCGATCATCCTGCGGCCGGACGCGACCGTCGCGGACGCCCTCGCCCGGATCCGCGAGCCCGACCTGTCGCCGGCCCACGCGGCGCAGGTGTACGTCTGCCGGCCGCCGGAGGAGACCCCGACGGGCAAGTACCTGGGCACCGTGCACTTCCAGCGGCTGCTGCGCGACCCTCCCTACACCCTGGTCGGCTCCATGCTGGACGACGACCTGCAGCCGCTGGAGCCGGAGGCGTCGCTGCCCGTGGTCGCCGGGTTCTTCGCCACGTACGACATGGTGGCGGCCCCGGTGGTGGACGAGGCGGGGTCGCTGCTGGGCGCGGTGACGGTGGACGACGTGCTGGACCACATGCTGCCGGGCGACTGGCGGGAGACCGAGTTCCATCTGGAGGAGGGGGAGGTGCCCGATGGCGGGTGAGCGCGACGGCGCGCGCGAACGGCTGCCGGCGGGGGCCACGGCCGCCGGACGGCCGCGGACGCCCCGGCTGGACCAGCCGCGCCCCCCTCGGCGGCGCATCCTGCCCGAGTGGGACCCGGACGCCTTCGGACGGCTCTCGGAGCGCATCGCCCGCTTCCTGGGCACCGGGCGGTTCATCGTCTGGATGACGGTCGTCATCATCCTGTGGGTGCTGTGGAACGTCTCCGCGCCGAAGGAGCTGCGGTTCGACGAGTACCCGTTCATCTTCCTGACCCTGGTGCTGTCCCTCCAAGCCTCCTACGCGGCCCCGCTGATCCTGCTCGCGCAGAACCGGCAGGACGACCGCGACCGGGTCAACCTGGAGCAGGACCGCAAGCAGAACGAGCGGTCGATCGCCGACACCGAGTACCTGACCCGTGAGGTCGCCGCGCTGCGCATCGGGCTCGGCGAGGTGGCCACCCGGGACTGGATCCGCTCGGAGCTGCAGGACCTGGTCAAGGAGCTGGAGATCCGGCAGAACGGCCACAAGGAGCAGCACGGCCCGCACCCGGCGATGCGGGCGGAACGGCCGCCGGGACGTGACGCAGACGACCGCTGACTTCCTTACCGGCGGGTGTACCCGGAGCCGTACCATCGTCCTTATGGCTACGGAAGACGCGGTGCGCGAAGCACTGGCGACGGTGAACGACCCCGAGATCAACCGGCCCATCACCGAGCTCGGGATGGTCAAATCGGTGGAGATCGGTGCGGACGGTGCGGTCGCGGTCACCGTGTACCTGACGGTCTCCGGCTGCCCCATGCGCGACACCATCACGCAGCGCGTGACGGACGCGGTCTCCCGCGTCGAGGGCGTGACCCGGGTCGACGTGACGCTGGACGTCATGAGCGACGAGCAGCGCAAGGAGCTGGCGAGCGCCCTGCGCGGCGGCCAGACCGAGCGCGAGGTGCCCTTCGCCAAGCCGGGCAGCCTCACCCGGGTCTACGCGGTGGCGTCCGGCAAGGGCGGCGTCGGCAAGTCCTCGGTGACGGTGAACCTGGCGGCGGCGATGGCGGCCGACGGCCTGAAGGTCGGTGTCGTGGACGCCGACATCTACGGCCACTCGGTGCCGCGCATGCTGGGCGCCGACGGGCGTCCCACCCAGGTCGAGAACATGATCATGCCGCCGTCGGCGCACGGCGTGAAGGTCATCTCCATCGGCATGTTCACCCCGGGCAACGCACCCGTGGTGTGGCGCGGCCCGATGCTGCACCGCGCGCTCCAGCAGTTCCTGGCGGACGTGTACTGGGGCGACCTGGACGTGCTGCTGCTCGACCTGCCGCCCGGCACCGGCGACATCGCGATCTCGGTCGCGCAGCTCGTGCCGAACGCGGAGATCCTGGTCGTCACGACCCCGCAGCAGGCCGCGGCCGAGGTGGCCGAGCGCGCGGGTTCCATCGCCGTGCAGACGCACCAGAAGATCGTCGGCGTGGTCGAGAACATGTCGGGGCTGCCCTGCCCGCACTGCGGCGAGATGGTCGACGTGTTCGGCACCGGCGGCGGCCAGACCGTCGCCGACGGCCTGACCCGCACCACCGGCGCGAACGTCCCGGTGCTGGGCGCCATCCCGATCGACGTGCGGCTGCGCGAGGGCGGCGACGAGGGCAAGCCGGTGGTGCTGTCCGACCCGGACTCCCCGGCGGGCTCGGCGCTGCGTTCCATCGCGGGCAAGCTGGGCGGCCGGCAGCGCGGCCTGTCGGGCATGTCCCTGGGGATCACCCCGCGCAACAAGTTCTGAGACCCGTGCACACGCCGGAGGGCGCCGTCCGCTGCGGACGGCGCCCTCCGGCGTTCTCGAGCGGCTGTGCGGACGCGCTCAGCCCTCGTACGCGGCGATGTCCTCCACCACGGCGAAGCCCAGCCCGTACGCGCTCATTCCCCGGCCGTACGCGCCGATGTGGACGCCGGTCCGGGTGGAACCGGCGAGCACCCAGCCGTACTCGGACTCCCGGTAGTGGAACGGCGTCGGCACGCCGTCCACCGGCAGGGACAGCGTCGACCAGTCCTCGCCCTCCAGGTCGTCGGCGAGCACCCAGGCGGTCTCCGTCTGCTGCTCCAGCCAGTCGTCGCGCAGGGAGTGGTCCATCTGGCCGGGCCAGGTGAAGGACAGCAGCCCCACGCCGGCGAGCCAGGCGGCGGAGGAGACCGAGGTGGCCTCCAGCAGGCCCGTGCCGTCGGCGCTGCGACGGACCGGGTTGGCGGCCACGGTCACCACGACCGCGAACTTCTCCTTGGCGTCCTGGTCGCCCCCGGCCGCGAACTCGCTGCGGACGGACGGCTCGTCGCCGTGTCCGACCGATCCGTGCTCCACGGCCCCGTCGGCCGACAGGCCGACCTGCATCAGCCAGCGCGCCCCCGTGAAGGCCTCGTCGAGGCCGTACCACGGGAAGGGCGCACGCAGGTAGCCGTCGACCGTACGCCGGGCGGAGGGGACTGGTTGTCCGTCCTCCGCGGCCGGCGCCTGTGCGACTGCCGAACTCGTCGTCTCCATGTGCCCGGACGCCTCCTCGCTCTCGTCGGACCGGGCGGCCCGCCCCCCTTTCGGGCGTACTCGTCCGTTCCGCACAACAACTCGGCAGCATAACCACCCTGCCGCCACGGGCAGGGAAACCGCCCGGCGCGTAGGGCGTTCGGAGGCCCCGATCGGGCCGTCCGCAGCCCGGGTGGAGTATGAAACGCGTCACGTATGCGCGGGCGCACGCCCACGGGACCGGTCAGGTGGCGTCCATGTCGAAGGGCGGGCGGTCGTCGGCCGCCGGCCTCTCGGGCTTCTTCGTCATGTCCACACGTCCGCCGGAGGGGGCGGGCGAGGGGGACGGGTCGGCGTCGCGCCCGTGGACGGCATCCGCGACCTCGGCCATCTCCTTCTTCAGGTCGAAGCCGTTGCGGATCTCCTTCAGCCCCAGGTCGTCGTTGTCCAGCTGCTTGCGGATGTACGTCTTGGGGTTGAGGTCCTCGAACTCGAAGTCCTTGAACTCCGGGCCCAGTTCCTGCCGGATGTCCTGCTTGGCGCTCTCCGAGAAGTCCCGGATCTTGCGGATCGTGCGGCTCACGTCCTGGATGACCTTGGGGAGCTTCTCCGGACCGAAGATGAGCACGGCGAGGACGATGAGCGTCACCAGCTCGAGCGGTCCTATGTCATTGAACACCTGAAGCTCCTCGCGATGCCTTCGGTCCTCGGCCCTCGGTGCCGGTCGGTCGCCTTCCGTGGTCCGGGCCGGGTCCACGGTACCCGGACCTCCCGTACGACCGGTACCGTCCCGGCGTCCCGCGATGTCCTCCCGGCCGCCGTCCGCGTCAGTCGCCGTCCGAGGAGCCGAGCACCAGGGACACCGTGCGTTCCTCGCCGTTCCGCTCCAGGGTCAGCTCCAGCCGGTCGCCGGGGCGGTGGGCGCGGGTCTTGACGATCAGTTCCTCGCCGGAGCGCACGGGGCGGCCGTCGACCTCGGTGATGACGTCGCCGGGCCGGATGCCCGCCTCGGCGCCGGGACCGCCGGTGCTGACCGGGGGTCCGCCGTCGCTGCCCTCGGTCGCGACACGGGCGCCGTCGCCGCTGTAGTCCATGTCGAGGGTGATGCCGATCACCGGGTGGGTGGCCTTGCCGGTCTCGATCAGCTCCTCGGCGACCCGCTTGCCCTGGTTGATCGGGATGGCGAAGCCCAGCCCTATGGAGCCGGACCCGCCCTCCGGGTCCAGACCGCCGTCGGCCGAGCGGATGGCCGAGTTGATGCCGACCACCCGGCCCTTGCCGTCGAGCAGCGGGCCGCCGGAGTTGCCGGGGTTGATCGGCGCGTCGGTCTGCAGGGCGTCGACGTACGACACGTCGCTGCCGTCGCCCTTCTCGCCGCCGGCGGTGATGGGCCGCTCGCGGGCGCTGATGATGCCGGAGGTGACGGTGCCGGCCAGGTCGAAGGGGGCGCCGATGGCGACGACGGGGTCGCCGACCTGCACGTTGTCCGAGTTGCCGAGCGGCAGCGGGGTGAGCCCGCGCACGCCCTTGACCCGTACGACGGCGAGGTCGTATCCGCTGTCCCGGCCGACGACGGCCGCCTCGGCGGTGTCGCCGCTGTGGAAGGTGACGGTGATGTCGCCGTCGGCTCCGGCGGGCTCGACGACGTGGTCGTTGGTGAGGATGTGGCCCCGGTCGTCCAGCACGAAGCCGGTGCCGGTACCGGCCCTGCCGCCGCCGCTGACGTGCAGGGTGACGACGCTGGGCAGCGCCTGCGCGGCGATCCCGGCGACGCTGTCGGGGTCCCGGTCGGGCGCCTCCACACCGGCCTGCGGCAGCTCCACGGCACCGATGCCGCCGTTCCGCTCCAACTGGACGCCGACGACGCCTCCGGCGATGCCGGACACGAGCGCGATGAGCACGGCGGCGCCGATCAGTGTGCGCCTACGGCGGCCCCGGCGCCGGTTGGCGTCCCCGTCGGCGGGGTCGGCCTGCTGCGGCGGGGCGCTCGCCGCGACCGCCCAGGGGTCGTACCGCGCCCAGGGGTCGGCCGCGGGGGCGTCCTGGGCGGCGGGGGCCGTCTCCGGTGCCGTGGGAGCCGCGCCCACGGGCACGCCGTGGGCGGGGGTGGCCGCCGGATGCTGCACCGGCGGCGCGGGCGCCCAGGGGCCGGGCTCCCCGTAGGGCGGGGTGCTGTAGGGGTCGGGGTCGTGGAGGGGCCTGGGCTGCTCGCCGGCGGGCGGGGCGACGCCTTGGGCGCCGTGGGCGGGCACGGTGCCGGTGGAGCCGGGTGCGGGGGTCTCGGCGACCGGCGCGGGCACGGAGCCGGTGGAACCCGACGCGGGGACCTCCGCGCTCGGCGCCGGCACGGACCCCCACCCGGTGTCCGCGGCGCCGTCAGGCGTCCCGCCCTCCGGTGCCGGGGCGGGCGCCGTGTCGAGAGGCCGGTCCAGTTCGTAGTCGCCGTCCGGGCCCGTGCGGGGAGACCGCACGGGCTTCGGGCGGGGGAGTTCGAAGTCGCCGTCGGGCCCCTCGGACTCCCCCGGTGTGCCCGGCTTCCCCTCGTTCATGCTCTCCCCACGGCTGGACCGGCACGGATCGTCGGCACCGTGCTCCGGTCCGCCCGTGCGGTGGAGCCCGGCTCGGCGCCCGGCCGCGGAGGGCCTGGGCGCGCCACCCGGAATCTAATCAGGTTCGCGCGCGCCCGCGCAGGGGCCCGGTCAGCGGGCCGCCTGCGAGCTGTGCGTGGGCGAGGGGACCGGTGACGGCGCGGCGGTGACCAGGCCGGGCGTCTTCAGTCCGGCCGCCGCCGCCCACGCGCCCAGTCCGAGCGGCGGGGTCGCGTTCAGCGGCCGTATGTGCGGGGGTGCCGGGATGCCGGGCAGCAGCGGGGCCGCGACGCCGGTGGGGACGACGGGAGCCGCTCCCAGTACGCTCTGGCCGCCCGCCACCTGTCCGAGCAGCGGGCCGACACCCCGGCGCCGGGAGTCCGGCGTGGTGGCGGCGCCCGCGCCCTGCGTGCGCATCGGTGTCACGTTGCTCCCCTTGCCCTGGCCGCGCGTCTCCACGTCGGCGGGGGCGACGGTGGAGACGCCGCCGAGGGCGATCGCGGCCAGCGACACCGCGCCTGCGGCGACGAACGCGAGACGCAGACCGCGCGAGGACGGCCGGTCGGCGTGGTGCCGGCCGGCGAGGTCCGCCACTGCGGCCGCGGGCTGGTGGCGCCGCACGGGCGCGTAGGCGAATTCGAAGCGCTCGCTCCGCCGGGCCCCGAAGACGCCGGCGGAGGAGCCGCCCGGCAGCGCGGAGCCGCCCAGCGGGGACCCGCCGTCGCCGAGCCCTCCCCCGGCGGGCAGCCCTTGCAGGCGCGCCAGGAGGCTATCGGAGGGCGGCGGCGGGGCGGCCGCCGCGAAGACGTTCTTCAGGCGGCGCTGCTCGTCCACCTCCGTCTTGCACTTGGCGCAGGTGGCGACGTGCGCCAGTACGCGCTCACGCGCGTCATGACCGAGCTCTCCGTCCACCAGGGCGGCGAGCCGGTCTCCCAGATGATGCTCCGCGAGGCGGCCCTCGGAAGACTTCGGCAGTGAACTGCTCACGCGCTCGCGCCCCCTCCCCCCAGTGCGGGGACACGCGACACGAAGGAGGGACGGTCCGCGCGCGCCTTGGGCGAACGGTGCGCGAGGGCCTTGCGCAGCTGGGAACGGCCGCGGTGGATGCGGGACCGGACGGTGCCGAGCTTGACGCCCAGGGTGGCCGCGATCTCCTCGTACGACAGCCCCTCGATGTCGCACAGCACGACGGCGGCGCGGAACTCCGGGGCGAGCGTGTCGAGGGCCTGCTGGACGTCGGCGTCGAAGTGCGCGTCGTTGAAGACCTGCTGCGGCGTGGGCTCCTTGCTGGCCAGCCGCTCGGCCGCGTCGTCGCCGAGCGCGTCGAAGCGGATGCGCTGCTTGCGGCGGACCATGTCCAGGAAGAGGTTGGTGGTGATGCGGTGCAGCCAGCCCTCGAAGGTGCCGGGCGTGTACGTCGACAGGGAGCGGAAGACACGGACGAAGACCTCCTGCGTGAGGTCCTCGGCGTCGTGCTGGTTGCCCGTGAGCCGGTAGGCGAGCCGGTAGACCCGGCCGCTGTGCGTGCTGACGATCTCCTCCCAGGTGGGGGGAGTCCACGCCTGCCCGTCCGCGTCGCCGGAGAAGGTCGCGGTCTGGGCCGGGTCGCCGGCGCGGTCATGGTCAGCAGCGGTGTTGTTCACGGATTTCGGCCTGCCCGCCGACCCGAGGAAGCGCCGCAGCCCTCCTGCACGATCCACAGGCGCAGCCGCACCTCCCCTGTCGGCTCTGGTGGTGTCCAGTGGAGCCCCTACCATAGCCACCTCGCCCGTTAGCTCCGGATAAGCGGTTTTACGAGAATTTGATCTGCGCTGCCACGGCTCGTACGACTGCGTCTGCACTTGCTCGGCGTCCGCGTCCACTCCCCGCCCCCCTTCCCGGCGCGCACCTCTCTCCTGTCTCTTTGAACGACTGGTCCCATCTGCGGGTTCCCGGCGCCAACGGATACAGTCACGCCCAGGCAACCATGGGGACAGGAGAGGGTCATTACCGCCAACCGGCAGACGAGCTGGGCGTTCGCCGACGCCTATGTCGCCGAGGACGAGGCGCTGCACCGGGCTCGCGACCGGGCTCGCGAGGCAGGCCTGCGCTCGGTGTCGCCCGGCACGGGCGCGGCCCTGCGGTTGCTCGCCGCCAGCGTGGACGCCAAGGCGGTCGCGGAGATCGGCACCGGCTGCGGCGTGTCGGGGATCCATCTGCTGCACGGCATGCGCCCGGACGGGGTGCTGACCACGGTCGACCAGGATCCGGAGCACCAGCAGTCGGCCCGGCAGGCCTTCCGTGAGGCCGGTTTCGCCGGCAACCGGGCCCGTTTCATCCCCGGCCCGGCGCTGGACGTGCTGCCGCGCCTCGCGGACTCGGGCTACGACCTGGTCTTCTGCGACGGCGACCGGCAGGAGTACCAGGACTATCTCGCCGAATCGCTGCGCCTTCTGCGCCCTGGAGGCCTGGTCGCCTTCGAAGGCGTCTTCGCGAACGGGCGCACCGTGGACTCCGGCCCCCAGCCGACGGAGGTACTGCGGCTGCGGGAGCTGGTGCGGACCGTTCGCGAGAGCCAGGAGCTGGTGTCCTCGCTCCTGCCCGTGGGGGACGGGCTGCTGTGTGCCGTGAAACGGTGACGAACCGTCGCACGGCGTGCCGCTGACACCCGCTGCCCCCGACGCATGCGCGAAACAGCCGCCCCGGCACCGCGTGCGGCGCCGGGGCGGCTGAAAGGGTATGGTCGCTTGCGCGTCAGCCGACGACCTTCTTGAGGGCGTCGCCGAGCGCGTCGGCCTCGTCCGGGGTCAGCTCGACGACGAGCCGACCGCCGCCTTCGAGCGGAACGCGCATGACGATGCCCCGCCCCTCCTTGGTCACCTCGAGCGGGCCATCACCCGTCCGCGGCTTCATGGCCGCCATGCTCGTTCCCCTTCCTGAAACCCAGCTAAACCGTCTGAGCCGACGGCCCACTGAAGGGCACCTGCGGTCCTTGAAGCAGGACACACGCCACCGGCATCGAACACATTGCTTCCAGGTCATTATCCCGCATGGCGGGACCCGATGACCAACATCAGCAGGCATCGCTTGGGCAACGCACATGAGCAAAACCACTCAATTCGGCGATGTGACTGCGATACTGCGCTCCCCCGCCGACCTCCAGGCACCGGAAACCCGGCACGATTGTTTGACGCAGGTCACACCGAGGCCGTCCGCCGGGGCTCGTGAACTGGGTCATGCTGTCCTCCGGAAGAGGATGTACTCACCAGTACGTCCCGAGCCGCACACGGAGGGATACGACCATGGCCGACACCGTGCTCTACGAGGTGGGCGACGGACTCGCGACGATCACGCTGAACCGCCCCGAGGCGATGAACGCGCTGAACGTCGCGGCGAAGGTCGCCCTCCGGGACGCGGTCCGGTCCGCCGCGGACGACGACGCCGTACGGGCGGTGCTGCTGACCGCGGCCGGGGAGCGGGCGTTCTGCGTCGGGCAGGACCTCAAGGAGCACATCGGGCTGCTGGCCGCCGACCGGGAGGACGGTTCGGGGCGGACCATGAGCACGGTGCGCGAGCACTACAACCCCATCGTGAAGGCCATCGCCGGCGCGCCGAAGCCGGTGGTGGCGGCGGTGAACGGCGTGGCGGCGGGCGCCGGTTTCGGGTTCGCGCTGGCCGCGGACTACCGGATCGTCGCGGAGACGGCGGCGTTCAACACCTCGTTCGCCGGTGTCGCGCTGACCGCCGACTCCGGCATCTCCTGGACGCTGCCGCGGGTGATCGGCCCGGGCCGCGCCACCGACCTGCTGCTCTTCCCGCGGAACATCTCCGCGCAGGAGGCGTACGAGCTGGGCATCGCCAACCGGCTGGTGCCGGCCGGCGAGCTGCGCGCGGAGGCCGAGAAGGTGGCCCGCGCGCTGGCCCAGGGTCCGACGGTGGCGTACGCGGCGCTCAAGGAGTCGGTGGCGTACGGGATGAGCCACTCGCTGGAGGAGACGCTGGAGAAGGAGGACGAGCTGCAGACCCGGGCGGGCTCGTCGGAGGACCACGCGATCGCGGTGCAGGCGTTCGTGAACAAGGAGAAGCCGACGTACCTGGGCCGTTGAGTCCGGGGCTACGGCGCCGTCGGGGACCGCGGGTTCTTCGTGGTCGATCGCGCAGTCCCCCGCGCCCCTCGAGGGGCGCTTCTCGCCGCGCATGCCTCCAGGTGGTCGTTCACCAGTCCGCAGGCCTGCATCAGGGCGTACGCCGTGGTGGGGCCGACGAAGCGCAGGCCGCGCTTCTTCAGGGCCTTGGACAGCGCCGTCGACCCGGGTGTGACCGCGGGGACGTCGGCGAGGGTCTTCGGCGCCGGGCGGTCCGCCGGGTCGGGGGCGTGGGACCAGATCAGGGCGTCCAGGTCGCCGGGCGCCCACCGGGCCAGCACGCGTGCGTTGGCGAGGGTCGCGTCGATCTTCGCGCGGTTGCGGATGATGCCGGTGTCGGCGAGCAGGCGCTCGCGGTCGGTGTCGGTGAACTCCGCGACCCTGGCGATCTCGAAGCCGGCGAAGGCGGCGCGGAAGCCGGGGCGGCGGCGCAGGATCGTGATCCACGACAGCCCGGACTGGAACGCCTCCAGGCTGAGGCGCTCGAAGAGGGCGTCGTCGCCGTGCACCGGGCGGCCCCACTCCTCGTCGTGGTAGGCGAGGTAGTCCGGGGCGGACAGCGCCCAGGGGCAGCGGGGCAGGCCGTCGGGACCGGCCGGCTGCCCGCCCACGGTGTCGCTCACCGCTGATCGTCCTCCGGGTGCGGGGCGGGCTTGTCCGCCGACAGGTGCGCCGCGGCGGCGCGGGCGCCGGCCAGCGCGGACTCCAGGTCGGCGATCCGCGCGTCCCGCTCGGCGAGTTCGGCGGCGAGGCGGCCGAGGGCGTCGTCCACGTCCGCCATGCGGTAGCCGCGGGCGGCGAGGGGGAAGCGCAGGCGGTCGACGTCCGCGCGGCTGACCGGGCGGTCCGGCGGCAGGGAGTCCTGGAGCCGCTCCGGCTCCGCCTCGGGCAGCGGGGCGTTGTCGCCGCCGCCCACCACGGCGAGGGTCACCGCGGCCACCACGACGGCCAGCGCGACGACCAGGAACAGGAACATAACCATCGCCGGGGCCCCCACGGTCGGATGAGTCGGAGTCGGATGTGTGGCTCCGATCGTGTCATGCGAGTCTGACACCCGAGGCCGCCGGGCGGACGGAGGCGGCCCGGACGGCCGGACGAGGAGAGGTTCCAGGGGATGCTCAGGCTGGGCAGGCGGGAATTCGCACCGCACGAGCGGGTGATCATGGCGATCGTGAACCGGACCCCGGACTCCTTCTACGACCAGGGCGCCACCTTCCGCGACGAGCCGGCGCTCGCACGCGTGGAACGGGCGGTGGCCGAGGGCGCCGCGATCGTCGACGTAGGAGGGGTGAAGGCGGGGCCCGGCGAGGAGGTCTCGGCCGAGGAGGAGGCGCGCCGGACGGTCGGTTTCGTGGCCGAGGTGCGCCGCCGCTTCCCGGACGTGGTGATCAGCGTGGACACCTGGCGGCACGAGGTCGGCGAGGCCGTCTGCGAGGCGGGCGCGGACGTGCTGAACGACGCGTGGGGCGGGGTGGACCCGCGCCTGGCCGAGGTGGCCGCGCGGTACGGCGCGGGGCTGGTGTGCACCCACGCGGGCGGGGCGCAGCCCCGGACCCGGCCGCACCGGGTGACGTACGACGACGTGATGGCGGACATCCTCGACGTGACCGTGGGGCTGGCCGAGCGGGCGGTGTCGCTGGGGGTGCCGCGGGAGTCGGTGATGATCGACCCGGGGCACGACTTCGGGAAGAACACCCGGCACAGCCTGGAGGCGACCCGGCGGCTCGGGGAGATGGTGGCCACCGGGTGGCCGGTGCTGGTGTCGCTGTCCAACAAGGACTTCGTCGGCGAGACGCTGGACCGCCCGGTGAAGGAGCGGGTGGTGGGGACGCTCGCGACGACGGCGGTGTCGGCGTGGCTGGGCGCCCAGGTGTACCGGGTGCACGAGGTCGCCGAGACGCGTCAGGTGCTGGACATGGTGTCGTCGATCGCCGGGGACCGGGAGCCGGCGGTGGCGCGGCGCGGGCTGGCGTAGGGCCGGACGGGACGCCGCGGGGCGGCGGGGCCGTCGCCCCCGCCCGCCCCTGGGGGTCCTGGGGCGTCAGCGGCCCGCTTCCTTGGAGACCAGGGCCACCGCCTCGTCCACGTCGTCCGTGACGTGGAACAGCAGCAGGTCCTTCTCGGCCGCCTTGCCCTGGCCGATCACCGTCTTGCGGAGCCAGTCGACGAGGCCGCCCCAGTACTCCGTGCCGAACA
Source organism: Streptomyces sp. NPDC096105 (assembly GCF_044763335.1). Classification (NCBI taxonomy): domain Bacteria; kingdom Bacillati; phylum Actinomycetota; class Actinomycetes; order Kitasatosporales; family Streptomycetaceae; genus Streptomyces; species Streptomyces sp. NPDC096105. The sequence goes on from NZ_JBIWGC010000003.1 coordinate 272,763, forward strand.
GCACGATGGGGAACTGGGTCACCTTCTGGGTCTGCACCAGGGTGAGCGCCTCGAAGAGCTCGTCGAGCGTGCCGAGGCCGCCGGGCAGGACCACGAAGCCCTGCGCGTACTTGACGAACATCATCTTCCGGACGAAGAAGTACCGGAAGTTCAGGCCGATGTCGACGTACCGGTTGAGGCCCTGTTCGAAGGGCAGCTCGATGCCGAGGCCGACCGAGACGCCGTCGGCCTCCAGCGCGCCCTTGTTGGCCGCCTCCATGGCGCCCGGGCCGCCGCCGGTGATGACGGCGAAGCCCGCCTCGACCAGGCCCCGGCCGAGCCGCACCCCGGCCTCGTACTCGGGCGAGTCCGCGGGGGTGCGGGCGGAGCCGAAGACGCTGATCGCGGGCGGGAGTTCGGCCAGGGTGCCGAAGCCCTCGATGAACTCCGACTGGATGCGCAGCACCCGCCACGGGTCGGTGTGCACCCAGTCGCTCGGCGCGCGCTCGTCGAGCAGCCGCTGGTCGGTGGTGCTGGACTGCACCTGACCGCGCCGTCGGAGGACCGGTCCCAGACGCTTCTCCTCCGGCGGCCGCCGCTTCCCCTCAGGGTTGCCCGTAGCCATGTGCGCTCCCTCCGATTGCCAGGTCGTACCGCCTCAGCGTAGATCTACGCGGGTTACGTGCGGGGGACGTCAGCATGTCCACGCGTCAGCGTTCCAAACGCGACGCCGCCCGTACGGGTGTCAGGCGGTCAGCCAGGACCGGAGCCGTTCCTCGCCCGCGAGGATCTTGGCGGTCTCGACGCGCTCGTCCCTCCTGTGGGCCAGGTGGGGGTTGCCGGGGCCGTAGTTCACGGCGGGGACGCCGAGCGCGGAGAAGCGGGAGACGTCGGTCCAGCCGTACTTGGGCTGCGGGGTGCCGCCCACCGCCTCGATGAAGGCCGCCGCGGCCGGGTGGGACAGGCCGGGCAGGGCCGCGCCGCTGTGGTCGTCGACCACGAACTCGGTCACGCCGCAGTCCGCGAAGACCTCCCTGACGTGCGCCAGGGCCTCCTCCTCGCTGCGGTCGGGGGCGTAGCGGAAGTTCACGGTGACGACGCACTCGTCGGGGATGACGTTGCCGGCGACGCCTCCGGAGATGCCGACCGCGTTGAGGCCCTCGCGGTACTCCAGGCCGTCGATGACCGGCCACCGGGGCTCGTAGGAGGCCAGGCGCTCCAGGATCGGGGCGGCGGCGTGGATGGCGTTGGAGCCCATCCAGCCGCGCGCGGAGTGGGCGCGCTCGCCGGAGGTCTTCAGCAGCACCCGCAGGGTGCCCTGGCAGCCGCCCTCGACCTGCCCGTCGGAGGGTTCGAGCAGTACCGCGAAGTCGCCCTCCAGCCAGTCGGGGTGCGCCTCGGCGACGTGCCCCAGCCCGTTGAGGTCGGCGGCGACCTCCTCGTTGTCGTAGAAGACGAAGGTGAGGTCGCGGTTGGGCTCGGGGACGGTGGCCGCGATGCGCAGCTGGACGGCGACGCCCGCCTTCATGTCGCAGGTGCCGCAGCCCCACAGGACGCCGTCCTCGTCGAGGCGCGAGGGGACGTTGTCCGCGATCGGGACCGTGTCGATGTGGCCGGCGAGGATCACCCGCTCCGGGCGGCCCAGCCGGGTGCGGGCCACGACGTTGTTGCCGTGCCGGTCGACCGTCAGGTGCGGCAGCGCGCGCAGCGCCGCCTCGATCGCGTCCGCGAGCGGCTTCTCGGTGCCGCTCTCGGAGGGGAAGTCGACGAGCTGCGCGGTGAGGCGCGCGGCGTCCAGCGTGAGGTCAAGCGGGGTGTCGGCCATGCCGTCGACCCTAGCGCGGGACCCGCGGCCCACTGTCCACACCCGGCTCCCGCGCGAACGTACTCTCCAGTACCTTGTACGCGTGCCAGAGCAGTCTCCCCCTCTCAAGCGCAAGCGCCGTGGCCGTCTGCTCCGCTGCGGCGCGGCCTTCGCGGTGCTGTCGGCGGTCGCCGGTTACCTCGTGGTGCAGTACGTCACCGGAGGCACGGGCGGCCCGGGCTGCGAGGTCGTGTCCGGCGAGGGCGACGGGGCGACGTACGAGTTCACGCCCGAGCAGGCGGTGAACGCGGCGACGATCACCGCCGTGGGCACCGCGCGCGACCTGCCCGAGCGGGCCGTGACGATCGCGCTGGCGACCGCCCTGCAGGAGTCGGCGCTGCGCAACATCGACTACGGCGACCGTGACTCGCTGGGCCTGTTCCAGCAGCGTCCCTCGCAGGGCTGGGGCACGCCGCGGCAGATCATGGACCCGGCGTACGCGGCGGAGAAGTTCTACGAGCACCTGGAGGAGGTGCCCGGCTACACGCGGCTGCCGCTGACCGTGGCCGCGCAGAAGGTGCAGCGCAGCGGTTTCCCGCAGGCGTACGCCAAGCACGAGCCGGACGCGGCGCTGCTGGCCGCCGCTCTCACCGGCCGCTCGGGCGCGACGCTGACCTGCGACGGCCGCCCCGCGGCGACCCGGGCGAAGGGCGCGGACGCGGTACGGGCCGCGCTGGCCCGGGACTTCGGGCGCGACGTGCTGGAGCCGGCGGGCGCCGAGGTGGACGACGCCAAGGTGCGGTCCTCCTCGCCGGACGCGCCCAGCCCGGAAGCGGAATCCGGCGGGGGCACCGTGACGCTGCCGGTCACCACCGTCTCCGGCGACCGGCGGGACGCCGCGGCGCGAGGCTGGCAGCTGGCCCACTGGGCCGTGGCCAACGCCTCCGAGCTGCACATACGGAGTGTGTCCTACGCGGGCCGGGAGTGGGTAGCCGGGCACACCGGCAGCCAGTGGCGGCCGCTGGACGGCAAGGGGTCCGCGGACTCCGACACGGAAGCGGACGCGGTCCGGATCACCACCGGGCGGTAGCCCGGGGCGTTCCCGCGCAGGCGTGCGGGAGGTCACCCGGAGGCGTTGCACGGGACCGACATTGCGCCGCATTGCCGACTCTTTGCCGGACACGCGCGCAACCTTCCCGGCGGTCGGGCGGTAATCAGTGCGTCCGGGCCCGGTCACGGACGGCCGACCGCCAGTGGGTCGTCCCGGGCGGCCGGATCCCACCGTTGTCTGCCGTCGAAGGAGCACCATGTCCCTCCCCCTGACCCGTCGGATCGCCCGTGCCGCGCTGCTCGTCGCTGCGGGAGCGGCCGCCGGGGTCGGCGCGGCCGGTTCCGCGAGCGCGGCGCCGGCGCTGCCGTCCGCCCCGAACCTCGGGCTGAGCGCCCTGGACGGTGCGCCCGGCAAGACCGTGGACAACGTGACGCGGGGCGTCGGCAAGACCACCCCCGACGCCACCGAGGTGGCCCCGGCGGCGGGCACGACCGTGAAGAAGGCCGTGCCGGTGGTGAAGGAGCTGCCGACCGACTCCCTCGGCAAGAGCGGCCCCACGAAGAACCTGCCGGTCAAGGGCCTGCCTCTCGGCTGACCGCCTCGCCGAAGACGACCTGAGCAGCGAGACGAAGAGGCCCGGGACCTCTCCCCCCGGGCCTCTTCGGCACGTCCTGCCGCAGTCGTCGCGCCGTCCCGGCGCCGGGACGGCGTGACGGCGTGGGGAGGCCGCGGGAGCTTGGCGGAGCCGGCCCGCTGCGACCGGTCGGCCGCGCCGGCCCGTTCCTTCCGGGCCGCCGGTTGTCCGCCCTCGCCTCCCGGCGGCGGTCGGCCGCGTTCGCCGCGGCGGGCCGCCGGCCCGGTGGCGAGTCCGGCGTGCCGGTGTCAGGCGGTCAGGCGGCTCACCGCGGCCTGGACCCGTTCGTCCGTCGCGGTCAGGGCGACGCGGACGAAGCGGTCGCCTGCGGGGCCGTAGAAGTCGCCGGGGGCGACCAGGACGCCTCGGTCGGCGAGGTGGGCGACGGTGTCCCAGCAGGACTCGTCGCGCGTGGCCCACAGGTACAGGCTGGCCTCGCTGTGCTCGATGCGGAAGCCGTGGGCGAGCAGCGCGTCGCGCAGGGCGGTGCGGCGGGCCGCGTACCGCTCGCGCTGGACGCGGACGTGCTCGTCGTCGCCGAGGGCCGCCACCACGGCCGCCTGGGTGGGGGCCGGGGCCATCATCCCGCCGTGCTTGCGGATCTGGAGCAGCGGGCCGAGCACGGCCGGGTCGCCGGCCAGGAACGCGGCGCGGTAGCCGGCCAGGTTGGACCGCTTGGACAGGGAGTGGACGGCGACGATGCCGTCGTGGGAACCGCCGTTGACGTCCGGGTGCAGCACCGAGACCGGGTCGGCCTCCCAGCCCAGCTCGATGTAGCACTCGTCGGACAGGACGAGGATCCCGTGCGCGCGGGCCCAGGCGACGATCCGGGTCAGCTCCTCCTTGGGGAGCACCCGGCCGGTCGGGTTGGACGGCGAGTTGAGCCACAGCAGCTTCAGCCGCGCCGGGTCCAGCTCGGTCGGGTCGTCGTACGCCACGTGCTCGGCGCGCGCCAGGCGGGCGCCGACCTCGTACGTCGGGTAGGCCAGGCGCGGGTGGGCGACCTGGTCACCGGGGCCGAGTCCGAGCTGGGTGGGGAGCCAGGCGACGAGTTCCTTGGAGCCGACGACCGGCAGGACGTGCCGGTGGGTCACCTCGCGGGCGCCGAGCCGGTGTTCCACCCAGCGGGTGATCGCGTCCCGCAGTTCCGGGGTGCCCCACACCGTGGGATAGCCCGGCGAGTCCGCCGCGGCGGTCAGCGCCTTCTGGATGTGCTCGGGCACCGGGTCGACGGGCGTGCCGACCGAGAGGTCGACGATGCCGTCGGGGTGCGCCGCGGCCGTCTTCTTGTACGGCTCCAGCTTGTCCCAGGGGAAGGCGGGCAGCCGGTCGGAGACTGCGGACACGGGTGGGGGCTCACTTTCTGGTTCGGCGAACGCCTCGGTCCCGTACGGCGGGCGGGCCGTACGGGACCAGGGCGACGCGTCGGTGCGGGGCCGCCGCGGGACGGTTACGCCTGCGGCGGCAGCGCGGCGATGAACGGGTGGTCCCGCTCGATCAGACCGAGCTTGCTGGCGCCGCCGGGGGAGCCGAGCTCGTCGAAGAACTCGACGTTCGCCTTGTAGTAGTCCTTCCACTCCTCCGGAGTGTCGTCCTCGTAGAAGATGGCCTCGACCGGGCAGACCGGTTCACAGGCGCCGCAGTCGACGCATTCGTCCGGGTGGATGTACAAGGACCGCTGGCCCTCGTAGATGCAGTCGACCGGGCACTCCTCGATGCACGCCTTGTCCTTGACGTCGACACAAGGCTGCGCGATGACGTAGGTCACGCTGTCGTTCCTCCTCGATAGGGCGCTGGCGGGCCTCCTCAGGCTCCGCCGCCTGGCGCGCGGGAGCGCGGCGTCGTCGATGCCCGCCCCTAGTATCTCCGTTCCGGAGCATGATCCGAACAGGAGGGGTGAACTGACCTGTGGAAATCTCAGCCGCCGGGCGCCTCGAGGTCCGTGTCACCGCTGCTGACGTGGGGAAACGGGTCTCCGTGAGGAGCTTGATCGAACATGGCCCCTCGGGTGGGAAGTTCAGCGACACGGTCGGCGTTCTCACATCATGGGACAACGGTGTGTTGCAGATCACAAGGAAGAGCGGGGAAAGTGTCCGCGTCGCCGAGTCCGCACTGGTAGCGGGCAAGGTCGTGCCGGCCGCCCCGGCGCGTCGGCGTGGCCCGGCGGCCTCCTACGCGGAGCTGGCGCGGGTGGCCGCGCGGGGCTGGCGGCCGGTGGAGAGCGAGCGGCTCGGCGACTGGGAGCTGCGGGCGGCCGCCGGTTTCACCCGCCGGGCCAACTCCGTGCTGCCGCTGGGCGACCCGGGCCTGCCGCTCGACGACGCGCTGACGGCCGTGCGCCGCTGGTACGCGGCCCGGGGGCTGCCCGCGTACGTCCAGACCGCGACCGGCGCGAAGGACACGCAGGAGCTGCTGTGCGCGGAGCTGGAGCGGCGCGGGTGGGTCCGCGAGGTGACCGCCGAGCTGTGGACGGGCGGGCTGGCCCCGGTCGCCGATGCGGGCGCCGGGACGGCCTCCGGTGTGCTGCTGTCCCGGCGGGCGGACGAGGCGTGGCTGGCGCGGTACCGGCGCAAGGGCGTGAGCGAGGTGGCCCTGCGGGTGCTGGGCGGGGGTCCCCCTGGCGAGCCGTCCCCGGGTGAGCCGTCGGTGTGGTTCGCGACCGTGCCGGGTGAGCCGGGCGCCGAGGCGCCCGCCGCGATCGGGCGGTGTGTCGTGGACGGCCGGTGGGCCGGGTTCGCGGCGGTCGAGGTGGATCCGGCGCGGCGGCGGCACGGGCTGGCCACGGCCGTGATGGCGGCGCTGGCCGCCCGAGCCCTGGAGGAGGGCGCCTCGGCGGCCTGGCTGCAGGTCGAGGCGGACAACGAGGGCGCGCGGGCGCTGTACGACCGCCTGGGCTTCGCCCCGCACCACGCGTACCACCACCACCGCGCGCCGGAGGGGCCCGCACCGGACTCGCCGGACCCGCGGGAGGGCTCCGCTCAGAATTCGTCGGCTCGGGCGGGTGACGGGCCGCTGTGAGCGGGCACGAACCGGGTATGCGCTCCCCCTGGCCCCCACCGCCCGGGCGCTCCGCCGAACTGCGCCGGCGCTTCGCCGAGGAGGCCCGCTGCGAGCGGCCCGGTCTGTCCGTGCTGTGCCTCCTGGTGGCGGCGGAGGGCGACGGCACGCTCGACGAGGCGGGCATGGACGCGGTGGAGATCGAGCTGGACCGGCTGGCGGGCGAGCTGCCGCACCGGCCGGGCTCGCCGCACGCGTGGGCGGTGCGCTGCGGGACCTGCTGGGCGAGCGGTACGGCTTCCACGGCCTGCCGGACGACTACCGGCGGCTGGAGTCCTCGCTGCTGCACGCGGTGCTGCGGAGGCGGCGCGGGCTGCCGATCCTGCTGTCGGTGGTGTGGATCGAGGTGGCCCGCCGGGCGGGCGCGCCGGTGTACGGCGTGGCGCTGCCCGGGCACTTCGTCGTGGGCTTCGGCGACCCGCACGGGGCGGGCGCCGGGCAGGTGCTGGCCGACCCGTTCGACGGGGGCCGGGTGCTGACCGGACCGGACGCGGAGCTGCTGGCCGCCGGGGCCACCGGAGGCCCGCTGGAGCCGTTCGTGCCGGCCCCGGCGGGGACGCTGGAGGTGGTCGCGCGCGTCCTGAACAACGTCCGGGCCTGGGCGGCGACCCGCCCCGAGCGCACCGACGTCGGCCTGTGGGCCCTGGACCTCTCCCTGCTCCTCCCCTCCCGCCCCGCCCGCCTGCGCTACGAACGCGCCCAGCTCCTCGTGCAGCGCGGCGAGTTCACGGCGGGCGCGGCCGAACTGGAGGCGTACGCGGACGTCGTCGCGGCGGTCGACCCAGGGGCGGCGGACCGCATCCGGGGGGAGGCGCTGGCCGCCCGGGCCCTGCTCAACTGACGCCGGCCCGGCCGCTCCCGGCGGCGCGGTGCCGCCCGCCTTTGACATAGGTATGCCTGGATACCTATCCTCACGTACATGTCCCCCACCCGTGCCTCCGAGGAGCGCGTCGCGCGCCTGGCCGCCGAGCTTGCGGCGTGCCTGCCCGCGCTGCACCGGGCACTGGACCGGCGGGTCGCGGGCGAGTACCCGCATCCGAAGCCGCCGGAGGGACAGCTGGCGCTGCTGCGTCACGTCGCGCGGCACGAGGGCGCCACGGTCGGCGAGGCCGCCTCGGCGCTGCTGATGAAGCCCAACAACGTCAGCGCGCTCGTCTCCCAGCTCATCGAGCGGGGCGAGCTGGAGCGCCGCCAGGACCCCGCGGACAAGCGGATCGCCCACCTCCACCTCACCGCCGTCTCGCGCCGCCGGATCGCCGAGGTGCGCGCCCTCGAGGAGCGTCTGCTCGGCGAGGGCCTGCGCTCGGTCACCGACGGCGAGCTGGACGCGCTCGGTTCGGCGCTCGGCGCCCTCAAGGCCCTCGCCGGCCACCTTCACGCGGCGACCCGCTGACCCGCGCCCTCCCCGGGCGCTTCCTCCGTCACACGCGTCGCCCCGCGCGGCGACGCCCCGGGCGCCGTTCCGCGCGCATGTCGCTCCCCCCTTTCGAGAAAGAAACGGCTTCCCCATGTCGTCGTCCACGTCCGTGGATCGCTCCACCGCGCGCCGGGGCGATCCCTGGCTCGCCCTCATCGCCGTGTCGTTCGGCCTGCTCATGGTGCAGCTCGACGGCTCCGTCGTCGCCATCGCCAACCCGGCGATCGGCAAGGACCTCGGCGCCGACACCGCCGAACTGCAGTGGGTCACCAACTCCTACCTGCTCGCGCTCGCCGCCTCGATGATCCTCGGCGGCAAGCTCGGCGACCGGTTCGGCCGCCGCCGGTACTACCTCGTCGGCGTCATCGGCTTCGTCGTCGCGTCGGTCGGCATCGGCCTGGCCGGCGGCGTCGAGGGCGTCATCGCCTTCCGCGTGCTCCAGGGCCTGTGCGGCGGCATCCTCATGCCCAACACGCTGGGCATCCTGCGCGCGGTGTTCCCGCCCCGGAAGTTCGGGCTCGCGGTGGGCATCTGGGGCATGGTGTCCGCCGTGTCCACCTCGCTGGGCCCGATCCTGGGCGGTCTGCTCGTCGAGCACGTCGACTGGACCTGGGTGTTCTACCTGAACGTCCCCATCGGGATCGTGGCCCTGCTGTTCAGCGCGGCCGTGCTGCGGGAGTCGAGGAACGCCGGCGGGGAGCAGCGCTTCGACGTGGTCGGCGTCGTCGTGCTCGCCGCCGGACTGCTCGCCCTGGTGTTCGGCATCGTGAAGGGCGAGACCTGGGGCTGGGCCTCCGGCGGCACCCTCGGCTCGGTCGCCGCCGGCGTCGTCCTGCTGGTCCTCTTCGGCTGGTACGAGACCCGGCAGGAGCACCCGCTGCTGCCGATGCGCCTGTTCCGGAACCGGTCGCTGACCACCGGGTCCGTGATGACCGCGCTGAACTTCTTCGTGATGCTCGGCGGGATCTTCTTCATCATGCTGTACCTGCAGAACGTCCGCGGCTACACGCCCGTCGAGGCCGGCATCAGCACGCTGCCGATGTCGCTCGCCTCGCTGGTGGCCTCACCGCTCGGCTCGCAGCTCACCGCGCGCTTCGGCCCGCGGGCCACCATCCCGCTGGGCCTGGTGCTGTCGGCCGCCGCCATGTTCGGCATGCTCACCTGGTCCACCGACTCCTCCTACGCCACCATGTGGCCGCCGTACATCGCGCTGGGCCTGGGCGTCGGCATCGTGCTGCCCGCGACCGCCGCCGCGATCATCGGCAACGCTCCGGTCCGGGACGGCGGGGTGGCGTCCGGGCTGCAGTCCACGATGCTGCAGATCGGCGGCGCGCTGGGCACGTCGGTGCTGGTCACGGTGATCGCCGGCAAGGCCGGCTCCTCGCTGTACGGCGAGCTGACCGGGGCGGGCGTGCCGTCCGCCGTGGCGCACGGCCTGGAGGGGGCGGAGGACGCTGTGGCGATGGGCATCGCCCCGGTCTCCCCCGGCATGCCCGAGGGGCTGCGGGCCGCGGTCGTCGAGGGCAGCGCGCAGGCGTTCGTCAACGGCATGCACGCCGCGGTCACCGTCACCGGCGTCCTGTGCCTGATCGGCGCCGCGGTCGCCGTGGCCGGCATCCGCCGCCGCTCCCCCGAGGAGGCCGCCGCCGAGGCCCCGGTGCCCGTCGCCGCGCACTGAGCCCCGCACGCACGACAGCGGCGCCGCACGGAGTCTCCGTGCGGCGCCGCTGTCGTCGTCCGTCGCGTCAGCTCGGGTCCGTCTCGATGACGGCCGTGCGGTCGGTCGTGCTGACCAGCGCCTGGCGCAGGGCGCCGTAGACGTCCTGCGGGGTGACGGGGGTCTTCTCGCCGTTGCCCCGGGTGATGAGCACCCCGTCGAAGGCCTGGCCGTACAGCTCCTCCAGGGCCTTCAGGTCGGGCTTCTCGACGAGCTTGCCGTTGACCGCCTCGACGCGCAGGAACTTCCACAGCGACTTCTCGGGGCTCATCGGCACCGAGTGCGCCGGGTCGGTCTGCACGGTGACCCGGTCCGACATCGCGGGCTCGGCGAACTCCTTCATCATCCGGTCGACCTCGGCCTTGGTGACCTTCGGCTGCTGGGCCGTCGTCGGGACGTTCACCGCGGCGGCGGTGCCCGTCTCCACCTGCGTGCGGTACGCCTCGGCGACCACGTCGGCGGCCCTGGCGACGTCGACGCCCTTGCCCGCCTGCGGGTACACCGGGACGGCCTTGCCGGACTCGAAGGTGATCGAGCCCTCCTTGACCGTGCCGGCCCCTCCGGCGGCGTCCTCCAGGGCGGCCTGCAGCTTCTCGTGGTCGACCGGGATCTCCGGCTCGACCACGCGCGACTGGCCGAACAGCGAGCCGATCACGTTGACCGGGTTGTAGTCGCTGGTGGCGGCCTTGCCGACGGTGGCGTCGATGTCGACCTGCAGACCGGCGTTGTCCGGCTGGAGTTCGACGGTCCTGCCGTCGACCGACAGCTTCAGCGGCTTGTCCAGCCGGCCGTCGAGCGCGCCGTCCAGCTTCTTCACGGCCTCGTCGCGGGTGCCGCCGCCGATCTCGACGCCGAGCACCGTGGTGCCCTTGGGCACGTCGGAACGGTTCATCAGCAGGCCCGCGCCGTAGGCGACGCCGGCGACGAGGACGACGCCGGTGGCGAGCAGGACGAGCTTGCTGCGGCCCTTCTTCGGCGCCTTGGAGGAGCTCGCCGGGGGCGGGGCGACCGGCTCGGGCAGCTTGGGCGGGGTGTGCGGACCGGGGGCGTCCGGGCCCGTGCCGGGCGCGTCGAAGGAGGCGCTGGGCGGGACCACGGGGATGCCGCTGGTCACGGTGTTCCCGGAGACGTTGTCGTGGCGCGGGTAGCCGGGGTCGCCGGGCGCGGCGAGCTTCTGCGGGGTGAGGATCGCGGTGTCGTCGCTCAGTCCGCCGCCGGGGACCGCGTGGGAGCCGGTGCGCTCCTCCGTGAAGGGCGTGCCGCCGGCGGGCGGGGCCATCGGGCCGTCGCCGGTGACGGGGCCGCCGGTGGGACCGGAGGGCGCCTTCGGGCCCCCGGGACGCCCGGGGCCGGGCACGCCGCCGCCCGGACGGGCGGCGGGACCGCCCGGGCCGCCAGGGCCGCCGGGGCCGCCAGGGCCGCGCTGGGGACCGCCCTTGGCGTCGTCCGCGGCGTACGGCAGGTCGTCGCGGCGCGGTTCGCCGCCGCGGTCGGCGCGGTTGCCGCCGGGAGCGCCTGCCAGCGCCTCGGTCACGTCGAAGGAGCCGGTGCCGCCGCCGTGCCCGGGGGCCACGGGTCCGCCGGTCGCGCCGGTCACGCCGGTGGGGCCGGTGGGGCCGGGCGCCTGCGGACCGCCGGGGCGGGGTCCGCCCGGCGCGCCCATGGAGCCGACCACGCCGCCGGGCCGTCCGGCGGCGGGACGCGCGCCGTTCGGGGCCTTGGGCGCACCCGGCGCGGCGCCCGACGGGCCGCCCGACGGCGCACCGGAGGGCGCCCCGGGAGCGGCGCCGGAGGGCACGCCGGAAGTGCCGGGCGCGGCAGCGCCGTTGGCCGCACCGCCGGCCTGACCGGGCTTGGCGGCGGGCGACTTGCGGGGCGCGAACCAGTCGCTGGCCGGCTTCTCCCCGGCGGCGGGCTTCTCGGCCGCCTCGGGCCGCGCGGGCGGCTCGACCGGGCCGGCGGGCGGTGCGGCGGGAGCGGGCTCGGCGGCGGCCTCGGCGGCGGCGCCCTTCTTGCTCTCCGCGTCCGTGACGGGTTTGCGCACGACGACCGGCGGAATGGGCCGCGATCCGGGGATGTTGATCCGGATCCGGGTCGTCAGCGTGGTCTCGGTCTTGCGGTCCTCCGGCCGCGCGGCCGGACGGCCCGCGTCCGTGCCCTCGTCCGGAATCGCCGGGATCCCGTAGGGCGGGGTGCCCGACGGGTAGGCGGCTCCGCCGCGCCCGTCGGGCCCGGAGGACGGGGTGTCAGTTTCACGACTCAAGGCAGGTTCTCCCGGTTGGCTCCGCCGCCCGTCACGACCTCACGGTGGGGGTCCTCCCAGCTCGGGCGAGGCCGAGGGTGCGAAGGAGGCTCGGCGGCGCGCACCACCTTACTGGCCATATCCGGCCGGTATCCCAGTACCGCCGGGGAAACCCACACCGGACCATCACGCCCTTGGCACGGCGAAGTGGTACGTCACTTGCGAAGTCGGGCGGGGTCCCCGTCCGGTTGCCTCCCGGGTCCGATGGTGGCGCAGATCACAGCCACGGCCATGCCGCCGAGCAGGAAGAGGTAGGAGCCGCTTCCCGCGGCGAACAGGAAGTCGCCTTCCGGACGGCTGGCCGTCAGCAGGATGACGGTGATCATCCAGCCGGCGGCGACGGCCACCCCGCCCGACCGGCTGCGGGTCACCCGTGCCGCCCCGAGCACCAGTCCGGCCTCGCCGGCCAGGGCGAGCAGCAGCCCGCCGGGGAACCACGCGGGCTGGACCAGCGCCCCGGCGACGCCGACCACGGCGCCGAGCACCAGCAGTCCGAGCAGGACCGCTGCGCGTCCCGGGGAGGGCGGACGCAGCGGCCGCGCCAACGCGGGCACGCGGTCGCCGCTCACGACGCCTCCTCCGTGCCGACGCCGGCGAACAGGTCGCCCTCCCGGTCCGCGGGCCGCTCGCCGCGCACCAGTTCGTAGTACTCGGTGGTGAACAGCGGCTGCGCGAGCTCGTTGGACAGCACGAAGTACGGCTGGTCGGCGACGGTGATCTGGGTGGCGTGGGCGCGCATCGCGGCGGCCTTCGCGCCGGCGTACGCGGTGCCGTCGACGGCGGTCGTGATCCGTTCGTCGTCCACCACGCCGGGGACGTCCCGCACCGAGGCGGACGTGTCGAAGGGCAGGGCGGGCAGGTCGCGCTCCAGTCGGGCGAAGGCCTCCTCGGCCACGGAGCGCGGTACGCGGTTCCAGTAGACCTTGGGCACGTCCCATCCGCCCTCGGCGGCCAGCTCGACGGCGCGCATGGCGACGCGATGGGCCTGGATGTGGTCGGGGTGCCCGTAGCCGCCGTTGTCGTCGTACGTGACCAGTACCTGCGGCCGTACTTCGAGGATCACCTCGGCGAGCAGCCCGGCGGCCTGGTCGACGTCGGCCCGCCAGAAGCAGGCGGGATCGTCGTTGTCGGGCAGGCCCATCATCCCGGAGTCGCAGTACCGCCCGGCCCCGCCGAGCAGCCGGAAGTCCGTGACGCCGAGCGCCGCCATCGCCTCCCGCAGCTCGCCGAGCCGGTGTCCGCCGAGGGCTGCGCCGCCGAGGTGCCGCAGCTCGGGCGGGATGACCTCGCCGCGCTCACCGAGGGTGCAGGTGACCAGCGTCACGTGGGCCCCCTCGGCCGCGTAGCGCGCCATGGTCGCGCCGTTGTTGATCGACTCGTCGTCCGGATGCGCGTGCACCAGCATCAGACGCCGCTCGGGCAGTTCCGTCATGGGTCCCACCCTATTTGGCGCGGGACGCTCGTGCCGGACCCGTCCGGCCGCGCAGGGTGCGGACCCGGGGGGCGTCGACGGCGGCGGCGTCGATCGCCTTCTCGGTTCCTTCAGCCGCCGACGTCACCGGAGCGCGAGGAGTCGGGTTCCGGTGGCGGCGTGAGGCCGATCCCCGCCCACACCGTCTTGCGCGGATGTCGGCCCTCGGCGACTCCCGGCGGTCGGCGAGCGCGTCCACCAGCAGCGGTCCGCGTCCGCACTCCGCGGCGCCGTCCGGCTCGCGCGGCACCGGGCGCCGATCGCCCCGTGTGCCGGTGACCTCGACATGGAGCGTGGCCCCGGTCGCGTGGAGCGCCAGCCGGAAGCCGCGGCCCGGGACGCGGCCGTGGGTGGCTGCGTCGGCGGCGAGTTCGGCGACGACCCGGCCGGCCGCCTCATGCGGGATCTCCCAGCTCCTGAGCGTGCCACGGCAAGCAGACGGGCGAGACGCGCACCGCGCGGGGTGGACGACAGCAGCAGGCCGACGTGACGCACCTGGCCTTCGGGGCGGATCCCCGGGGGAACGATTTTCTGATTCACGTGACGCAGCGTGGCCGAACGGCCGTACCGTGAGGGGTGATCACGACGCTGCGCGGAGTGACCGCCCATCGGCCGAGATCGCCACCAACCCCGCCACCGTCCACGTCCGCGACTCCCAGAACGCCGACGGCCCTCGCCTCAGCTTCGCCCCGGCCGCCTGGGCCGACTTCGTGCCGTACGCGCGTAAGGGCTGAACGGGGACGGACCCCCAGGTCCGGTCATAATGCGCGGGTGTCCAGACACCCTGTGCCGTTGCCCGCCGAACACATACCTCCCGGTGCCGCCGACTGGCGGACCCCCGACGTCACGCGCTGGCTCGCTGCCGTGCCGGGCCGGTGGGCCCACCCGCTGTGGGCGTTCCTGGCGTTGGTCGTCTCGATGGTGTGGGAAGTGGTGACGGGTCCCGTGCCCCCCTGCACGTCCGCGGAGCCGTGCGGCAGCGACTGGCCGGGGCTCGCGGTGGCCGTCGTCATGGTGCTGGCCCTGTACTGGGTGTGGCGGCAGCCGCGTCTCGCCGTCGCGGGGCTCGCGGTCACCTTGGCGGCGCTCCCCGTCGACGCGGGCCTCACGGCGTTCGCCCGGCCGTCCGCGCTTGCCTACCTGCTCGCGACCGCGTTCGCCGTGGCCGGGCTGGTCCACCGGCTGACGCTGGCCGGACGACAGCGGGCACTGGCGACGGAGGCGGCGGGGCCGGTCACCCGGCCGCTGCCGGAGGCCGCGCGGACGTTCCGCCGGGGCCGTCTCTCCTTCGTACTGGCAGCCGTGTTCCTGGCGGTCGCCGGGTTCGGCGTCTGGCAGGCCCGCGGCGTCGCCGAGGCATACGAGCAGCGCGCCGCGGACGCCGCTCATGTGACCGGGGAGGTCACGGCCGTGGACGAGGACGACGGCGTTCTCACCGTGACGGTCGAGGGGCGTACCCGTCGCATCGAGACGGCTTTCCCCGAGGACTTCCCGGTGGGCACCCGCGTCGACCTCGTCACGGACGGCGACGGGGCGGTGCTGGTCGCGGAGCCGTACGACGTGTTCGGCTGGGAACTGCTGGTGCTGGGCGGCTCGGTGGCGGGGCTGGCGTTCCTCGCGAACGGCGTGACCGGGCACCTGGCCGCGCGACGGCTGCGGCGCGGGCCGCTGCCCGTGCTGCACGTGCTGGTGCGCGAGGACGAGGAGGACGGCCGCACCTATGTGTTCGCGGCCGACGACACGGAGGGCCGCCGGCCCGTCCTGTGCTTCCACTCGCTGTACGCCTTCGAGGACGACGAGGAGGGCTTCGACGAGGAGGATCTCGACGAGGACGACCTCGCATCAGGCGACGACGCCGACCTGCGCAAGATCGCGGAGATCCTCCGGGGCGGCGGTCCCACTCCTCCGCTGCGGGAGGCCGTCCTGTACGGCGCCCCCTACGCCGGCGCCGAAGTCGCCTTCGTCGCGCGCGACGACGAGGACGACCCCGAGGTGGCCGTGGAATGCAGTGTCACCGCGGTGAAACCGGCCGTGCCGGGGTGGCGGACGCGCGGGCCGCAGCCCCATGAGCGCACGCCCCCGCGTCGGTCGGCCGACGAGATCGCCGCCCGCATGACTCCCACGGCGGGCCCGCGGGTGTGGCGGGCGCACGGCTTCTCGCGTGCGATCGGCCTCGGTCTGCTGCTGGTGCAGGGCGGTGGCGTCTGGGCCGCGCTCGACGACGGGCCGTCGTGGAGCTGGCTGTGGCTGGCGCCGGCCCTGCCGTGGCTGGTGACGTCCGTGGCGACGGCACTCACCTGGCGGATCACCGCCGACCGTGACGGGCTGTGGGTGACCGGGGCGTGGCGCGTGCGGCGGGTGCCGTGGGAGGTGATCACGTCCGTGCGGCACCACGAGGACGGCATCCGCGTCGGCCGGGCCAAGGACTCCTCGGTGGATCTCTCCCCCGCCGGCTGGGCGTGGCTGGAGCGCCGCATGGGCCGCGAGCCGGGCGCGGAGCGCGTCGCCGACGAGGTGCGGGCCCTCCTGCACCGACCGGACCTCCGCCCGGATGCCGAGGCCACCTCGGACCAGCAGGGCATGCCCGTCGGCCCTCCCCTGGTGGTCCTGACGGTCCTCTGGGGCGCGGCGGTCCTGCTCCTCCTCTGACGGAGGGAACCCGCCCTCAGGCGTCCTTGAGGCTCGGGAACGGCCGGTCCGCCTCCAGCTCGAACGCCAGCTCCAGGAGCGTCCGTTCCGCACCCGGGCGGCCCGAGAACATGACGCCGACGGGCAGGCCGTCCGGGGTCGTGTGCGTGGCCGGGAGGGAGATCGACGGGGTGCCGACGACGTTGTTGACCGGGGTGAACGCCACGTAGGCGAGGATGCGTTCGATCAGGGTGGCGTACGGGACGGACGGGCTGAGGTGGCCCAGCGGCGGGGTGGTGCGGGCGAGGACGGGGGACAGGATGACGTCCAGGCCCCGGAACGCCGCCGCGTACGCCTCCCGCGTCCGCTTCAGCCGCCGCAACACCCCCGGCGTACGCCGCCAGTTGGCGACGTAGGTCGCGCGCAGACCGCGGCTGAGGCCGTCCATGCGGTGGCGGTCGAAGTCCGCGCCCAGGGTCCGGCCCGTGGTGCCGATGAGGAACGACAGCATGCCCCAGTAGGTGAGGAAGTCCTCGGTGAAGTGCGGGTCGATGGCCAGCTCCACCGGGGTCACCGTGTGGCCCAGCCCCTCCAGCCGCCGGGCCGTCCCGGTGACGGCCGCGCGGGTGTCCTCGTCGGTGCGGGCGCCGTTCGGGGAGTCCACCAGCAGACCGATCCGCAGCCGGCGGTCCGCCGGGCCCTCGACCAGCCCGACAGCGGGCAGTCTCGGGTTGCGGCGGTGCAGTTCGGCCGCCGCGAGGAACGCCGCGCTGTCCCGGACCGTGCGGCTCACGATGCCGTCCACCACGATGTCGATGGGGAGCTGACGGCCTTGCGCGTTCGGCACGGTCCGGCCGCGGGTCGGCTTCAGGCCGACGAGTCCGCAGGCGGCGGCCGGGATGCGGATGGAGCCGCCGCCGTCGTTGGCGTGCGCGACCGGTACGGCGCCCGCGGCGACCAGGGCCGCGCTGCCGCCGGAGGAACCGCCCGCCGAGTGGCCGGTGTTCCAGGGATTGCGGACCGGCGGGCCCTCCTCGAACTCCGTGGTGGGGCTGAAGCCGAACTCGGGCAGCCGCGTCTTGCCGAGCACCGTGACGCCGGTGCTCAGCAGCTGGCGGGTGAACGCGGCGTGCCGGCGGGCCGGACGGGGCACGAACGCGGCGCTGCCGTGGCCCGTGGGCAGACCCGCGAAGTCGGTGTTGTCCTTCACGAGGGTCGGCACCCCGGCGAACGCGCCGCCGCCGGCCGGGGTGCGGGCGGGGATGTCGAGGTGCACCTGGACAGCGTCGAGCCGGGCGTCGGCGTCCCGGACCCGGGCCGCCGCGTCCCGTGCGGCCTCGGCGGCGCTCACCTCGCCCCGGCGGATCGCCGCGGCGAGACCGACCGCGTCCAGGTCGCGCAGGGCGTCGTCACGGAAGACGTGGACCCTGGTCCGCGCCTCGCCGCGTCCCTGGCTCTGTTCCTCGGAAGTCGTCACCGTCGGCTCCGCCCTGCGTGCGTGAATGATGGCTCGCCCATCATTGCTTACCGACGGGTAACACGCGAGAGGCCGGCGGCGGCCGCGCTCAGAAGCTGAGGCTGCCGATCATCCCCGCGATGTTGGAGGTGACTTCGTTGATCGTGGGCGCGATCGTCGACGAGGCCAGGTAGAAGCCGAGCAGCATGCACACGATCGCGTGCCCTGCCTTCAGTCCCGACTTCTTGATCAGCAGGAAGACGATGATCGCCAGCAGCACCACCGCCGAAATCGAGAGTGCCACGGCGGCTCACCTCCAAGGATCCCAGGGGCGCGGGGGACAGGAATATGGGGGTAGTACGTTCACACAGCGGGCAGCAGGTTCATACCCACTATGCGCTAACGATCATAACTATCCGTACGTGCGCATCGATCGGCGCACAGCCGCACAAGGGGGCGCATGGCCAATATGGTCAGGGCATGACGACCGAGACGGACTCCTTCCCCCGGCGGCACGCCCGCACCCTCCGCTTCACGCTCGGCGCGCCGCGTTCGTTCAGCGTGGCGCCCGACGGCTCACGTGTCGTGTTCCTCCGCTCAGGTTCCGGTTCGGACCGGGCCAACGCCCTGTGGGTGCTCGACACGGACGAGGGCGGGGAGCGTGTGGCCGCCGACCCGCGCGCCCTGCTGAACGGCGCCTCCGAGCAGCTCTCCGCCGAGGAGCGCGCGCGGCGCGAACGCAGCCGTGAGGGAGGCGCCGGCATCGTCGGCTACGCCACCGACGCGGCCGTCGAGTTGGCGGCTTTCGCCTTGTCAGGGCGGCTTTTCACGGCGGAGCTGAGGGCCGGCACGGCGCGTGAACTGCCCACTCCCGGGCCGGTGATCGACCCCCGTCCGTCACCCGACGGGCGGCACGTCGCGTACGTCGCCCAGGGCGCGCTGCGGGTGGTCTCGGCGGAGGGGGCGGACGACCGCGCGCTCACCACCCCCGAAACGGAGGACGTCACGTACGGATTGGCCGAGTTCGTCGCGGCCGAGGAGATGCACCGTTCGCGCGGCTTCTGGTGGGCCCCGGAGTCGGACCGGCTGCTGGTGGCGCGGGTGGACGACACGCCGGTGCGACGGTGGTGGATCTCCGACCCCGCCCACCCGGAACGTGAGCCGCGTCACGTCCGCTACCCGGCGGCCGGCACCCCGAACGCGGACGTACGGCTGTTCGTCGTGGACCTCGCGGGGGCGCGCACGGAGGTCTCCTGGGACCGGGCGCGCTACCCGTATCTGGCGCGAGTGCACTGGTCAGCGGCGGGTGCCCCGCTGTTGCTCGTCCAGGCGCGCGACCAGCGGGCGCACCTGATCCTGGCCGTCGACCCGGACACCGGGGCGACCCGGATGGTGCACGCCGACGAAGACCCGGATTGGCTGGAACTTTTCCCCGGCGTGCCGTGCTGGAGCCCTTCGGGACAGCTCGTCCGGATCGCCGACGAAGGGGGCGCCCGGCGCCTCGTCGTGGGGGAACGGCCGCTCACCGGACCGCAGTTGCACATCCGTGCGGTCCTCGACGTCTCGGACGACGACGTGCTGGTCTCGGCGTCGGCGGGCGCGGAGGCGGCCGATCCGGAGATCGGCGAGGTGCACGTCCACCGGGTGAACGAACTGGGCGTGGAGCGGGTCTCGGAGGAGCCCGGCGTGCACACCGCGGTGCGCTCCGGAGGGGTCACGGTGCTCGTCTCGGCGACCCTGGATCGGCCAGGTTCGCGCGTGCGGGTGCTCCGTGACGGGAAACAGACGGCGACTGTCCCCTCGTACGCCGAAGACCCGGGTTTGTCCCCTCGGGTGACGCTGACGCAGGGGGGCGCACGCCGTATTCCGTGCGCCGTGCTTATGCCTCGGGACTACGCCGGTGACACCCTTCTGCCGGTGCTCATGGACCCCTACGGTGGTCCGCACGGCCAGCGGGTGGTGGCCGCCCACAACCCGTACCTGGCCTCGCAGTGGTTCGCCGACCAGGGCTTCGCCGTGATCGTCGCCGACGGGCGCGGCACCCCCGGCCGCTCCCCCGCCTGGGAGAAGTCCGTCAAGGACGACATCGCGGCCGTCGTCCTCCAGGACCAGGTCGACGCGCTCCGGGCGCTGGCCGGGGACTTCCCGCTCGACCTGGACCGGGTCGCGATCCGCGGCTGGTCCTTCGGCGGCTACCTGGCGGCCCTCGCGGCGCTGCGCCGCCCCGACGTGTTCCACGCGGCCGTGGTGGGCGCCCCGGTCACCGACCTGCGCCTGTACGACACCCACTACCAGGAGCGCTACGTGGGGCACCCGGACGAGCGGCCGGAGCTCTACCGCCGCAACTCGCTGGTCGACGACGCCGGCCTGGTCGACGCGGCGGAGCCGCACCGGCCCATGATGATCATCCACGGGCTGGCGGACGACAACGTGGTCGTCGCCCACTCGCTGCGGCTGTCCTCCGCCCTGCTGGCGGCCGGCCGCCCGCACGAGGTGCTGCCGCTGTCCGGCGTCACGCACATGACGCCGCAGGAGGAGGTCGCCGAGAACCTGCTCCGTCTCCAGCTCGGCTTCCTCAAGCGGGCCCTGTCCCTCCCGGACGCACCCGCCACGCGTTGACACCGGGGCAACCCCACGGAAACGGCGCCGCCACACGGACCGGGGAGACTGGTCGGTGTACGGCCGTGCGGGTGCCGTGAGCGGGCCGGGGTGCGCCATGTCACCCCGGCCCGTCACCCGCTCCGCCGGCCGGCGCCCCGTCAGCCGGGCCCCTCGCCCCGCTCCTCCACCGGCACCACGTGCTTCTCCTCCGCGAAGTGGCACGCCGAGTCGTGCGCGGCCGGGCCTCCGGTCTCCGCGAACCAGGGCGGCACCGCCAGCGCCGGCACCTCCACCGCGCACCGCTCCCGCGCCTTCCAGCAGCGGGTGCGGAAGCGGCAGCCGGACGGGATGTCCGTCGGCGACGGCACGTCCCCGCTCAGCACGATCCGCTCCCGGTGCTCCCGTGCCCGGGGGTCCGGCACCGGCACCGCGGACAGCAGCGCCTGCGTGTACGGGTGCGTGGGGTGGTCGTAGATCTCGGTGTCCGTGCCGGTCTCCACGATCCGGCCGAGGTACATCACCCCGACCCGGTCGGAGATGTGCCGCACGATCGACAGGTCGTGCGCGATGAAGACGTAGGACAGGTCGAACTCGCTCTGCAGCCGGTCCATCAGGTTGATGACCTGGGCCTGCACCGACACGTCCAGCGCGGACACCGGCTCGTCCGCGACGATCACCTCGGGGCGCAGCGCGAGCCCCCGCGCGATGCCGATGCGCTGCCGCTGGCCGCCGGAGAACTGGTGCGGATAGCGGTTGATGTACTCCGGGTTCAGGCCCACCACGTCCAGCAGGTCCTGCACCCGGCGCCGCCGGTCCCCCTTCGGCGCCACCTCGGGATGGATGTCGTACGGCTCCCCGATGATGTCGCCCACCGTCATGCGGGGGTTGAGCGAGGTGTACGGGTCCTGGAAGACCATCTGGATGTTGCGGCGCACCGCCTTGAGCGCCTTGCCGGACAGCCGGGTGACGTCCTCGCCCTTGTAGCGGATCGAACCGGCCGTCGGCCGCTCCAGGTTGACCAGCATCTTCGCGACCGTCGACTTGCCGCAGCCGGACTCCCCCACGATGCCCAGCGTCTCGCCCCGGTCCAGGCGGAAGTCCACGCCGTCGACCGCCTTCACGGCGCCGACCTGCTTGCGGAAGACGACGCCCCGGGTCAGCGGGTAGTGCTTGACCAGGCCGCTGACCTCCAGGACCGGCTCAGCCATCCAGGCACTCCCTCCAGAAGTGGCAGGCGCTCCCGCGCGTGCCGGAGACCTCGTACAGCGACGGGTCGTCGGTCGTGCAGACGTCCCGGGCCAGCGGGCAGCGCGGGTGGAAGGGACAGCCCGGCGGGATGCGGGTGAGGTTGGGCGGCAGGCCCTTGATGGCGTACAGCTCCCGGCCCTTGTGGTCCAGGCGCGGGATGGAGTCCAGCAGACCGCGGGTGTACGGGTGGGCCGGGGCCTTGTAGATGTCGTGCACCGGCGCCGACTCCACGATCCGGCCCGCGTACATCACCGCGATGCGGTCGGCGACGTCGGCGACCACGCCCAGGTCGTGGGTGATGAGGATGAGCCCCATCCGGTACTCCCGCCGGAGATCCGCGAGCAGCTCCATCACCTGGGCCTGGACGGTGACGTCGAGGGCGGTGGTCGGCTCGTCGGCGATGATCAGGGCCGGTTCCAGGGCGATCGCCATCGCGATCATGATGCGCTGGCGCATGCCGCCGGAGAACTGGTGCGGGTACTGCCGGACCCGTTCCCGCGCGGCCGGGATGCGCACCCGGTCCATCAGCTCGACCGCCTTGGCCCGCGCGTCCTTGCGGGACATGCCCCGGTGCACGGTGAACATCTCCGCGAGCTGGTCGCCGACGGTGAGCACGGGGTTCAGGGCGGACAGCGCGTCCTGGAAGATCATCGCCATCTCGGCGCCCCGGATGCGCCGTCGTTCCTCCTCCTTGAGCGTCAGCAGGTCCCGGCCCTGGAAGACCACCTCGCCGCCGGTGATCCGGCCGGGCGGGGTGTCGAGGATGCCCATGACCGCCTGCGCGGTCACCGACTTGCCGGAGCCGGACTCGCCCAGCACGGCCAGAGTCTCCCCCGCGTCCACGCCGTAGGTGACCCCGTTGACCGCCTTCGCCACACCGTCCCGGGTGCGGAACTCCACGTGCAGGTCGCGTACTTCCAGCAGCACCGCGGCTCACCTCAGCTTCGGGTCGAGGGCGTCGCGCACCGCGTCGCCGAGCATGATGAACGCCAGCACCGTGATCGCCAGCGCCCCCGAGGGCCACAGCAGCGCGTGCGGGGCGTTGCGGATGTAGGGCGAGGCCGCGGAGATGTCGATCCCCCAGGAGACGCTGGGCGGCTTCAGCCCGACGCCGAGGTAGGACAGGGTCGCCTCCAGCGCGATGTACGTGCCCAGCGCGATGGTCGCGACGACGATGACCGGGGCGACCGCGTTGGGCGCGATGTGGCGCAGCAGCAGCCGGGAGTGGGAGGCGCCGAGCGCCCGCGCGGCCTGCACGTAGTCGTTCTGTTTGGCGGTGATCACGGCGCCGCGCGCGATGCGGGAGATCTGCGGCCAGCCGAGCAGCACGATGAAGCCGATGACCGGCCAGACGGTGTTGCTGGTGATGACGGACAGCAGCACCAGACCGCCGAGGACGACCGGGATGGCGAAGAAGACGTCGGTGATCCGGGACAGGACGCTGTCCGCGACACCGCCGAAGAACCCGGCGAGCGCGCCCAGCACGCTGCCGAGGACCGCGACCCCGAGGGTGGCGAGCACCCCGACCGCGACGGAGGTGCGGGCGCCGTACACGGTGCGGGTGTAGACGTCGCAGCCCTGCCCGTCGAAACCGAAGGGGTGGCCGGGCTGCGAACCCTCCTGCGCCTTGGACAGGTCGCACTTCAGCGGGGAGCCGGAGGTGATCGCCGACGGCCACAGGGAGATGAGGACCAGGAACAGGATGACCAGCGCGGAGACGAGGAACACGGGGTTGCGGCGCAGGTCCCGCCAGGCGTCCGACCACAGGGAGCGGGGCTGTTCCTCCGGCCCGGCGCCGTCCGGTCCGGCCGGCTGCTCCTCCAGGGTCTCGGCCTCGTCGACGCCCAGGTCCATGGCGCCGCCCATGCCGGTCCCCGCGATGGCGGGGTCGCGTTCGTGATGACGGTCAGACATAGCGGATCCTCGGGTCGAGTACGGCGTACAGGAGGTCGACGACGAGGTTGGCGACGAGGAAGACCAGCACCAGGACGGTGACGAAGCCGACCACCGTCTGCGTGTTCTGCCGCAGGATGCCCTGGTAGAGCTGGTAGCCGACGCCGTGGATGTTGAAGATCCGCTCGGTGACGATCGCCCCGCCCATCAGGAAGCCGATGTCGGCGCCGATGAAGGTGACCACGGGGATCAGGGAGTTGCGCAGCAGGTGGCGGACGACGACCCGGCGCCGGGGCAGGCCCTTGGCGATCGCGGTGCGGACGTAGTCGGAGCGGCGGTTCTCCGCGAGGGAGGTGCGGGTCAGCCGGGTGACGTAGGCGAGGGAGACCGACGCCAGCACCAGGCCGGG
The DNA here is from genome assembly GCF_044763335.1 of Streptomyces sp. NPDC096105. Classification (NCBI taxonomy): domain Bacteria; kingdom Bacillati; phylum Actinomycetota; class Actinomycetes; order Kitasatosporales; family Streptomycetaceae; genus Streptomyces; species Streptomyces sp. NPDC096105. The sequence goes on from NZ_JBIWGC010000003.1 coordinate 296,430, forward strand.
CAGGATCAGCTCGCCGAAGGGCGCCTCGGAGGACACCGAGGGCCGGATCCAGCCCCACTTCACGCCGAGCAGCAGCTGGAGCAGCAGACCGGTGACGAAGGTGGGCACGGAGATGACGACGAGGGTCAGCAGCAGCACCCCGGTGTCCACCGGCCGGCCCCGGCGCAGCCCGGTGACCACGCCGAGGGTGACGCCGACGGCGATCTCGAAGAGGATCGCGATCAGGGTGAGCCGGGCGGTGACGGGGAACGCCGTCGCCATCAGCTCGGTGACCTCCTGGCCGTTGAAGGCCGTGCCGAAGTCGCCGGTGAAGACGTTCCCCATGTACGTCAGGTATTGCTGCCAGACCGGCTTGTCGAGGCCGAACTCCTGCTCCAGGCGGACGGCCGTCGCCGGGTCGCACCGCCGCTCGCCGCAGAGTCCCGCGATGGGGTCGCCCATCACGTTGACCATGAGGAAGATCAGCAGCGTGGCCCCGACGAAGACCGGGATCATCTGGAGCAGCCGCCGGACGACGTAGCGCCCCATGACCGCTCAGCTGACCTTGATCTCGTTGTAGACGGGGACGCTGAAGGGGTTGAGCTCGACGTCGGAGAGCCGCTCGGACCAGCCGGCGCTGCCGTTCTGGTACCAGAGCGGGATCGCGGCCATGTTGTCGCGGACCACTTCCTCCGCCTGCTGGAACAGGCCGACGGCCTTGGCGGTGTCGGTCTCCTGGTTGGCGCGGTCCACCAGGTCGTCGAACTCCTCGTTCGACCACTGGCCGTCGTTGGACGAGGCGTTGGTGTAGTACAGCGGCTGGAGGAAGTTCTGGATGAGCGGGTAGTCCATCTGCCAGCCGGCCCGGAACGGCCCGGTCATCTTCCGGTCGGTGATCTCGTTGCGGAAGTCCGCGAAGGTGCCGACCGGGTTGGCGGTGCAGGCGCGCTCGTCGTCCAGCGCGTTGTTGATGGAGTTGCAGACGGCGTTGACCCATTCGCGGTGGGAGCCGGTGTCGGCGTTGAAGGTGAGGGTCACCCTGCCGCCGGGCAGTCCGCCGCCCTCCTCGATCAGCTTCTTCGCCTCGTCGGGCTTGAACTCGCAGTACTCGCCGCACAGTCCGTCCTGGAAGCCGCCGTCCTCGCCGAGCACCGGGGAGGTCCAGTCGGTGGCGGGGGTGCGGGTCTTCTGGAAGATCGTGTCGGTGATCTGCTCGCGGTCGATCGCCATGGACAGGCCCTGGCGGACCTTCGTCGCGCCCTCGGTGTTCCAGGCGTCGTCGTAGAACGGGAAGGCGAGGGTCTGGATGATGCCGGCGGGGGTGTTGAGGTAGCGGTCGCCCAGGTCGTTCCTCACGTTCTTCAGCTGCGCGGCCGGCACGTCGTCGACCAGGTCGAGGTTGCCGGCCAGCAGGTCGGTGTAGGCGGTGTTGTTGTCGGTGTAGACCTTCAGGTCGACGCCGCCGTTCTGCGCCTTGTCGTCGCCCGGGTAGTCGTCCCACGCGCGCAGCGACATCTGCGAACCGCGGGTGTACGACTCCACCAGGTAGGGCCCGTTGCCGACGGGCTTGCGCACCCAGGCGTCGTGGTCGTCGAAGAACGCCCGGGGCAGCGGCGCGAACGCCGCGTAGCCGAGGGTGTCGGGGAACGTGGAGAACTTCTGGCTGAGCCTGACGGTGAAGGTGCGCTCGCCGGTCACCCTCAGCCCGGACAGGGTGTCCGCCGTCTGCTCGCCCTCCTCCGGATGCACCTGGTCGTAGCCCTCGATGTAGCTGAAGAAGTACGCGTTGCGCTGGTTGTTGCGCAGGCTCGCGCCGTAGTTCCAGGCGTCCACGAAGGACTGGGCGGTGACCTTCTCGCCGTTGCTGAAGGTCCAGCCGTCCTTGACGGTGACGGTGAAGTTCTGCGAGTCCGAGGTCTCGATCCTCTCGGCGAGCATGTCCTGCGCCTCGCCGGTCTCCGGGTCGTACCGCTTCAGGCCCCGGAAGATCATGTCGAGGACCTTGCCGCCCTGCACCTCGTTGGTGTTCGACGGCTCCAGCGGGTTCTGCGGATCGCCCCAGGAGGCGCTCAGCACGGCACTGGAGTCGCCGCTGCCGCCCCCGCCGCCGCACCCCGCCGCGGCGAGGACGAGCGCCATCGCGCAGACGGCCCGTCCGGCGTGCGTGGTGGTGCGCATGGGTGCCTCCTCGTGCCCGGGTCCCTTACCGGGCCAGCCTGGGAGCGGGCGCCCCGGTGCGCACGCCCGCCGGGGCCGTACGGGTACGGGGGTCGTCCGGACGGGCCAGCGCGGAGCCGTGGCCGTACGCGCCGCAGCCTCGGGCGGGCCCGGGAAGCAACCGGCCGAACCCGCGTGGCATCCGCGTCACGGACGCGGTGCGCGAGGGCCGGGCGGGCGCGCACGAGGCCACCGGGCGGCTCCGGGGGCGGCGGGCTCCGGGCCGGGCACACGAAAGGACCGGGGGCGGGAGGGTGTCCTCCCGCCCCCGGTCCTCTCAGGGGCCTGCGGTGAAGGGGTCAGTCCTTGGCGGCGCCCCCGTCCTTCTCCAGCGCCTTCAGGGCCGGGTCCAGCACGACGTCCTCGCCACGCGCCTCGACGGTGGGCTCCTCCGGGAAGTGGCACGCCGTCAGGTGGCCCTCGGTGTTGCCCTCGATCCGCACCAGCGGCGGCTCCTCGGTGGCGCACTTGTCCTGCGCCTTCCAGCACCGCGTGCGGAACCGGCAGCCGGACGGCGGCGAGATCGGCGAGGGGACGTCACCGGCGAGGCGGATGCGCTCGCGGTTCTCCGCCTCGTCGTCCATGGCCACCTCGGGCACGGCCGACAGCAGGGCGTGGGTGTAGGGGTGCCGCGGGCGGTTGTAGATGGAGTCGCGGTCACCGACCTCGACCACCTTGCCCAGGTACATCACGGCCACGCGCTGCGAGAAGTGCCGCACGACGGCCAGGTCGTGGGCGATGAAGAGAAAGGCGATGCCCATCTCTTCCTGCACCTTCTGCAGCAGGTTGACGACCTGCGCCTGGATCGACACGTCGAGCGCGGAGACCGGCTCGTCCGCCACGATCAGCTTCGGGTTGAGCGCGAGCGCCCGGGCGACGCCGATGCGCTGGCGCTGGCCGCCGGAGAACTCGTGCGGGAAGCGGTTGTAGTGCTCGGGGTTCAGGCCGACGAGCTCGAGCAGCTCGCGGACCCGCTTCTCCCGGCCGCCCGCGGGGTCGATCCCGTTGACCTCCATCGGCGACTTGATGATCGTGCCGACGGTCTGCCGCGGGTTCAGCGAGGAGTACGGGTCCTGGAAGATCATCTGGATCTCGGACCGGACCGGCGCCAGCTGCCTGCGCTTGGCGTGCGTGATGTCCTGGCCCGCGTACTCGATCTTCCCGCCGGTCGGCTCCAGGAGCCGGGTGATGAGCCGGCCCGTGGTCGACTTGCCGCAGCCCGACTCACCCACCAGGCCGACGCTCTCGCCGACGCCGACGGTCAGGTCGACGTTGTCGACGGCCTGCACGGCACCGACCTTCCGCTTGATCGGAAAGCCGCCGTAGATCGGGAAGTGCTTGGTCAGGCCCTCCACCTTCAGCAGCGCCTCGGTCGACGCGCCGGTGGAGCCCTGCTGTGCGGGGAGGGTGAGGTTGTCGCTCATGTCTCGGATCTCCCTAGCGCAGCCGGGGCTGGATCTTGTCGATGAAGATGGTCTGCTTCTGCTCTGCCGTCAGGTGGCAGGCAGCGGCGCGGCCTTCGCCCAGCAAGGGCCGCTCGGTGCTGCAGCGGTCGCCCGACACCTTGTCCGTGAACGTGCAGCGCGGGTGGAACGGGCAGCCGGACGGCGGGTTCAGCAGGCTGGGCGGCGAGCCGGGGATCGGCATGAGGGGCTGCGAGGTGCTCCCGCCGAGGCGCGGCATCGAGCTGAGCAGACCCCAGGTGTAGGGGTGCCGCGGCTCGCGCAGCACCTCGCGGACGCTGCCGCGCTCCACGGCCCGGCCGGAGTACATCACCAGCAGGTCGTCGGCCATGTCGGAGATGACGCCGAGGTCGTGGGTGATGAAGATGATCGCCGACCCGAACTCCTGCTGGAGGTCCTTGAGCAGGTCGAGGATCTGGGCCTGGACGGTCACGTCGAGGGCGGTGGTCGGCTCGTCCGCGATCAGCAGGTCGGGGTCGCAGACCAGCGCCATGGCGATCATGGCGCGCTGGCGCATACCGCCGGAGAACTGGTGCGGGTAGTCGTCCACGCGGGTCTTGGGCTGCGGGATGCCGACCTTGGCCAGCATCTCGATCGCCCGCTCCCGCGCCTCCTTCTTGGAGGCGCCGGTGTGCTTCATGAACGGCTCGGCGATCTGCCGGCCCACCGTGTAGTACGGCGAGAGCGCCGTCAGCGGGTCTTGGAAGATCATCGCGACCTTGTTGCCGCGGAGCTTCTCCATCTCCTTCTCAGGAGTGGTCACCAGGTCCTGGCCCTCGAGGAGGATCTCGCCCTCGACCGTGGTGGTCTTGGGGTTGTGCAGCCCGAGCACGGTCAGGTTGGTCACGGACTTGCCGGAACCCGACTCGCCCACGATGCCCAGGGTCTTGCCGCGCTCGACGTCGAAGGACAGCCCGTCGACCGCCTTGACGATGCCGTCCTCGGTGGAGAACCGCACCCGCAGGTCGCGGACCGAGAGGAAGGACTCGGGCCCGGTCGGGGCCTTCTCGCCTTCGGTCTTGGTCAGTGTGGTCACGGTGTTTCTCCTAGCTGAGCCGTACGCGCGGGTCGATGAAGGCGTAGGCGAGGTCGACGAGGATGTTCAGGAGCAGGATGAAGAACGCTCCGAACAGCATGACACCCATGGTCACCGGCAGGTCCTTCGTCAGCGACGAATCGACCGCGAGACGGCCGATGCCGGCCAGGTCGAAGGTGAACTCGGTGACCACCGCGCCGGACAGCAGGGCGCTGAGGTCCATGCCGAGGATGGTGACGATGGGGATCAGGGAGCCGCGCCAGGCGTAGCGGAAGAAGACGTAGCTCCGGCGCATGCCCTTGGCGCGCGCGGTGCGGACGTGCTCCTCCTGCAGCTGCTCGATCATCGTCGAGCGGGACATACGGGTGTACTGCGCGGTGAAGATGGTGGCCATGACCACCCAGGGGATGAGCATCCCCAGGAACCAGGCTCCGGGCTCATCGGTGAAGTTGTAGTACTTCGGGAACTCCATGATGCCCGTGCTGTAGACCAGCAGGCCGAGGACGATCGGGCCGAGCAGGTAGATCTGGAAGGAGCTGAGCACGATCGAGGCGCCGCTGACGAGCTTGTCGACCACGGTGCCGCGCTTCCAGGCGGCCAGCAGACCCGAGCCGAGGCCCAGGATCAGGAAGATCACGAGACCGCCGACGGTCAGCGACAGCGTCAGCGGGAAGCGGTCGATGATGGAGTCCCAGACGAACTCGCCGCTGTCGAAGGAGACACCCAGGCACGGCGCGGAGCAGTGCCCCTGCGGGAAGTCGCGGCCGGCCACGATGCCCGTCATGAACTCCCAGAACTGGGTGGTGATGGGCTTGTCCAGGCCCAGGTTCTCGCGGATCACCGCGAGGTTCTCGGGCGAGCAGTTCTTGCCGCAGGACAGCGCAGCGAAGTCCTGAGGAACTGTATAGAACAGGAAGAACGTGAAGGCGCCGATCAGGAACATGATGACGACGGCGCCGGTCAGCCTGCGGATGAGGAACTGAAGCATGGCGGGTGGATGCTCTCTTCGAAACGCGGCGGCAGCTAGGGGGTACCGTCCGCGGGGGTGTGCTCCGCCTGGCGCACACCCCCGCGGTCAGCCGAACCGAGGGCTTACGGCTGCTTCAGGTACAGGTCGGTGATGTTGATGTAGCTCGACTCGGTGCTGTACCTGGCGCCACCGATGTTCGATCCGTAGAGCTGGATCTGCTTCGAGTAGTAGACCGGCGCGGCCGGGTTGATCTCCTCGACGATCCGGTGGTGGGCCTGCTCCCAGGTCTTGGCCGCCTCCTCGGGCTGCTGCTTCAGGGCCTTCTGGATGAGCTCGTTGACCTGCTTGTCGTTGATGTGCGAGTAGTTGGACGCGCCGTCGGCGACCAGCTCACCGTCGTAGACCGGGGTGATGACCGTGGACGGGGACGGCCAGTCCTGGCCCCAGCCGGTCATGTAGATGTCGTACGGGTTGTTCAGCTTGCCGATCTGCTCGTAGAAGCTGGCCCGGTCGATCTCCTTGGCCTGGACGTCGAAGCCGATCTTCTCCAGCGCGTCCTTGATGATGACCTGCTGGGCCTGGCCGCGCGGCGTGTTGGAGTAGGCGTAGGTGAGCTTCGTGCCCTCCTTGACACCCGCCTCCTTCAGCAGCTCCTTGGCCTTCTCCGGGTCGCCGTTGGGCTTCTTCAGCTTGCCGAACGGGTCGTACGTCGCGTCGAAGCCCGGCAGGGTCGGGGCGAGCAGACCGCCGGCGACCTCACCGCCGTAGCGGCCGCCGTCCGCCTGGACCATGGACTGGTTCGGGATCGCGTAGGTGATCGCGTCGCGGACCTTCTTGTCCTTCAGGCGGTCCATGTTGAAGGTGAGCTGCCACACGTAGGGCTGGTAGCCCTGGATGGTCCGCTTCTTGGTCTCCGGGTTGGTGACCACGTCGGACATCTGGGCCGGGTCCACCGAGTCGGTGAACTGGATGGCGTTCTTCGCCTCGCCCTGGTCGGAGATCAGGCGCTTGGTCTGGCTGGGCTGGGAGACCGTGTTGGTGAAGTTGAAGCCGTCGACGTACTGGTGGCGCACGGCGTCGGTCTTCGGGTCCCACTGGTCGTTCTTGACCAGCTTCATGGACTTGCCCGGCTTGTACTCGGCGATCTTGTACGGGCCGAGGGCCGCGGGCGCCTTGTCGTACTTCTCCTTCGTGTCCTGCTTGGCGGGCACGATGGAGTAGCCGGCCATGGCCAGGGCCTGCGGCAGGTCCGGACGCGGCTGGTTGAACTTGAAGACGACGGTCTTGTCGTCCGGCGTCTCGAGGACGGTGTCCGGCAGGTGCTTGCCCTTGTAGGGGCCGTCCGGCAGCGCCTTGCGGTAGTCGTTGCCCGAGAGCCAGGTCTGGATGTAGGTCGGACCGTCGAAGATGACCTTCGAGTACATGCGCTCGATGGTGTGGCGGACGTCGGCCGAGGTGATCTCGTTGCCGTCCTCGTCCTTGATGCCGTCCTTGAGCTTGTACGTCCAGACCTTGCCGCCCTCGGAGGACTGGCCGGAGTCGGTGGCGATGTCGCCGACGACGGTCAGGTTGCCCTGCTCGTCCTCCTGGAAGTTGGTCAGACCGCGGTGGATCAGGTTGGAGAACTGACCGGCGTCGCTGACGTAGATCTGGCCCGGGTCCATGTGGGACAGGTCCGACTGCATGTAGACGTTGATGAAGCCGCCGGACTTGGCGCCCTGGACGTCCTTCGCCGGGCCGGTCGACGCGGCGGCGTCACCGTAGGCGACAGGGTCCTGCTGCTCGGCGGCGTCCTTCTGGGACTTCGCGTCGCTCTTGCCCTTGCCGCCGCCGTTGTCGTTGCTGGAGCAGCCGGTGAGGGCCAGCGAGCCTGCCACGATGGCCACGGCTATGGCGCGCGCGGTACGCGTTCTGATGGGCTTCATGATGCCGATGCACCTACCTGTCGATAGTTGTCCACGAGTTGCTGCCTGACAGTCCGGTAGCCCGGCCGGGGGCGGCAGCTCCCCCACCCACCAATGGACGTTCAGCGTCCGGTCTTGGGGTCGAATGCGTCCCGGACGGAGTCTCCGAGAAGGTTGAAGGCAAGAACGAAGATCACCAGCGCCGCTCCCGGGAAGAGCAGGAACATCGGGTCCTGCTCGTACACCTCGGTGCCGACCTTGAACATGCGGCCCCAGTCCGGGGTCGGCTCGACGAAGCCGACGCCGATGAACGAGAGGAAGGCGATGGTGAGGATCGTGCTCGGCAGGATGTAGGTCGCCTGCACCAGGATCGGGGTGACGATGTTCGGCAGGATCTCCTTGCGCACGATGCGCCCGGGAGGAGCGCCGGACACCTTGGCCGCCTCGACGAACTCACGGTCCCTCAACGACAGCACGGAGCTGCGCACCAGACGGGACAGACCCATCCAGCCGAGGAACCACATCACGAGGATGATCGCCACGGCCCGCAGGTAGGTGGGGGTCTCGTCCTGCGGGTCGACGAACATCGCGGTGACGACGGGCATGAAGGCGATGAAGAACAGCTGCTGGGGGAAGCCCAGGAAGAAGTCCGTCACCCGGCCGAGCCAGTAGTCGACGCGGCCGCCGAAGTAGCCGCCGATCATGCCGATGATCACGCCCGTGATCACGCTGAGCAGCGTGACGACCACGGCCATGTACAGCGACGTCCGCATGCCGTACAGCAGCATCGTGAACACGTCGCGGCCCAGCTTGGGCTCGACGCCGAACCAGAACTCGCCCGACATGCCGCCGAAGGAACCGTTCGGCATGGCGAAGTCGTCGAGGAGGAAGGGGTAGTCGGGCTCCTGGGCGTACAGCGTGTAGGGGTCCTTGCCGTACAGCTTGGAGATCACCGGCGCCAGCGCGGCCACCACGAAGAAGAAAATGACCACGCACGCGGAGACGACTCCGGTACGGTCACGCTTGAAGCGCTGCCACATCAACTGGCCGGGGGAACGGCCCTCGGGCTGCTTCTCGCCCTGGGCGACGTCGGTGGTCGCCGTGAGCTCGGGGTCCAAGACAGCCGCGGACCCGGAGTCCTCGGCCTTAGTTGGACTGGTCATCGTGTTCGTCCCCCGGGGGGTTGGAGAGTTGAGCGCAGCACAGATACCGGCAGGTTCTGCGGTTTGGGGGAACTTTCGCCAAGAGAGTCAACGCGCGTCAAGGGCGTACGGCATAGGGATCTCCCTACCGTCGTTTTTTTGAGGAAATATTGCAGAGATCGACACCTGCGCGCGCTTGACACCTCTGAACCGAATTCGACAATTCAGACATTCGGTGCGCATTTTTGGTTTACATGTCCGAAACCCGCGTGCGTGATCACCGATATGCGAACGAGATGTTGCGTTTGCCGGAAGCACGTGTGACCGCCCGGAGACGTCCGCCCCTCCGGACGCCGGCCTCCCCGGCCCCGGGCCCTCCGGCACGCGCGGGCGGTGCGGGTGGCGGCCCCGTACCATGGAGGAAGGCCGAGGCGTGTCCAGCCCGGCAGTGCCCTCGCACCACAGACGTCTGCGGCGGGCGACCTTCACCACCCCCGGGAGTACGCCTTTCATGGCACCGTCCGTAACGCGCCACGACATCCGCAACGTCGCCATCGTCGCCCACGTCGACCACGGCAAGACCACCATCGTCGACGGCATGCTCAAGCAGGCCGGCGCCTTCGCCGCCCACCAGCTCGACCAGGTCGACGACCGCATGATGGACTCGAACGACCTGGAACGTGAGAAGGGCATCACGATCCTCGCCAAGAACACGGCGGTGAAGTACCACCCCAAGGACGGCGGGGAGCCCATCACGATCAACATCATCGACACCCCCGGCCACGCCGACTTCGGCGGCGAGGTCGAGCGCGGTCTGTCGATGGTCGACGGCGTCGTGCTGCTGGTGGACGCCTCCGAGGGCCCGCTGCCGCAGACCCGCTTCGTGCTGCGCAAGGCGCTGCAGCAGCGGCTGCCGATCATCCTCTGCATCAACAAGACGGACCGGCCCGACGCCCGCATCGACGAGGTCGTCAACGAGACCTACGACCTCTTCCTCGACCTGGACGCCGACGAGGAGCAGATCGAGTTCCCGATCGTCTACGCCTGCGGCCGCGACGGCGTCGCCTCGCTGACCAAGCCCGACGACGGCACGGTCCCCGGCGACTCCGACTCCCTCGAGCCGTTCTTCTCGACGATCCTCGAGCACATCCCCGCCCCCACCTACGAGGAGGGCGCCCCGCTCCAGGCCCACGTCACCAACCTCGACGCCGACAACTTCCTCGGCCGTATCGCCCTGCTCCGCGTCCACCAGGGCGAGCTGAAGAAGGGGCAGACCGTCGCCTGGATGAAGCGCGACGGCTCCGTGCAGAACGTCCGCATCTCCGAGCTGATGATGACCGAGGCGCTCACCCGCAAGCCCGCCGAGAAGGCCGGCCCCGGTGACATCTGCGCGGTCGCGGGCATCCCCGACATCATGATCGGTGAGACGCTGGCCGACCTGGAGAACCCGGTCGCCCTGCCGCTGATCACGGTGGACGAGCCGGCGATCTCCATGACCATCGGCACCAACACCTCCCCGCTGGTCGGCCGCGGCGGCAGCGGCAAGGGCGCCGACAACAAGGCGGCCGTCAAGGACCGCAAGGTCACCGCCCGCCAGGTCAAGGACCGCCTGGACCGCGAGCTGATCGGCAACGTCTCGCTCCGCGTCCTGGAGACCGACCGCCCCGACGCCTGGGAGGTGCAGGGCCGCGGCGAGCTGGCGCTGGCCATCCTGGTCGAGCAGATGCGCCGCGAGGGCTACGAGCTCACCGTCGGCAAGCCCCAGGTGGTCACCAAGGAGGTCGACGGCAAGGTCTACGAGCCGGTCGAGCGCATGACCATCGACGTGCCCGAGGAGCACATGGGCGCGGTCACGCAGCTCATGGGCGTCCGCAAGGGCCGCATGGACAACATGTCCAACCACGGCTCCGGCTGGGTGCGCATGGAGTTCGTGGTGCCCTCGCGCGGTCTGATCGGCTTCCGCACCGAGTTCCTGACCCAGACCCGCGGCACCGGCATCGCCCACTCCATCCACGAGGGCCACGAGCCCTGGTTCGGCACGCTGACCACCCGCAACAACGGCTCGCTGGTCGCCGACCGCGCCGGTGCGGTCACCGCGTTCGCGATGACCAACCTGCAGGAGCGCGGCGTGCTCTTCGTGGAGCCCGGCACCGAGGTGTACGAGGGCATGATCGTCGGTGAGAACTCCCGCTCCGACGACATGGACGTCAACATCACCAAGGAGAAGAAGCTCACCAACATGCGGTCGTCCACGGCCGACGTGACCGAGTCGATCGTGCCGCCGCGCAAGCTGTCGCTGGAGCAGTCCCTGGAGTTCTGCCGCGACGACGAGTGCGTGGAGGTCACCCCGGAGGCCGTCCGCATCCGCAAGGTGAACCTGGACGCCCGCGAGCGCGCCCGCGCCGCGAGCCGCGCCAAGCACGGCTGATCCCCGCACCGCGAACGTGACGCGGCCCGGCGCCCCGGTGGGGGCGCCGGGCCGCGTCGCGGTTGCCGGCCGGTCCGGTCAGCTCCCGGAGGAGGACGCGCTGTTCTTCGCCCCCGGCGACCCCTCGGCCCCCTGTGCCGGCTTCTTCAGGAAGCCCATGTCCTCGTAGACCGGTGCGGCGAAGCCGAAGGCGCCGGCGTTGGCGAGGTTCTTGCGGGCCGCGACGAGCTGCGGGCGCTGGTAGAGGGGGATGGAGCCGGCCGCCGCCCAGATCCGGGAGTCGGCCTTGCGGATCAGGTCGCGCCGCTCGGCGTCGTCGAGGGTGGCGATGGCCTGGTCGAAGAGCTGGTCCACCTGGTCGGTCCCGACGCGGGTCCAGTTCTGCTCCACGTTCAGCGAGCCGTCGGCGGCCGGGACCGGCTTGGAGTAGACGGGGCGGGCGTCGGTGGCGGGGAAGGCCGTCGCGGGCCAGGAGTACAGGGCCAGGTCGAAGTCGCCGGACGCGATGTGGTCCTTGAAGTAGCTGTCGTCGTCGACCTTGGAGATGTCGGTGCGGATGCCGATCCTCTCCAGCATCGTCGCGATCCGGCCGGCCACGGTCTCCAGCGTCTGCGAGCCGGGCCCCGACGGCAGCACGAACCGCAGCACGAGCGCCTTGCCGTCCTTGGCGACCGGGGCCGCGTCCGCGCGAGCCGGGGCCGCGGTGCCCTGGGGGGCGTAGGCGCCGGCGGGGGCGCCGCCGCTCTGCTTCCGCGTGCCGGCGCCGGTGTCCGGGTCGTGCGGGGCCTTGCCGTCGCCGTGGTTCTTCCCGTCGTCCTCGCCGACGATGTACGTGCCGTCGTCACCGTCCCCGTCGCCGGATTCCCCGGAGCCGTCCGAGTTCCCGGAATCTCCGGAGCCGCCCGCCTCGTCCTCGTCCGCCTCGGAGCCGGCCGCCTTCTCCCCCGCGTCCTTCTTCTTCTCCTCGTCCTTCTTGTCGTCCTTCTTCTCGTCCTCGTCCTTCTCCTTCCCCTCCTTCACCGGACCGCCCGGCACCCATCCGGCGTCCGAGAGCAGGGCCCTGGCCTCCTTGGCGTCCGGCGTGCCGAGGGCGCCGCTGCCGTCGGCGTAGGCGGCCTGGCCGGGCAGCGCCAGGTGGCTGCCGACGGGCTCGGCGGGCAGGCCGAGCGGCTTCAGCACGGCCCCGGCGAGGTCCTCGCGGTCCAGGGCCCGGGCCACGGCCCGGCGGACCCGCTCGTCGGAGAGGGGTCCCTCGGCGCCGTTGAGGGCGAGCTGGGTGTAGGCGGGCTCCAGTGACGTGCGGACCTCGAAGCCGCCGAGCGCCTTCTGCTGCCGGGCGTACTTCTCGGCCTTCTTGCGCAGCTTCTCGCGGGCGGAGATCTCCTCGTCGGCGGCGTCCTCGTCGGAGCCGTGGGCGACCGCCCAGGAGCGCAGCGCGTCCGCGGCGGAGCGGTCGGCCTCGGGACCCATCAGGGGCGCGCCGCCGTCCTGCGGCAGGGCGGCGACCGTGATGCGGCGGGCGGCCTCGGGGCCGATCTCGGCCAGGTCGAGGGTGCCGTCGCTGAGCGCGGAGACGCGCTCGTCGTGCGGCACGGCGCGCAGCACGATCTTCTTCAGCTTGGCCGGTCTGCCCCACCAGCGCGGATTGCGGGCGAGGACGACCTCGTCCTCCTCGGTGTCCACCTCGTCCACCGTGAACGGCCCGGCGGTGACCTTCAGCTTCTTGCGCGCCCCGTCGTTGAAGGAGTCCGGGGTGCCCGTCACCTCCTTGGGGTAGAGCGGGGTGAACAGCGACTTCCAGTCGGCGTAGCGGCGGCTGAAGGTGACCTTGACCTCGAGGTCGTTCGCGCCGCGCTCGACCTTCTCGATGCGGTCGTAGCCGGCGTTGCGGGCGGTCCAGTAGGCGGTGTCCTTGCCGGACAGGGCGCGCCACTGTGCGGCGAAGTCGGCGGCGCCGATCTCCCGGCCGTCGCTCCAGACGGCCTGCTGGGCGAGCCTGTAGACGACCACCTGCTTGGGCTCGGTGTCGACGACCTCGGCGGAGGCCAGGTAGTCGGGGTTGCGCACGGCCCGGCCCCGGCCGTCCGTGCGGTACATCGACGGCAGCACGGCCTCGGCGATCCGGGCGGTGGTGGTGTCGGCGTCGGCCTGGAAGGTGTTCAGGGTGTCCGGGACGGTGTCCACGGCCCAGCGCAGGGTCCCGCCGTCGGCGATGTCGGACCGGTCCGCGCCCGCGACGTCCGCGCCCGCGAGCGGCTTGCCCGCGGGGTCCTCGGAACCGCACCCGGCGAGGGCGGGCACGGTGAGCACGCCGGCGGTGAGGAAGGCGACCGAACGCAGGACCGCGCGCGGTCCGATGCCGTCGTGGGACATCTCTGGATACCTCCGGAAAGCCGCGGGCACGGTGATCACACGTGATATGGGGTGGTCATCCGATGTATGCGGCCCACTGAAGAGGAAAGGGTTCTGCATTCCCGGGCGACACGGCGGCCGGGGACGGCGCGCCACCCGTGCGGCGCAACGCACCCGGCGGGACACGGCCGCGCACCGGACGATGCACCCATGGGCCTCGGCCAATCGATGCACATCCCTTCACAGCGCAAGGTGTGACGCGCAACACTCGCAGGCGCATGACCGTTGCACCGCCTTGGGCCTGAAGGACCCGTGGAAGTGAGGTCACGTCATGTCCGTGCACGATGAACTGACGACCGTCCAGCGCTGCCTCGACGACCTGGTCAGGTCGGTGGGGCGACTGGAGAAGCAGCTGGGCAGCGGCGGTCTGGAGATCCGTCGCGTCCGCTCCGACACCAACCACCTGCGCGAGAGCCTCGCGCTGCTCCGGGAGACCGCCGTCGCCGCGGCGGGCCCGGCCGAGCGGCTCGACCTCGTGACCATCTCCGACACCCCCTACGACCCGTCGCTGTGGGTGGACACCGACGACGAGGGTCTCGGCGCCCGCGACCGCCGCGCCCCCTGACCCCGCCCGACCTCCGCCCCCCGCCGACCCGGCGCCCCCGACCCCTACCGGAGTGGACGACGTGGCCACTGGTACGGAACCCCCCGCGACCGAACCCGAGCGCCGCGGCGGCGTGAGATCCGGCACGCGCGCCGCGATCTCCGCCCCGCACCTGCGGACCGACCGCTGGTGGCTGGCCCCGGCCGCCACCGCGGCCGGGCTGTTCGCCTTCGTCGTCTACTCGACCTGGCGGGCGCTCTCCAACGCCGACTACTACGCGGCGCCGTACGTGTCGCCGTTCTACTCACCGTGCCTCGCGGAGAACTGCGAGCCGATGCGCGGCGGCCCGAACTGGGAGCTGTTCGGCGGCTGGTGGGGCCTCTCGCCGGCGATCATCATCCTGATCTTCCCGCTCGGCTTCCGGCTGACCTGCTACTACTACCGCAAGGCCTACTACCGCAGCTTCTGGGCGTCCCCTCCGGCCTGCGCGGTCGCCGAACCGCACACGAAGTACACCGGCGAGACCCGCTTCCCGCTGATCCTGCAGAACGTCCACCGGTACTTCTTCTACGCGGCGCTGCTGGTCGCGCTCGTCCTGACCTACGACACGGTGCTGGCCTTCCGGGACGAGGACTACGCCTGGGGTCACATGGGCCTCGGCACGCTCGTCCTCCTGGTCAACATCGTGCTGATCTGGCTGTACACGATCTCCTGCCACTCCTGCCGGCACATCGTCGGCGGGAAGCTCAAGCACTTCTCGAAGCATCCGGTGCGCTACCGGATGTGGCAGTGGGTGAGCCGGCTGAACGCCCGGCACATGCAGCTCGCCTGGGCCTCGCTGGTCAGCGTGGCGCTCGCCGACCTCTACGTCTATCTCGTCGCGTCCGGTGTCTTCGACGATCCGCGCTTCTTCTAGCTGGGGGCCTTGCCTATGTCCGTGGTGGACCGACAGGAGTGGGACGTCGTCGTGGTCGGGGCCGGCGGCGCGGGCCTGCGCGCCGCGATCGAGGCGCGCGAGCGGGGCGCCCGTACCGCCGTGATCTGCAAGTCGCTGTTCGGCAAGGCGCACACCGTGATGGCCGAGGGCGGCATCGCGGCGGCGATGGGCAACGTCAACTCCGGCGACAACTGGCAGGTGCACTTCCGCGACACCATGCGCGGCGGGAAGTTCCTCAACCAGTGGCGGATGGCGGAGCTGCACGCCCAGGAGGCGCCCGCACGGGTGTGGGAGCTGGAGACCTGGGGCGCGCTGTTCGACCGGACCGAGGACGGGCGGATCTCCCAGCGCAACTTCGGCGGCCACGAGTACCCGCGCCTGGCGCACGTCGGCGACCGCACCGGCCTGGAACTGATCCGCACCCTCCAGCAGAAGGTCGTCGCGCTCCAGCAGGAGGATTTCGCCGAGACCGGTGACCACGAGTCCCGGCTGAAGGTCTTCCAGGAGTGCACGGTCACCCGGGTGCTGAAGGACGGCGACCAGGTCAGCGGCGTCTTCGGCTACGCACGCGAGTCCGGCCGCTTCTTCGTCCTCCAGGCGCCCGCGGTGGTGATCGCCACCGGCGGCATCGGCAAGTCCTTCAAGGTCACGTCGAATTCGTGGGAGTACACCGGCGACGGGCACGCGCTGGCGCTGCTCGCGGGCGCGCCGCTGCTGAACATGGAGTTCGTGCAGTTCCACCCGACGGGGATGGTCTGGCCGCCGTCGGTGAAGGGCATCCTGGTCACCGAGTCGGTGCGCGGCGACGGCGGGGTGCTGCGCAACTCCGAGGGCAAGCGGTTCATGTTCGACTACATCCCGGACGTCTTCAAGGACAAGTACGCGGAGTCCGAGGAGGAGGCCGACCGCTGGTACGACGACCCGGACCACCACCGCCGCCCGCCCGAGCTGCTCCCCCGCGACGAGGTGGCCCGCGCCATCAACGCCGAGGTCAAGGCGGGCCGCGGCTCCCCGCACGGCGGGGTCTTCCTGGACGTGTCCAGCCGGATGCCCGCGGAGGTGATCAAACGCCGGCTGCCGTCGATGTACCACCAGTTCAAGGAGCTGGCGGACGTCGACATCACGGCCGGGCCGATGGAGGTCGGGCCGACCTGCCACTACGTGATGGGCGGCATCGCCGTCGACTCCGACTCGGCGGCGGCGCGCGGGGTGCCGGGGCTGTTCGCGGCCGGTGAGGTCGCGGGCGGCATGCACGGCTCCAACCGGCTCGGCGGCAACTCGCTGTCCGACCTGCTGGTCTTCGGCCGCCGGGCCGGCCGGTACGCGGCGGACCACGCGAGCGCCAGGGCCGGGGCGCGGCCCCGCGCGGACGACGCCCAGGTGGACGCGGCGGCGGCCGAGGCGCTGCGGCCGTTCTCGGCGGAGGGCGGGGAGGCGGTGGCCGACGGCCCGCCCGAGAACCCGTACACGCTGCACCAGGAACTCCAGCAGACGATGAACGACCTGGTCGGCATCATCCGCCGGGAGCACGAGATGCGACAGGCGCTGGAGAAGCTCGCCGAGCTGCGGGCACGGGCCCGTCGCGCGGGCGTGGAGGGCCACCGGCAGTTCAACCCGGGCTGGCACCTGGCGCTGGACCTGCGGAACATGCTGCTGGTCAGCGAGTGCGTGGCCCGGGCGGCGCTGGAGCGCACCGAGTCGCGCGGCGGCCACACCCGGGAGGATCACGCCGCCATGGACCGCGCCTGGCGCAACGTGAATCTGCTGTGCACGCTGACCGACCCCACGGGCGGGCTCGCCGCCACCGACGCGGTACGCGGGCAGATCACCCTCACCCGCGAGACCACCGAACCCATCCGCCCCGACCTGCTCGCCCTCTTCGAGAAGGACGAGCTGGTCAAGTACCTGGCCGAAGAGGAGCTCTACGAGTGAGCAGCTACGAGGCCCGCTTCGAGGTGTGGCGGGGGGACGTCGACGGAGGCGGCCTGGAGGACTTCCGGGTCGAGGTGAACGACGGCGAGGTGGTCCTCGACATCATCCACCGCCTCCAGGCCACCCAGGCCCCCGACCTCGCCGTGCGCTGGAACTGCAAGGCCGGGAAGTGCGGTTCGTGCTCGGCGGAGATCAACGGGCGTCCCCGGCTGCTGTGCATGACCCGCATGTCGGTGTTCGGCCGGGACGAGACGGTCACCGTGACGCCGCTGCGGGCGTTCCCGGTGATCCGGGACCTGGTGACGGACGTCGGCTTCAACTACACCAAGGCGCGGCAGATCCCGGCGTTCGTGCCGCCGGCCGGGGTCGGTCCGGGCGAGTACCGGATGAAGCAGGAGGACGTGGACCGCCCGCAGGAGTTCCGCAAGTGCATCGAGTGCTTCCTGTGCCAGGACACCTGCCACGTCGTCCGCGACCACGAGGAGAACAAGCGGGCGTTCGCCGGTCCCCGTTTCCTGATGCGGGTGGCGGAGCTGGACATGCACCCGCTGGACGCGGCCGAGGAGTCCGGCCTGGACCGCGGGCGCACGGCCCAGGACGAACACGGCCTCGGCTACTGCAACATCACCAAGTGCTGCACGGAGGTCTGCCCCGAGGGCATCAAGATCACGGACAACGCGCTGATCCCGCTGAAGGAACGGGCGGTGGACCGCACGTACGACCCGCTCGTGTGGCTGGGCGACAGGATCCGCCGCCGGTCCTAGGGGTCAGCGGACCCAGCCGTCCTCGAACTCCTTCCAGTTGGTCTCCGTCGCCGCGAAGTCGATGTAGGGGGCGAGGCCGAAGAGCTCGCGGTCGGGGTCCGTGCGGGACAGGCCGAGGCGGGCGCCCCGGACGGCGGCGGCGACGGTCTCGGCGTGGCCCCAGTGGCTGGGGTTGCTCTCGTAGTAGAAGGGCAGGCCCATCAGTAGATGGGTGGTGGGCGGGGTGACCTCCAGGGCGAGCGAGGTCTGCTGGGCCACGTACCCGCCGTAGGTGCTCTCGAAGGGGCGCGCGGTGTCGTACGACATCACGGCGATCTGGTCGACGCGCCGGGCCACCTGGCCGAAGAACTTCTGCGACCACCACTTGGGGTGGTCGGCGAGGAATCCGGCGACGGTGTGCAGGTGCGGGAGCGGGTCGATCTGGTGCGCGGCCACGGACAGCGCCGCGTCCCGGTCCTGGGTGAGTCTCCGCAGGTCGTCCAGCAGATCCAGGTAGTCCTGGTCGTCGGAGTGCAGCGGCTCCAGGTCGAGGTGGACGCCCTCGTAGCCGGCGTCGAGGACCTGGCCGGCGCTGCGCACCACCTCGGCGCGGGTGGCGGCGTCGCTCAGCTCCAGGCCGTCGGGGCCGCCGTTGGCGAGGACGTCCCCGAGGAACGCCTGGACCCGGACGCCGGGCAGTTCCCGGTGCACCGCGCCGATGAACCAGCGGGCGCGCGGATACGCCGACTCCGGCAGCGTGCCGTCGTGCTCCAGCGGACCGGAGTGGACGTACAGGTCCCGGATGCCGGTGTCCTTCAGACGGCGGGCGAGGCCGGCGACGTCGGCGTCCTTCTTGCGTCCGTCGACCCAGGCGTGGCCGAGCCACATGGCGTCCCGGTTCCGGGTGTAGGTGCCGTCCGCCGGGTCGCCCATGTAGTTGACCCGCAGCGCGGTCTCGATGGCGAGGAGCGGCACGATCAGCACCAGGGCGAGCACCAGGGCGGTGCGTCCGGCCCGCCGCACCCAGGGCCTGCGGCGGCGTTTCCCCTCGGGCACGGTCTCGGGCGCGGACTCGGGCACGGACTCCGTGTCGCTCTCGCCGGGTGTACCGTCCCGCGACTCCGTGTGTTCCATGCCGCCGTTCCCCTCGTCGTCGGATGTTGCGGGTGAGGACGAGGGGAACGGGTGTTCCGGTTGCGGTCGCGGCGCATGATCACGAAGGGTCACCGCCGGGTCGCCGGGGCGTCAGAAGAGGCTGAGCAGCGCCTCCGCCGGGTCGGTGAGGCCGGTGTCGGACCCGGGCAGCGGCAGTTCGAACCACACCGTCTTGCCCCGGGGGGTACGCCGTGAGCCCCAGGCGGCGCTCAGCAGGCCGACGAGCTGGAGGCCGCGGCCGCCCTCGTCGGTGTCGCGGGCGCGCCGCCTGCGCGGCTGGACCAGGCCGGAGTCCCAGACCTCGCAGACCAGGGTGCGGTCGAGCAGCAGCCGGAGCCTGATCTCCCCCTCGCCGTACCGCAGGGCGTTGGTGACGAGCTCGCTGACCAGCAGCTCCGTGGTGTCGACCAGGGGCTCCATGTCCCAGGCGAGGAGCTGGGCACGGGCGTGCTCGCGGGCCCGGCCCACGCTGCGCGGCTCGCGCGGCAGCGTCCAGTCGCCCACGGAGTCGGCGGGCAGGCCCTGTACACGTGCCATCAGCAGCGCGATGTCGTCCTCGCCGTGACGGGTGTCGAGCGTGTTGAGGACGTGGTCGCAGACGTCCTCCAGCGGGGCGGAGGGGTCGGTGAGCGTGCCCACGAACGCCTGGAGTCCCTCGTCGAGGGGGTGATCGCGGCTTTCGACCAGTCCGTCCGTGTAGAGCGCGAGCAGGGCGCCCTCGGGCAGCTCGACCTCCACCTCCTCGAAGGGCTCCCCGCCGACGCCGAGCGGCATGCCGGGCGGCACGTCGAGCATGAGCGCGTTCTCGCCGGGCTCGACCAGGACGGGCGGCAGGTGGCCCGCGTTGGCGAAGGTGCAGCGGCGGGTGACGGAGTCGTAGACGGCGTAGACGCAGGTGGCCAGGTACACCTCGGAGAGGTCCGCCTCGCGCGGGCGGCGGGCGGCTCTGGTCGCCTGCTGGACGCCTCCGGCGAACGCCTGGGAGGGCCCGCCGGGCGCGCCGAGACCGCGGGCGATCTCGTCGAGCTGGGCGAGCACCTCGGCCGGTTCGAGGTCGAGCTGCGCCAGGGTCCGTACGGCCGTGCGCAGTTCGCCCATCGCGACGGCGGCGCGCAGGCCGCGGCCCATGACGTCGCCGACGACCAGCGCGGTGCGGTGGCCGGGCAGCTCGATGACGTCGAACCAGTCGCCGCCGACCTCGCCGGCCCGTCCGGTCGCCGCGTTGCCGGGCAGGTAGCGGCAGGCGATGTCCAGGCCGGACGCCTCCGGGTCGCCGGGCGGGAGCAGGGACCGCTGGAGTATCAGCGCGCGTTCGTGCTCGCGCCGGTAGAGGCGGGCGTTGTCGATGCAGACGGCGGCACGCGCGGCCAGTTCGACGGCGAGGTCGCGGTCGCGGTCGCCGAACGGCTCGCTGCCCTTGGTGCGGGCGAACTGGACGAGGCCCACCACGGTGTCGTGGGCGACCATCGGGACCGCGAGCGTGGACTGCACCAGGCCGCCGTCCTCGCCGGGCACGGTCTGCGGGCGGGCGGTGCGCAGGGCCCCCGCACAGGGCGAGTTGAACGGGTAGTGGTGGACGGCGCCCAGCTTCACCGGCTCCCCGGTGCCGCTGATGGGGCCGTCGGACACGGCGCTGGCGAAGGCGACCCGGCGCACCTCGGCGCTGCCGTCGGCAAGACCCGGCGGGGTCTCGTCGCCGGCCAGCAGCCCCTGGTAGAGGTCGACGGTGGCCAGGTCGCAGAAGCCGGGCACGACCACGTCGAGCAGTTCGCGCGCGGTGGTCTCCAGGTCGAGGGAGTTGCCGATGCGCGCGCCGGCCTCGTTGAGGAGGGCGAGATTGCGCCGCGCGGCGGCGGCCTCGCGGGCGGCGGCACGCCGGGCGGTGATGTCGGTGCCCAGCCAGGCGATGCCGATGGGGCGGCCGCTGCCGCTGTGCACCCGGTAGAGGTTGACGGACCAGTGACGGCGCTCGTCGGAGCCGGGGACGGACCCGGTGACGTGCATGTCCGTGATCGACTCGCCGGTCTCCAGCACCCTCCGCAGGGTCGCCGCGACCCGCTCGGCCTCCCCGCGCGGGAGGTAGTCGTGGACGCCCTTCCCGCGGTGGTCGTCGGGCGTGCCGCCGAAGGTGGACGCGAACCGCTCGTTGGCCCGGCGGACCCGCAGGTCGGGGTCGATCAGCAGGAAGCCGAAGGGAGATTGGCCGAATATGGCCTGCGAAGCGGCCAGATCCGTCTCGATACGGCGCAGCGTGCGGACGTCGACGACGATGCAGACGGCGGCCTTCTCGCCCTCCTCGGTCCGCGTCGGCATGACGTAGACCTCGGCGACGCCCTCCCGGTCGCGCTCGTCCGCCGCCAGGCCGGCGGGCAGCCGGAACGGCACGACCCCGGTCCACTCCCGGCCGTCGAGGATCTCGGCCATCTTGCGCTGGCCGCGCTCCCTGCGGACGGGCTCGAGGAACGCCTCGATCGGGTCCATGCCGACGGCGCGCTCCGCCGGGATGCCGAAGATCTGCTCGGCGCGCAGGCTCCACTGGTCGACCAGCCCGTCGGGGCCGATGGAGAAGGACGCGACCTTGATGTAGTCGTACATGGAGCCGGGCGGGGCGGTCTGCCACATCGCGTCGCCGGACGGAGCATCGCCGGATACGAGGCCGTCGGCGGCCTCGCCCCTCGGGCCGCCCGACGAGTCCTCGGACTCCGTGGCCTTCGCTGGTATCTCGCTCACGCGAACCGTCCCCTCCAGCTCACCGCGTCCGGCACCGGTCACCGGGAGCGGCTGCCCGCAGTATCCAGCACTACGGCGCCGCACAACACGGTGTTCACGATCACAGCACGGTCCCGATGCTTTTCGGTCCGCGCCGTGAGAACACTCCCAGTCTTCTAACCAGCGGACACGCCGTCGAACCCCCGGTTCGACAACCGTCACGGAAGGGGACCGGTCACACGGGCGACGCGAGCACGCCCACACCCGCGAACGGCCGTGCGGGACCTCACCGGGGGACCACGAGTTCGCACCACACCGTCTTGCCGTGCGGACCGGACCGGTGCCCCCAGCGGCGGGAGGAGCGGGCCAGCAGCTGGAGACCGCGCCCGCCCTCGTCCTCGGGCCGGGCGACGCGTTCGTGCGGCGGCTCGGGGACCGGGTCGGACACCTCGACCAGCAGCACCCCGGACCGTCCCGCGGGCCGGGTCAGGCAGACGCCGACGGGTCCGGTGGCGTGCCGCAGGGCGTTGGTGACGAGTTCGCTGACCAGCAGCACCGCGAGATCGGCGACGCCGTCGAGCTCCCACCGGCCGAGCTGTTCGCGCACGGCGCGACGGGCGGCACGCACCGCGTCCGGATCCGCGGCGAGGGTCCACGTGACCCGGTCACCGTCGGTGTCGGTCACGCGGATCACCTCCCCGCCGAGCGAGTCAGGCAGTCCGGCCGTGTCCGGTTTCATATGGTCAATAGCCACATACCCGATATCCCGGACGGAGTACCGCGCACAACGGCGCGAGCCGCCGGCCGCTCGCGCGGGACGATGCCCACGGCGCGCTCATGCGCCGTCACTCCCGCGCGGGTGCGCCGGAATCGCGTCATACGCCGTCGCGTGATCCGAGGTGGGTGAGGGTGTCCCGCACGGCGGGCACGTCGTGCTCGATCCAGTCGACGTCCCAGACACGGTCGGGGGCGAGCCATCGCAACTCGTCGTGGTCCTGGAGGGGGCGCGGGGCGGCGGACCCGGGGCGCAGACGCGCGGTCCACACCTGCATGACGTACGGCGTCCGCAGCGGCCACTGGCCCGGGACGCGCTCCCCGGCCTCGGCGTCGACGCCGAGTTCCTCGCGCAGCTCCCGGACGACGGCAGCGTCCGGGGCCTCCCCCGGTTCGACCTTGCCGCCGGGCAGCTCCCAGAGCCCGGCCAGTTCGGCGGGCGCGCTCCTGCGGGCGGCGAGGAGCCGTCCCCCGTGCCACAGGGCGGCTCCGACCACCACGATCCGCTCGCTCATGCGCCGGAGCCTACGGGAGGGACGGGCCATCACCCGCCGGGGGCCGGGTCAGCTGACGGTGCGGCCGTTCTGGCCGATGCGCTCGACCCAGTAGAGCTGTTGGTGGCCACGGCCGTCGAGGCTGTCCGCGATCTTCTCCGCCTCGGCGCGTGTCGCGTAACGGCCCACCCGGTAGCGGTTGCCGTTGTCGTCCTGACGCACGACGAGCCAGGGAAGAGTCACCGTGCCGTCGCTCATCGCTCCCCTCCACTTGCCTCCCGCGGCCTGTGCCGCGCCCCGCCCGGTAAGGAAACCGCAGTCCGCATATGCCCGAGCCTACGCCTTACCTTCACTGAGCGAATACGCCTTTTCACGAACAGGCACGCAACCGGCCAGCGCGAAGGGGGCGCACGGCGGTGGATGCGCCGTGCGCCGGGGGCGACATGTCCGGTCAGCGGCGTATGGCCGTCCTCGCCCGGTCACTGGAGCGACCTGCGAGAACGGCCAAATTGCTTCGGCTGCGGGGTCGGTGCGGCACGCGCGGCGCGCCGGAGCGGAAGCGTGGTCCGGGGCGCGGAGGGGAGCGCAAGGGGGTGATGGGGCGGATGGGGAGGCGCGGGTGCCCTTGGGTGAGTCACGGAGAAGGCGGACCGAGGCGTGGGCGGGCTGCAGCAACGGCGGGCGGGCAGGGGCGAGGGGTCCGGGCTCCCGGGTGCGGCCCGCACACGCGCCACGACGATCGGCGGGCGGTTGCCGGGAGTCCTGCGGCCTCGGGTCACCCGCCACTCCACACGCCGCGCGTCCGGGGCGGGGCGCCGTTCCCGGCCCCGTGCCACGCTCGGCGCGAAGACCGGGCCAGGCAGATGCGGGAGCCCTCGACGCCGGTCCCCCACGCGCCCCCGCCCGTGACGGCCGACCCCCGCGCGGGCCGCCCGGAACCCCTACTTCACCGGCAGGTGGTACGCCGCCCTGTACCGGTCCGCCGGGATGACGACATCCGCCGTCTCCACCGGGCGGCCCGACGCGAAGTACGTGCGCTGGATGACCAGGACGACGTGGCCGGGGACGCCCCCGAGCAGCAGCAGCTCCTCCGCGAGGCCGGGACGCGCGCCGACCTCCTCCGTGACGTTGTCCACGATGACGTCGATCGCGCGCATGCGCTCGACGACGCCCATACCGCCCAGTGGGCCCTCCTCGGGCAGCATCACGGGCGTGCGCCCGGTGAGGGCGAGCGGCTCCCAGGACGTGGAGAGCATCATCGGCTCGCCGGCCTCCCGGAAGAGGTACTTCGTGCGCATCACGCGGTCCCCCGCGTCGATGTCCAGCCGCTGGGCGATCGACGCGCTGGCGTCCGTCTGCTCGCTGCTGGACTCCCAGGTGCCGCGCACGCCGACGTCGGCCTGCTCCTGCCGGAACGGCGTCGCCCCGCGCTCCGGGCGGAACCCGGACCGGGCGACCCGCCGCGGCACGGGCCGCTCCCGCACGTACGTCCCCGAGCCCGAGCGGCCCTCGACGAGCCCCTCGGCCATCAGCACCTTGCGCGCCTCCAGCGCGACCGTGTCCGAGACGCCGTACTCCTCGCGGATGCGGGCCTGGGAGGGGAGCCGGGTGTGGGGCGGCAGCTGACCGTCGACGATCTTCTTGCGGAGATCACCCGCGACGCGCAGGTACGCCGGCTGCTCACCGAATGTCACTGGCCGCTCCCCTCGGGTTGTACAGACAGCAACAGAGTGGCAACTCTGGGTTGTCCGAAGCAAGCGAAGGCCAGAGAATCACTCGAAGTGATGATTTCTGCCGCAGGAGGGCTTCACGCAGGCACTTTCTCCCCGCTACGGGAGTTCTCACACCTGCATCTCACCGGCTTCCGGCTCCTGCTCGCCCCCCTCGTCGTACGCGGGCGGTGAGGTGGCCAACCTCAAGGCTTCGCGCACGGTGACGGAAAGGGACGGATCGGTCGCGTCCCAGGCCTCCTCCTCCCGGATCCAGTAGGAGTCCGGGTCGGTGGCGCTCGCCGCCCGCCCCCAGGCGACCCGCGCCTTGCCCAGGTCCACGATCAGCTCGTCCACCGGCCCCCGCGCCGCCTTCGGCCACTCGTGCGCGCGCAGCAGCCGCGCCTGCTCCGCGACGGCCTCCTCGACCTGCCCGGCCCACTCCCGGTCGTCGCTCACGTCGTCGTCGGGGTGGTCGGACCCCGGCACCTCGTCCAGCGCGGCGTTGAGCACCTCGGCCGCCTCCAGGTAGGTGAGCTGATGGACGTCGAGGGTGGTCTCGTCGCTGCGCAGCGACCCGGTGAGGCGGGTCCCGTCCTCGCGGCCGAGCACACAGGCGATGGAGCGGTCGCCGTACCTCCAGCTCTGCCGGGACGGGACGAAGTAGTAGACGCCGACCTCCTCCGGCAGCGACCAGGCGTCCATGACGTAGGCGGCCCGCAGTGCGTAGCAGCGGTCCTCGCCCAGTTCGACGAGGCTGTCGTCGCCGGGGAAGTCGCTCCCGGGGACGGTGACGAGGGCGAAGACCTCGCCGTCGTGCTCGTCGGAGCAGGGCACCCGGGCGGCCTCGGTGGTCCAGCCCTCCAGCCCGCCGGGCGAGGTGAAGCAGTCACCCTTGCGCAGGGACAGGACGCTGTCGGCGCGTGCCCCGTCCTTGAAGCCCTCCCAGACGTCCGCCGCGACCCCGGTGGCGAGCGACACCGTCCACAGCGCCAGCCCGAGCGACGACAGCGCGACGCCGGCGACCGCCATCCCCTGCCCGCGCTCCCCCCGCCGTTTGATCTGCCGCAGCGCGATCAGCCCCAGCACCAGCCCCACGGCGGGCAGGAAGCACAGCACTCCGAGGACGAGGGCGGCGATGGCGACCCCGTTGACGGGGACGGGCGGCCGGGGCCCGTACGGCCCGTAGAGGAAGTACGGGGCGGGACCGGGCGTGCCCTGGTGGGGGAGGTGCGGCGGCTGGGCGCCGCCTTCGTGCTGCGGCCCGGCGGGCGGAGGTATCGACACGACGCGCATCGTAAGCGGACGGTGACGGGCCCCGCCCCGGGGGATGCCCCCCGGGGCGGGGTGCCGGTCCGCCGGACCGGCCGGTGTCCGTACCTCGGCGGATGCGCTCAGTGCGTACGGAGCGGGTGCGCTCAGCCCACGTACAGCAGGCGGTTGGGCGAACCGCTGCCCGGGCTGGTGACCACGCCGGTGGTGGCGGAGGAGGTCAGCGCGGACGAGACCTGGGCGGGGGTGGCCGACGGGTTGCCGGCCAGGTACAGGGCGGCGGCGCCGGCGACGTGCGGGCTGGCCATCGAGGTGCCGGAGATGGTGCTGGTGGCCGTGTCACTGGTGCGCCAGGCGGAGGTGATGGAGGAACCGGGCGCGAACAGGTCCACCACCGAACCGTAGTTGGAGTAGCTGGCGCGGGAGTCGGTGGACGTGGTGGCGCCGACCGTGATCGCCTCGGTCACCCGGGCCGGGGACTTGGTGGAGGCGTTGGTGGACTCGTTGCCTGCCGCGACGACGAAGGTGACACCGGCGGCGACGGCGTTGCGGACGGCCGCGTCGAGCGTGCTGTCCGCACCGCCGCCGAGCGACATGTTGGCGACGGCCGGCTTGACCGCGTTGCGCGCCACCCAGTCGATGCCGGCGACGACCTGCGCGGTGGTGCCGGAGCCGGAGTTGTTGAGCACGCGGACGCCGACGATCCTCGCCTTCTTGGCGACGCCGTACGCGTTGCCCGCGACGGTGCCGGCGACGTGGGTGCCGTGGCCGTTGCCGTCCTGGGCCACGTTGTCGCCGTCGACGGCGTCGTAGCCGTTGGACGCGCGGCCGCCGAAGTCGCTGTGGCTGATGCGGACGCCCGTGTCGATGATGTACGCCGTCACGCCCTGCCCGGCCGAGTCGGGGTAGGTGTAGGCCCGGTTGACGGGGCGGTTGCGCTGGTCGATCCGGTCCAGGCCCCAGGAGGGCGGGTTGGACTGGGTCGCGGTGACGGTGAAGGTGCGGTTCTGCACCACCGAGGCGACGGCCGGGTCCGCGGCGAGACGCTTCGCCTCGGCCTCGGAGGCCTCGATCTCGTAGCCGTTGAGCGCCTTGCTGTAGGTGCGCTCGATGGCGGCGCCGTACTTCTCGGCCAGGGCGCGGCCCTCGCCGGTGGTCGAGCGGGCCTCGTCGGCCTTCAGGGTCACGATGTAGCTGCCGGCGACGGCGTTCGCGGCGCCCGCGTACTGGATGCGGCCTTCGGGAGCGGCCGGCGCCGCTCCCGCGGGGAGTGCGGAGACCAGGCTCGCGACGAGCGCCGCGGAGGCCGCGGCGCCGAGGACGGCCAGTCTTCGCCGGGGGTGACGCATCACTGCCATGGAGGGTTCCTCCTCAATCGGTGGTGCGCGTTCATGTGGGGGATGGTGCGGGGGTGGTGCGGTGACGCACGGGTGCGCACGTGCCGGAACACACCTGTATGTCAGGGTCATGACAAGGCGAGCCGTCATGTCCCTGCGCGTCAGCCGAAAGATTGAGGGTTCCACAGGAATTGCACAAGGGCGCCTCGACGGCCTACGGACCCCGCCGTTCCGATCCGGACACCGGGCGCCCGGCACAGATGCGGCGCAACCGCCCGGCACGGATGTGGCACAACCGCCCGGCACAGCCGCGACACAGCCGCGACACAGCTGACCCATGGACTCCCCGCCCGCCCCCGTTAACATGTTCGAGCTCACGACGGATGTCCTCGTTCACCGGCTGTCCACCGGAAGTCCCAGCCCACCCGGCCCTTCGGCGCACATGCGCCACGTGCCCGTGACGCCACCTGCCCACAACCGAATCACCAGGCGAACCAGTTGAGAATCGAACCCACTCGAATACCGCCGCGGGACGACCGCGGGACGCAGCCCGCCACGTGGCGCCGGCCCCGCGTGGTCCTGTGGACCGCGGCGGGTGCGGCGACCCTGGGCTTCCTCGTCGCGCTGGAGATCGTGGCGCGCGGCTACGGCTTCTCAGGGCCGATCACCGAACAGTCGCGGGAGGTGGTCTTCGCCCCCGAGTCGGGTCCGCTGCTCTACGGCGGTCTGGCACTGACGATGGTGGTGCTCACCTGGCGGCAGCGGCTGATCGCGCTGGGCGTCGCCGCCGCCGTGGACGTCGTCTTCTTCCTGGTCCGGTGGGCGCTCGACGCCGAGATGAACTTCGGCAACGGCGCGCTGTGGGTGGTGCTCGGCTGTGCGGTCCTCGGCCTCACGCGCCGCACCGGGCAGGAACGGATGCTGCTGCTGAAGGGCACCGGTCTGGGCCTGCTGCTGGTGGCCGGCCACAAGACCGGTGACACCTGGCTGCTGATCACGTCGGAGACCCGGCCGACCGTCCTCGACGCCTACGTGGCGGCCGCGGACCACGCCCTGGCCGACCCGTCGTGGCTGGCCGGCCGCCTCATGGACGCCACCGCGCCGGTCAGCACGGGCGTCCTGCACGTGGTCTACGGCCAACTCCCGCTGGCCGCAGCCCTCGTCGGCCTCTACCAGCTGCGCCGGGTCGCGGTGGAGCGCCGCTTCCCCGCCCACCACCTGGTGCGCACGTTCCTGGTGATCGGCCTGCTCGGCCCCGCGATCTACATGATCTTCCCGGTGGTCGGACCGATCTTCGCGTACGGCACGGACGGCGGCGCCTGGGCGACGGCGAACCTCTGGCCGGAAACCCTGCCGCCGGTGACCGACCCACAGCCGATCCCGTTCGACGGCGTCACCCCGCGCAACTGCATGCCGAGCCTGCACACCGCGTGGGCGGTCACCCTGTTCGTCCACACCCGCGACGGCTCCCGGGCGGTGCGCTGGGCGGGCGCCTTCTGGCTGGCCGGCACCCTCGCCGCGACCCTGGGCTTCGGCTACCACTACGGCGCCGACCTGCTCGCCGGCGTGGTCTTCGCCCTGACGATCGAGACGGCGGTGCGGTGCTCCGCGCACGGCTGGGACCGCGCGAGCGTCCGCCTGGTCGCCCTCGGCACGAGCGTCTTCGCCGCGCTGCTGTCGGCGTACCGCTGGCTGCCGGTGGAAATGGCCGCCCGGCCCTGGCTGTTCGGCCCTCTCCTGCTGCTGGTGACGGGCGGGGTGATCCACGCGTACGTGCGGACGGCGCGGGGACGGAACACGAAGGTGTCCGTTCCCGGACCTCGGTCCGCACCGGAGGCGGCGGGATCCCGGGGTGCGGCGGAGAACACGGAGCCGGCCGAGCCGGTGAAGCCGGCGGAGACCGCCGAGCCACAGGGGACGGCCGGCTCCCCGAAGTCGCCTGAATCGCCCGGGTCGCCGGACGCACGGCCGGAACTGGTCTGACGCCTGGGACAGGGTCACGGCCGGAACTCGAACCGCCC
Organism: Streptomyces sp. NPDC096105; assembly: GCF_044763335.1. Classification (NCBI taxonomy): domain Bacteria; kingdom Bacillati; phylum Actinomycetota; class Actinomycetes; order Kitasatosporales; family Streptomycetaceae; genus Streptomyces; species Streptomyces sp. NPDC096105. Next base: position 325,608 of record NZ_JBIWGC010000003.1, read on the forward strand.
CGGTTCGAGCAGAGGCCCGGCCGACGCCCCGCCGTGCTCGTCCGAGGGGTGCACCGACCAGGGACAGCGTCAGGGGCCACCCGGCCCCTGACGCGTGCCGGTGCCGACCAGCCACGCCCGCACCGACGCCACCTGTTCCGTCCCGGCCGGGAGGACCGGCTCAGTGACGACAGCCGGGAGTTCAGCAGTGACAGCGGGCCGCGAGGATCACGATCCCCTTGTCCGTGACCAGGTGGACCAAGTGGTGCTCGTCGTCGGTCCGCCGCGGCCAAGCACCGGGCAGGCGGTACTCGAGCAGTTCGGGCTGACCGATTCCGGTGAAGGGGTCGCGTTTGACGTCCTCGACGAGCTGGTTGATCCGAGCGAGCGTCTTGCGGTCGTTCCTGAGCCAGGACGTGTAGTCCTCCCAGCCCTGACCCTCGAAGAGGAGTCTCACTCAGCACCCTCACGGGCCGCGTCCGGCGAGCCGGGGCCGATCAGCTCTCGCTCCGACACGTCGACGTCGGCCAAGGCGTTCTCGTACGCCTTGAGCAGTCGGCGAGCGTTCGCCGGAGAGCGCAGCAGATACGACCCTTCGCGCAGGGCTGCTTGATCCTCGGCCGAGACGAGTACGGCATTGCCGTGCCTGGAGACGATCTCGATGGCCTCGTGGTTGCCGTTGACCTTCTTGATCAGCGGAAAGAGAGCCTTGCGGGCTTCGCTCGCAGTTACGGACATGGCCTGCCTCTCTCCGTCAGTGGTACTGAATAACGCACCACTCTCACTGCTCATGGACAGAGCAGACACCCGACGAAGGAGCCGGCTCTCGAAGAGACCAGCCCCAACCGCCCGCGGGCTTGACGGAACCCTCAGCGCACGGCGGAGAACCGCTTACACGGTGAAGCGGAACGCATCAAGCCCGACCCTGACCTGCGGCGGAGCTCAGCCCAGGGCCCTGAACGGCGCTTTCACCGTTTGGTTACGTCGGCCGCCGATGAGCGGTTGCGACCGTACCGCGGCCTGTCTGCGGACCGGGCAACCTCCCCTGTGCGGCCCTGGCCCTCCACGCCCACGGAGTTACGACCACCGGTAGTATCGGCGCCATGAGCGGTAGCAAAAAGTACTCCATCAGCCTGCCCGAGGACCTTGCCGAGGCCGTACGCGCCCATGTCGGACCCGGCGGCTTCTCCGCCTATGTCGCCGAAGCCCTCGAACAACGGGTCGCCATGGACAAGCTTCGGGAGCTCGTCGCCGACTTCGAGACCGACAACGACGAGCTCACCCGCGAGGAGATCGAGGCCGCCCGCGCGCTGCTGCGCCATGACCACCGGCAGGTCGGCGGTGCCGCCGCCTGATGCCCGGAACCCTGCTGCTCGACAGCGAAGGACTCTCCAAGCTCTACCGCAAGGACCGCACCGTCGTGACTCTGGTCCAGGCCGCATCGGAGGAGGGCATCCGCGTGGCCACCAGCGCCATGACCACCCTTGAGGCCGATTACGAGCGGATCCACCCGGCCCGCATCAAGTGGGTCCTCTCCCGCATCGACGTTCACGACGTCACCAAGGAGGTCACCGACGAGGCCGCCGCCCTCCTTCGCACCCATCATCTCCACGGTCATGAATACGCCATCGACGCCGCCTTCGCCGTCATCGCCCGCGACGCGCCCCCGCCGGTCACCGTCCTCACTTCCGACCCCGAGGACCTGACGCTCCTCTGCGGCCCTGCCGTAGAGGTCGTCAAGGTCTGAAACACCGGCCCCGGTCACGCCGCCCTGCCCCGCGGCCGGCACCACAGCGCCCTACGGGACCGGGGCTCCCGGAAGAGTCCGGGCGGTGCCGCGGCTCGCGCGGGACGAGACCGGACCCCGATTCGGCCTGTACGTGTCCGTGGCCGGTGCCGGCCGCTGGTCGCCCCTGGGCGGGCCGGTGGTGGACGGCTCCTGGCCGGGCTGGTGAGGCCCACAGCAGCCGGCCAGCCGGAACGGCACGACCATCATCCTCACAGCCGGAGCAGAAGGGACGGTCCGCGGCGATGTCCCCCAGCCTTCGGCTGGGGGGTGCCCCCAGTCGATGGACGGCATCCAACCGCGAGCTGAGCGTACGGGTGGCCGTTGCGAAGGTGGGCGAGGGTGAGCAGGGCCTGTCGGTCTGGGCTCGGACGTCGCCACCGGGTGCCGAGCTCCCGACGGTGCCGGCGGAGCTTGGCGGACAGGAAGCGCAGGGCGGAGCTGGACAGGCCGACGCCCGACGGGTGGACAAGCACACGAAGCCTCTGGTGGAGACGTATTTCTTGGTCGAAAACCTACCCCCCAGGGGCTTCACCCGTGTGTCAGCCCAACTGGCTTGCCCGGCCGCCGGGCTGGAAAGGACTCACTCCCCGGAAAGGCCGGGACCAGGCGGAGAAAAAGGAAGGGCCAGACCGTGCGATCCGGCCCCTTACCTGGGGTTTCTCGCCTATGACCTGCGGTTCGACAGATCAAGGGATCAGCCACTAGACGTTGAAGCGGAACTCCACCACGTCCCCGTCCTGCATGACGTAGTCCTTGCCCTCCATGCGCGCCTTGCCCTTGGCGCGGGCCTCGGCGACCGAGCCGGTCTCGACCAGGTCGTCGAAGGAGATGACCTCCGCCTTGATGAAGCCCTTCTGGAAGTCGGTGTGGATGACACCGGCGGCCTCGGGGGCGGTGGCGCCCTTCTTGATGGTCCAGGCGCGGGACTCCTTGGGGCCGGCCGTCAGGTAGGTCTGCAGGCCGAGGGTGCGGAAGCCGACGTGCGCGAGGGTGGCGAGACCGGGCTCCTCCTGGCCGACGGACTGGAGCAGCTCGAGCGCCTCGTCCTCCTCCAGCTCGGCGAGGTCCGCCTCCAGCTTGGCGTTGAGGAAGATCGCCTCGGCGGGGGCGACCAGCGCGCGTTGCTCGTTCTTGAAGTCCTCGTCGGTCAGCTCGTCCTCGTCGACGTTGAAGACGTAGAGGAACGGCTTGGTGGTGAGCAGGTGCAGGTCGTGGAGGAGCTCCGCGCGCTCGGTGCCCTGGACGATGCCCTGCGAGAACAGCGTGTCGCCCTTCTCCAGGATCTCCTTGGCCTCCTCGACCGCCTTGACCTTGGGCGCGACGTCCTTCTTGATCCGCGACTCCTTCTGCAGGCGCGGGAGGACCTTCTCGATGGTCTGCAGGTCGGCGAGGATCAGCTCGGTGTTGATCGTCTCGATGTCGTCCTTCGGCGAGACCTTGCCGTCGACGTGGACGACGTTCTCGTCCTTGAAGGCGCGGATGACCTGGCAGATCGCGTCGGACTCCCGGATGTTCGCGAGGAACTTGTTGCCCAGGCCCTCGCCCTCGGACGCGCCGCGCACGATGCCGGCGATGTCGACGAAGTCGACCGTGGCCGGGAGGATCCGCTGCGAGCCGAAGATCTCCGCCAGCTTGGTCAGCCGGGGGTCGGGGACGCCCACGACGCCCACGTTGGGCTCGATCGTGGCGAACGGGTAGTTGGCCGCCAGCACGTCGTTCTTGGTCAGGGCGTTGAACAGGGTCGACTTGCCGACATTCGGCAGACCGACGATTCCGATCGTGAGCGACACGTTGCGACTTCCCGTACGTGAGGAGGGGGGCGAGGGCCGGCCGTGGGGCCGACGTGGACCGATCCACCAGTCTACGGCGTGCCCGCGGCCGGCCGGCGGCTGTGTCGAACGCCCGGCCGATGGCCGGATACCGGCGTGTCCGACGGGCCGCCGGACACATAAAACGACCTAAGTTGGTCCAGTGGAGCAACACAGGACGCGACCCGCCCAGCACGGACCGCGAGGCGAGCCGGCGCCGAGCCCGTCGGCGGCCCCCCGCACGTCACGGCCGCCCGGACCGCCGCTGCCCCCGCAGGCGGGGCGGACGACGGGCGGCGGGGCCGCCCGGTCCCCGCGCGCCCAGCGGCCCCCGCGACGCCGGCCCGCTCCCCCGCCCGCCGCGCGGCGCGTGCCCGGCCCCCGGCTCACCGGGCTGGGCGGCGGACTGTTCTGCGGGGCCGTGATGCTGGTGCTCGGGCTGCTCACGGAGGTGTGGTTCGGCGCCTCGCTGACCGTGTACGGGGTGCTGTTCCTGCCGGTGTGCGTGTTGACCGCGCTGTGGGTGCGCGACGGGGACCTGCTCATCGCGCCCGTGGTGGTGCCGATCGCCTTCGCCGTGGGGCTGGTGCCGGTCGCCGACGAGGGCGGCGGAAGCACGCCGGACCGGCTGATGGGCATGGTGACCGGTCTCGCCACCCAGGCCGGGTGGCTCTACGGCGGGACGCTGGTCGCGGGTGTGCTGGTGATCGCCCGCCGGGTGCGGCGGGTCCGCACGGCCAACCGGCGCCTCGCACAGGAGCGGGCAGGTAAGGCGGCCTCCTGACGACGCCCGCCCGGCCATCGCCTTCGGGCTCGACGCGACGCCCGCCCCGCACGACCGCCCCCGGGCCCGACGCGCCCGCCCGCACATCCTCCGGGCCCGACGCGACGCCTGCCCCGCAACCGCCCTCGGGCCCGGTGCGACACCCGCCCGCGCGCCCCTCGGACCCGGCACGACGCCCGCCCGGCCACAAGCCCCGACGCCCGCGAGGCCCGACGCCCGCATCGGCCCGGCCGGCCTCCCCCGGCCTACACCCCCGTCGCCGCCCGCATCGCCGCCCCCACGATGCCCGCGTTGTTCTGCAGGTGGGCCGGGACGATCTCCGCCTTGATGCCCTCGATCCTCGGCAGGAACTTGTGCGCCTTGCGGCTGACGCCGCCGCCGATCACGAACAGCTCGGGCGAGAACAGCATCTCCACGTGGGCGAGGTACTTCTGCACCCGGCACGCCCACTCGTCCCACGACAGGTCGTGGTCCTCCCTGGCTTTGCTGGACGCCCGCTTCTCCGCGTCGTGGCCCTCCAGCTCCAGGTGCCCCAGCTCAGTGTTGGGAACGAGGACGCCGTCCGCGAACAGGGCGCTGCCGATGCCGGTGCCGAAGGTCAGCACGATCACCGTGCCCTTGCGGTGCCGGCCGGCGCCGAAGTGCATCTCGGCGATGCCGGCCGCGTCCGCGTCGTTGACCACCGTCACCGGCAGGCCTCCCAGGCGGTCGCCGAGCAGGACGCGCGCGTCGGTGTCGATCCAGCCCTTGTCGACGTTGGCCGCCGTGCGGATCGTGGTGCCGTCGGTGACGACGCCGGGGAAGGTGACGCCGACCGGGCCGGTCCAGCCGAAGTGGTCGACGACCTGCTTCACCCCGTCGGCCACCGCGTCCGGCGTGGCCGGGTACGGGGTGAGGACCTTGCAGCGCTCCTGCGCCAGGTCCCCCTTGTCGAGGTCGACCGGGGCGCCCTTGATCCCGGATCCGCCGATGTCCACGCCGAAGATCTGCATGGCACCACGGTACGACGACCGGGGGACGGCCACGGGGTCGAACGCCGTGATCGCGACCGCCCCCGGGGGAGCACGCGGGGGGACGCGTGGGGGGGCTAGCCCTCGCTGCCGGCGCCGCCGCGCTCGGCCGCCAGCGCGGCGGCCTCCTCGCGCAGGTCGCGGCGGAGCTCCTTGGGGAGGGAGAAGGTGATGGACTCCTCGGCCGCCTTGACGATCTCCACGTCCTCGAAGCCGCGCTGCGACAGCCACTCCAGGACCTGCTCGACCAGCACCTCCGGCACCGAGGCGCCCGAGGTGACGCCGACCGTGGAGACGCCCTCCAGCCAGGCCTCGTCGATCTCGTCGGCGAAGTCCACCAGGTAGGCCTCGCGGGCGCCGGCCAGCTTGGCGACCTCGACCAGCCGCTTGGAGTTGGAGGAGTTGCGGGAGCCGACCACGATGACCAGGTCGGCCTCGGCGCCCATCTGCTTCACCGCGAGCTGGCGGTTCTGCGTGGCGTAGCAGATGTCGTCGCTCGGCGGGGAGAGGAGCTGGGGGAACTTCTCCTTCAGGGCGTCGACGGTCTCCATGGTCTCGTCGACGCTGAGCGTGGTCTGGGAGAGCCAGACGACCTTCGACGGGTCGCGGACCTCGACCTTCTCCACGTCGCCGGGGCCGTCGACCAGCTGGATGTGGTCGGGGGCCTCGCCGGAGGTGCCGATGACCTCCTCGTGGCCCTCGTGCCCGATCAGGAGGATGTCGTAGTCCTCGTTGGCGAAGCGGACCGCTTCCTTGTGGACCTTGGTGACCAGCGGGCAGGTGGCGTCGATGGTGGCGAGCCGGCCGCGCCGGGCCTCCTCGTGGACGACCGGGGCGACGCCGTGCGCGGAGAACATCACGATGTTGCCCGGGGGCACCTCCTCCGTCCGCTCGACGAAGATCGCGCCCTTCTTCTCCAGGGTCTGCACGACGTACTTGTTGTGCACGATCTCGTGCCGGACGTAGACGGGAGCCCCGTACTGCTCCAGGGCCTTCTCGACGGCGATCACGGCGCGGTCCACCCCCGCGCAGTAGCCCCGGGGGGCGGCGAGCAGGACACGGCGGCCAGTCGAAGCGGTCATGCGTCCCATCGTACGGGCCGTGCGCGCGGGGTCCGGGCGCGGTGCTCCGTCGGTGGCGGCGCACCGGTGTCGGCGGGGCGCACTACGCTCGCGGGCATGGCTGTGAACACGTCCGCGGACGCCCCCCTGCCGGTGGGAGAGGTGTCGCGGCTCATCGGCGGGTGGATCGACCGGCTCGGCGCGGTGTGGGTGGAGGGGCAGATCACCCAGCTGTCGCGGCGGCCGGGCGCGGGGGTGGTGTTCCTGACGCTGCGCGACCCCTCGTACGACGTCTCGGTGGGGGTGACCTGCTACCGGCAGGTGTTCGACGCCGTCGCGGACGTCGTGAGCGAGGGCGCGCGGGTGGTGGTCCACTGCAAGCCGGAGTGGTACGCGCCCCGGGGGCAGCTGTCGCTGCGGGCCGCCGAGATCCGGCCGGTGGGGGTCGGGGAGCTGCTGGCGCGGCTGGAGCAGCTGAAGAAGTCGCTGGCGCGCGAGGGACTGTTCGCGCCGGAGCGCAAGAAGCCGCTGCCGTTCCTGCCGCGGCTGGTCGGGCTGGTGTGCGGGCGCGCGTCGGCGGCCGAGCGGGACGTGCTGGAGAACGCGCGGCACCGCTGGCCGGCGGTCCGCTTCGAGATGCGGAACGTCGCGGTGCAGGGGGTGCACGCGGTGCCGCAGGTGGTCCAGGCCGTGCGGGAGCTGGACGCGCTCGACGAGGTGGACGTGATCGTCGTGGCGCGGGGCGGGGGCAGCGTGGAGGACCTGCTGCCGTTCTCCGACGAGCAGCTGGTGCGGGCGGTGGCGGCCTGCCGTACGCCGGTCGTCTCGGCGATCGGGCACGAGCCGGACAGCCCGCTGCTGGACCTGGTCGCCGATCTGCGCGCCTCCACGCCGACCGACGCCGCCAAGAAGGTGGTGCCGGACGTGGGCGAGGAGTACGAGCGGGTGCGGATGCTGCGGGACCGCGCGCGCCGCTGTGTGGGCGCCCTGCTGGAGCGGGAGGAGCGGGGGCTGGCGCACGCGCTGGCCCGGCCGTCGCTCCAGGATCCGCACCGGATGGTCGACGCCCGGGCCGAGGAGGTCACGATGCTGCTGGACCGGGGCCGGCGGGCGCTGCGCCACCAGCTGGACCGGGCCGACTCCGAGCTGACGCACACGCACGCGCGCGTGGTGGCCCTCTCCCCCGCCGCCACGCTGAAGCGCGGGTACGCGGTGCTGCAGCGGGAGGACGGGCAGGCGGTGCGCGCTCCCGGTGAGGTGGAGGCGGGCGAGGTGCTGCGGGCGCGGGTGTCCGCGGGTGAGTTCACGGTACGGGTCGATGCATGAGGTGGACGGAATGACCGGGAAGACGGAGCAGACGGCGGCGGCCGAGGCGCTCGGCTACGAACAGGCGCGGGACGAGCTGATCGAGGTCGTACGCCGCCTGGAGGCGGGCGGTACGACGCTGGAGGAGTCGCTCGCGCTCTGGGAGCGGGGCGAGGAGCTGGCCAAGGTGTGCCGGCGCCGGCTGGACGGGGCGCGGGCCCGGCTGGACGCGGCGCTCGCGGAGGAGGAGCAGGCCGGGGCCGCCGAGGAGAACTGACTTTCGGTTGAACGTTGAACTTCACAGGGGTACGCTCGCCCCGTAAACCGGACCGCGGTCCGTTAATTCCGTACGGGCCGTCGCACATCCCATGAGGTCACGCATGTCTCTCCTTCTCGACCCCGCCGCCCAGGACCTGCTGTTCCGCGAGGCGCGCACCGCCAACACGTTCACCGACGAGCCGGTGACCGACGAGCAGGTCCGGGCGGTCTACGACCTGATCAAGTACGGCCCCACGTCCATGAACCAGTCGCCGCTGCGCATCACGCTGGTCCGCTCCCCCGAGGCCCGCGAGCGCCTGGTGCGGCACATGGCCGAGGGCAACCGGGCCAAGACGGCCACCGCGCCGCTCGTCGCGATCCTCTCCGCGGACAACGAGTTCCACGAGGAGATGCCGCACCTCTTCCCGCACTTCCCGCAGGCCAGGGACGCCGTCTTCGGCGAGCGCCCGGTCCGGGAGGCCTCCGCCGCGCTGAACGCCGCCCTCCAGGCCGCGTACTTCATCATCGGCGTCCGGGCCGCCGGTCTGGCCGCCGGCCCGATGACCGGCCTCGACTTCGAGGGCGTGCGCAAGGAGTTCCTGGACGACGACCACACCCCGCTGATGGTCGTGAACATCGGCCGCCCCGGCCCCGACGCCTGGTTCCCGCGCAGCCCGCGCCTGGAGTACGAGCAGGTCGTCACCACCGTCTGAGCCCCGGGCGGGACGGCGGAAAGGGGCGGGGCCCCGGATCGGCGATCCGGGGCCCCGCCTCTGGTGCGTGCGCGCCGGTCACTCCGCGCGCAGCGCCTCCGCCATCTTCGTCAGCTCCCCGAAGGACGCCGTGCCGGTCACCACGGTCGTCGAGCCCGGGGTGTCCTCCAGCACCAGGGCGTCGTAGCGCTCGCCCTCGTAGCGCGTCCAGGTCTTGCCGTCGATCCGCTGGGTCGCCCCGGTCGGCTCGGCCCGCTGCGTCTTGTCCTCGATGAACGCCGTGCGCTTGCCGGCGGACTGCTCGACCGCCGCGTACTCGCCGTCGGGGGTGCGGAAGCCCAGGTGCCAGGACTCGTCCTCGGCCGCGCGGTAGCGCACGGAGGTGGGCTTCCACGCCTCGGGCAGCCCCTCGGGGGCGACCACCGGGTAGGAGGCGGCCCGGCGGGCGGTCAGCAGATCGATGCGGTAGTCGACGCGCTTGACCTCGGGCTCACCGCCCGTGCGCGGGAGGAACAGCCACACCACTCCCGCCGCGAGCACGATGAGCGCCAGGGACAGAACCATGTCCCTGGCCGACTTCTGCATGCTGTTCGTTCCTGCCACGCCTCCTATCGTCGCAGGTGCCCGCGGCGCTCATCCGTGGGGTCCCCTGCTCATTTTGTCTGCCTGGCGATAGAGTCATGGCCATACCCTCAACCGGCCGTCGTCGTACAGAAAGGTGCGCTCCGATGACCGAACACCACCATCTGCCGTCCGAGCTCGATGTCCCCTCCGAGGCCCCCGACCGCAACCTCGCCCTGGAACTCGTACGGGTCACCGAGGCGGCCGCGATGGCCGCGGGCCGCTGGGTAGGGCGCGGCGACAAGAACGGCGCCGACGGCGCCGCGGTACGCGCCATGCGCACCCTGGTCTCCACCGTCTCGATGAACGGCGTCGTCGTCATCGGCGAGGGCGAGAAGGACGAGGCCCCGATGCTCTTCAACGGGGAGCGCGTGGGCGACGGCACCGGCCCGGAGTGCGACATCGCGGTCGACCCGATCGACGGCACGACGCTGACGGCCAAGGGCATGACCAACGCCATCGCGGTGCTGGCGGCGGCCGAGCGCGGCTCGATGTTCGACCCGTCGGCCGTGTTCTACATGGACAAGCTGGTCACCGGTCCGGATGCGGCCGACTTCGTCGACATCAACGCCCCGGTGAGCGTGAACATCCGCCGGGTCGCCAAGGCGAAGCGGGCCACCCCCGAGGACGTCACCGTGGTGATCCTGGACCGGCCGCGGCACGAGGGCATCATCAAGGAGATCCGGGAGACCGGGGCGCGCATCAAGCTGATCTCCGACGGCGACGTGGCCGGCTCGATCCTGGCGCTGCGCGAGGGCACCGGCATCGACCTGCTGCTGGGCATCGGCGGCACCCCCGAGGGCATCATCTCGGCCTGCGCGGTGAAGTGCCTGGGCGGCACCATCCAGGGCAAGCTGTGGCCGAAGGACGACGAGGAGCGGCAGCGGGCGATGGACGCGGGGCACGACCTGGACCGGGTGCTGACCACGGAGGACCTGGTCACCGGCGACAACGTGTTCTTCGTGGCGACCGGCATCACCGACGGCGAGCTGCTGCGGGGCGTGCGCTACCGCTCGGAGACGGCGACGACCGACTCGATCGTGATGCGGTCCAAGTCGGGGACGGTACGGCGCATCGACTCCGAGCACCGGCTCAGCAAGCTGCGGGCCTACAGCGCGATCGACTTCGACCGGGCCAAGTGACCCTGGAGCCACCGGAAGGAGAGGCGTCCTCTGTGCGGAGAGGGCGCCTCCTTCCGTCGGGTGCGGGGATCAGCCCGCGGCGGCTATGCGGTTCTGCCGGGCGGCCTTCTTCAGCTCCATCTCGCGGCGCCTGCGGCGGGCCAGGACGACGCGGCGCTCCGCCGCGGTCAGGCCGCCCCAGACGCCGTAGGGCTCGGGCTGGAGCAGGGCGTGCTCGCGGCACTCCACCATGACCGGGCAGCGGGCGCAGACCCGCTTGGCCGCCTCCTCGCGGGACAGCCGCGCGGCGGTCGGCTCCTTCGACGGCGCGAAGAACAGGCCCGCCTCGTCGCGCCGGCACACCGCCTCGGTGTGCCAGGGGGCGTCCTGGTCCCTGTCCCGCGCTGCCACTCGCTGGGCCGGAACGGCGGCTACCTGCAGGGACGAATGCGGCGGTTGCAGCACGGTCTACTCCTGACGACGGCTTCGCGAGCTGGCGAGTGCCGTGGATGCACGTGGGACGGCCCGGCGTGAATCCCTGGCGCCCTCCAAGGAGACGATGCGTCAAGGCTTACCCGATGTGCGCGCGCCTATGCACAGAGTTCCCGACAGGCCTCGGCCCGCGCCGTGTTCAGTGCCCCAGGTGCTTGCGCATGCTGCGGTCGACCGTGCGCTGCACGCGATCGAGGATGTCCTTCACGAGCTTGCCGCGCTTCGGGCGGGCCTCGACGCTGCCCAGGACCGCCCAGCCGTCGACGTAGACCACCGGGGCGCTGTCGTCGGGCGAGTCCTGCGGGACCACCTCGAAGGCCCCGAGCACGCCGCCGCCGGTGCCGCGCAGCGACACGTTCTCCGGGACGCGTATCTCGACGCTGCCGAAGACGGAGAACGCCTTGATCATCACCTGCTGGTGGTCGAACAGCGCTTCGCTGAGGTCTATCTCCACACTGCCGAAGACCGCGTACGCGTGGATGCGGCGGCCGGTGCGCCAGCGGCCCTTGCGGGCGGCGGCGCTGAATACCGCGACCACGTTGTCGTCGGGGTCCACCGGGAAGACGCCCGCGGCGGGGCGGCCGGGCGCGGAGGCGGGGGCCGCGTGCCGCCGGTGGGCGACGGGCAGGTCCTGGATGAACCCCTCCAGCTCGCCCAGCGTCTTGGCGGACAGCACGCCCTCGACACGCTCGGCGTGCTCGTCGGCGGTCAGCCGGCCCTCGGCGTGCGCCTCGTGCAGGAGTTCGGCGATACGGTCACGGTCGGCGTCGGAGGCGCGCAGCTCGGTGCTCCGAGGCGCCGGATCCGGCTGCTGGGCGTGCTTCTGAAGGTCCACGGCAGCAGCGTACCCAAACGCGATAGATCGCGACTACCCCGCGGGGCGGACGACTGAGGACGACCTCACGGGACCGGTGTCCGGGGCAGGTCCTAGGCTGGGAAGGCCCGCCGACGGAGGCGGGCGGTCTTCCATCGAGTGAGGAATGGGCGAGATGCCTGAGTTCGAGTACGCCGATCTGCTCCCCATGGGAGAGGACACCACCCCCTACCGGCTGGTGACCTCCGAAGGTGTGTCCACCTTCGAGGCCGACGGCCGGACGTTCCTCAAGGTCGAGCCGGAGGCGCTGCGCAAGCTCGCCGAGGAGGCCATCCGCGACATCCAGCACTACCTGCGCCCCGCGCACCTCGCCCAGCTGCGCCGCATCATCGACGACCCCGAGGCGTCCGGCAACGACAAGTTCGTCGCCCTGGACCTGCTGAAGAACGCGAACATCGCGGCGGCGGGCGTGCTGCCGATGTGCCAGGACACCGGCACGGCGATCGTCATGGGCAAGCGCGGGCAGAACGTGCTGACCGAGGGCGGCGACGAGGAGGCCCTGTCCCGGGGCATCTACGACGCCTACCAGAAGCTCAACCTGCGCTACTCGCAGATGGCGCCGCTCACCATGTGGGAGGAGAAGAACACCGGTTCCAACCTCCCCGCGCAGATCGAGCTGTACGCGACGGACGGCGACGCGTACAAGTTCCTCTTCATGGCCAAGGGCGGCGGCTCCGCCAACAAGAGCTTCCTGTACCAGGAGACCAAGGCCGTCCTGAACGAGGCCTCCATGATGAAGTTCCTGGAGGAGAAGATCCGTTCGCTGGGCACGGCCGCCTGTCCGCCGTACCACCTGGCGATCGTGGTCGGCGGCACCTCGGCCGAGTACGCGCTGAAGACGGCGAAGTACGCCTCCGCGCACTACCTGGACGAGATCCCGAGCGAGGGCTCGCCGCTCGGGCACGGCTTCCGGGACAAGGAGCTCGAGGAGAAGGTCTTCGAGCTGACCCAGAGGATCGGCATCGGCGCCCAGTTCGGCGGCAAGTACTTCTGCCACGACGTGCGCGTGGTGCGCCTGCCGCGGCACGGCGCGTCGTGCCCCGTCGCCATCGCGGTCTCCTGCTCGGCCGACCGCCAGGCGGTCGCGAAGATCACGGCCGAGGGCGTGTTCCTGGAGCAGCTGGAGACCGACCCGGCGCGCTTCCTGCCGGAGACCACGGACGAGCAGCTCGACGACTCCGGCGACGTCGTGAGGATCGACCTCAACCAGCCGATGAAGGCGATCCTCGCCGAGCTGTCCAAGTACCCGGTGAAGACCCGGCTCTCGCTGTCCGGCCCGCTGGTCGTGGCGCGCGACATCGCGCACGCGAAGATCAAGGAGCGGCTGGACGCGGGCCAGGAGATGCCGCAGTACCTCAAGGACCACCCGGTGTACTACGCCGGCCCCGCGAAGACGCCGGAGGGTTACGCGTCCGGGTCCTTCGGGCCCACCACGGCCGGGCGGATGGACTCCTACGTGGAGCAGTTCCAGGCGGCCGGCGGGTCGCTGGTGATGCTGGCGAAGGGCAACCGCAGCAAGCAGGTCACCGACGCGTGCGCCGCGCACGGCGGCTTCTACCTCGGCTCCATCGGCGGTCCGGCGGCGCGGCTCGCGCAGGACTGCATCAAGAAGGTGGAGGTCGTCGAGTACGAGGAGCTGGGGATGGAGGCGGTCTGGAGGATCGAGGTCGAGGACTTCCCCGCGTTCATCGTCGTGGACGACAAGGGGAACGACTTCTTCCAGGATCCGGCGCCCCAGCCGACGTTCACGTCGATCCCGGTGCGGGGACCCGGGCTCGCCTGAGCCTTCATCGGCCCTTGCGGGCCTCGTCCTCGGATGCCGGAGGGGCCGCGCGCGGCCCCTCCGGCATCCGAGGAGCGGGATCCGGGGCGGAGCCCCGTGTCCGCATAGCGGATTTCCTGTGCCGCTTTCGGACAACCTGGCCCCGCCCGGTCCGACGCCGTTGACCCGATCAACAACTTGCTGTGACTCTTCCTGGCAGCCCGGCATGCACATGCCATGCCGGGTCCCTCGCGTGGCGACCCCACAGCCACCGTCCGGAGGAGTCCAGGTGAAACGAAGATTCGCCCTGGCGGGCACCCTGCTCGCCCTCGTGCTCGGCTTCGGCGCACTCCCCGCCGCGGCCACCCCGTCCGGCACGTCCCCCGCCTCCACCACCACCGCCCTCGCCGCCCCCGACATCAGCGTCACCGCGGTACGGGCCCACCTCGAGGAACTCAGCGCCGTCGCCGCCCGCAACGGCGGCAACCGCCGGTCCACGACCCAGGGTTACCGCGACTCCGTCGCCTACGTGAAGGGCAGGCTGCAGGCCGCCGGCTACACCGTCACCGAGCAGCCCTGCACCTCCGGCTGCACCAGCGGCGCCGGACCCAACCTGATCGCCGAGTGGCCCCGGGGCGACGCCGACAACGTGTACATGTTCGGCGCCCACCTCGACGGCGTCTCCGCAGGACCCGGCATGAACGACAACGCCTCCGGCTCCGCCGCCCTGCTGGAGAACGCCCTGGCGCTCGCCCGGGAGAACCCGGACCTGCGCAACCGGGTCCGCTTCGCCTGGTGGACCGACGAGGAGCAGGGCCTCAACGGCAGCTACTTCTACGTCCGTTCGCTGTCGTCGGCGGAACGCTCCCGGATCAAGGCGTACTACAACTTCGACATGATCGCCTCGGTCAACGGCGGCTACTTCATCAACCGCATCACCTCCGCGGCCGCCGCTCCGATGAAGGCGTACTGGGACTCCCTCGGCCTCCGGCCCGAGGAGAACACCGAGGGCGCCGGCCGCAGCGACGACTACTCCTTCGAGCGGTACGGCATCCCCACGTCCGGCTACGCGATGGGGGCGAGCGCCCGGAAGACCGCCGCGCAGGCCGCCAAGTGGGGCGGCACCTCCGGCGCGTCGTACGACCCCTGCTACCACCGGGCGTGCGACACCCTCTCCAACATCAACACCACCGGCCTCGACCGCGCGGCCGACGGCATCGCGTACACCCTGTGGCAGCAGGCCGTCGGCACCGGCGGCGGCGTCTGCGACACCGCCGGCGTCATCGGCAACGGCGGGTTCGAGAGCGGGACCGCGCCGTGGACCGGGACCACCGCGGCCATCGCCGCCCACACGGGCCGGCCCGCGCACGGCGGCACCCGCTTCGCCTGGCTCGGCGGCAACGGCTCCGCCGGCACCGAGTCGATCAGCCAGACGGTGACCGTGCCCGCCGGCTGCACGGGCGCGTCGCTGGGCTTCTGGCTGCGCGTCGAGACCGCCGAGTCCGGCACCCGGGCGTACGACACGTTCACCGTCCGGGTGAACGGCACCACGCTCGCCACCTGGTCCAACGTGCACGCGGGCGGCGGCTGGACGCAGCGCTCGGCCGACCTGTCCGCGTACGCCGGGCAGACGGTGACCGTGACGTTCACCGCCACCGAGGACCGCAGCCTGCAGACCGGCTTCCTGCTGGACGACGTGAGTCTGCAGAGCGACTGACGCCCCCCACGGGTGCTCCGCCCCGCCGCGTGCCGTCGCGGCGGGGCGGACGGCCTTTCCGGGGAATACGCTCGTCCGACACCGCTGCTGTGCTCCACGGAGGTACACACGATGACGACCACGGACGACGCCCGGAACCACCGCATCGAGCACGACTCCATGGGGGAGGTGCGAGTCCCCGCCGACGCCAAGTGGCGGGCGCAGACCCAACGGGCGGTGGAGAACTTCCCCGTCTCCGGGCAGCGCCTGGAGCGCGCCCACATCGAGGCGCTGGCCCGCGTCAAGGGCGCCGCCGCCAAGGTGAACGCCCGGCTCGGGGTGCTGGACGAGGACATCGCCGAGGCGATCCAGGAGGCGGCCGCGGAGGTCGCCGAGGGCCGGTGGGACGAGCACTTCCCGGTGGACGTGTTCCAGACCGGGTCCGGGACCTCGTCCAACATGAACGCCAACGAGGTCATCGCCACCCTCGCCACCGAGCGGCTGGGCCGGGACGTGCACCCCAACGACCACGTCAACGCCTCCCAGTCGTCCAACGACGTCTTCCCCTCGTCGCTGCACATCGCCGCCACCGCCGCGGTCACCCGGGACCTGATCCCGGCCCTGGAGCACCTCGCCGCCGCCCTGGAGCGCAAGGCGGAGGAGTTCGCCGACGTGGTGAAGTCCGGACGCACCCACCTGATGGACGCCACGCCCGTCACCCTGGGCCAGGAGTTCGGCGGGTACGCCGCCCAGGTGCGGTACGGCGTGGAGCGGCTGCACGCCTCCCTGCCCCGGCTGGCCGAGCTGCCGCTGGGCGGCACCGCCGTCGGCACCGGCATCAACACCCCGCCCGGGTTCTCCGCCGCCGTGATCGAGGAGGTGGCGCGGGCGACCGGGCTGCCGCTGACCGAGGCGCGGGACCACTTCGAGGCGCAGGGCGCCCGGGACGGCGTGGTGGAGACCAGCGGGCAGCTGCGCACCGTCGCCGTCGGCCTGACGAAGATCGCCAACGATCTGCGGTGGATGGCGTCGGGGCCGCGCACCGGCCTCGCCGAGATCGTCCTGCCCGACCTCCAGCCCGGCTCCTCGATCATGCCCGGCAAGGTCAACCCGGTGATCCCGGAGGCCGTGCTGATGGTGTGCGCCCAGGTCATGGGCAACGACGCGACCGTCGCCGTGGCCGGCGCGTCCGGCAACTTCGAGCTCAACGTGATGCTCCCGGTGATCGCCAAGAACGTGCTGGAATCGGTGCGGCTGCTCGCCAACGTCTCCCGGCTGCTCGCCGACCGCACGGTCGACGGGATCGTCGCCGACCGGGAGCGGGCCCGCGAGTACGCCGAGTCCTCGCTGTCCGTGGTCACCCCGCTGAACAAGTACATCGGCTACGAGGAGGCCGCGAAGGTCGCCAAGAAGTCACTCGAGGAGCGCAAGACCATCCGGCAGGTGGTGCTGGAGAACGGCTACGTCGAGCGCGGCGACCTGACCGTGGAACAGCTGGACGAGGCGCTGGACGTCCTGCGGATGACACGCCCGTAGAGCCCGGCGCGCCGGGGGTGGACCGTGACCGGGGCCGCAGCGTCGCGTGGCCAGGCCACCTAATATCTGCGCATGACAGAGGGTGGAACCACGACGCACGGCCGCGCGGGCGGGGCGGCCCGCCACTGGGAGCCCGGGACGCAGATCCTGTGGCGGTACCGGGAGAACGGCGGCGCGCGCATCCACATCGCGCGCCCCGTCACGGTCGTGCGCGACGACCCGGAGCTGCTGGCCGTGTGGATGGCGCCCGGCACCGAGTGCGTGAGACCCGTCCTCGCCGACGGCACCCCGGTCCACCGGGAACCCCTCCCCACCCGCTACACCAAGCCGCGCACGGTGCAGCGGGACCGCTGGTTCGGCACCGGCGTGCTGAAGCTGGCCCGGCCCGGCGAGCCCTGGTCGGTGTGGCTGTTCTGGGAGCCGGGCTGGCGGTTCAAGAACTGGTACGTGAACCTGGAGGAGCCGCTCGCCCGCTGGGCGGGCGGGGTGGACTCCGAGGACCACTTCCTGGACATCTCGGTGCGGCCGGACCGCGGCTGGCACTGGCGGGACGAGGACGAGTTCGCGCAGGCCCAGCGGGACGGTCTGATGGACTCCGCGCTGGCCCGGCGGGTGCGTGTGGCCGGGCGCGCCGCGGTCGCGGTGATCGACGCCTGGGGGCCGCCGTTCTCGGACGGCTGGGAGAACTGGCGTCCGGATCCGGCGTGGACGGTACCGTCACTGCCACAGGACTGGGACCGCACACCGGCGCACGCGTCCTCGTGAGACCCTTGCTGCGCCCCCGGGCGGAAAACGTAGGATCGTCGTCCGCAAGGGCGCGGAGCAGCAACCACCGGAGCGCGCGCGAGGCTTGACCGGACGTCACCGAGGGGCGGCAGGACGTGAGCGAGGGGTACGGAAACACCGGTACGGGCCGAGGACGGCCGGCCGGCGTCGCAGGAACAACCTCTGACCACACGCGGAATCCGTTCCGGGGGCACCTGTTCCGGGTATCGGAGTTCCGGCGGAGCGAACCGCGCGCACGGCGTGCGCCGGACGGATGGACTCGACACGCGTGACGGAGCAGCCGATCTCCTTCGAGCGCCCCCAGCCGGGCGTGGACCCCGCGGATCCCCGCGGGGCGTTCCCGTGTTCCCCCGCCCCGGAGCGGGCGGCCGGCACCGGGGCCGCCTTACCGGCACAGGGCCGCTCCGGCGGTGAGCCGCCCGCGCCCGGCACGGTCGCGTCCGGCGGCTCCGGCTCCGACGCGGCGGACGGTCCCGCCTCCGAGCACTCCCAGCCGGGCGCCGGCCCGGACGCGGAGCCGGACGCCCACCGTCCGCGGCCCGCACCGGACGGCATCCCGGTGCAGCCCGCCGACGGGCAGGACCGGGTGGCCCAGCCCCCGGGCGGCGCCGAGCGCCGCACGGGCCAGGTGGCACGGCCGGGCCGTCCCACGCCGATGCGGCGGGACGGGGACCGGCTGCGCTTCGTCGGCGCGGCTACCCGGCGGATCGCCCGCGGCATCGACCTGGACGAGATCGTGATGGGGCTGTGCCGGGCGACCGTGCCCACCTTCTCCGACGCGATCCTGGTGTACCTCCGGGACCCGCTGCCGGTCGGCGACGAGCGGCCGACGGGCCCGCTGGTGCTGCGGCTGCGCCGCACCGACCGGATCCCGGCGGAGCGGGACACCGAGGGCGGCGGGTTCATGCCGATCGCGCCGCCGGAGCCGTCCGAGCTGGACGCGGTCGGCGAGGAGCTGTGCACGGTGCGGCCCGGCAGCGCGCTCGCCGAGGTGCTGCGCGGGGTCCGCCCGGTGTTCACGGACGCCCCCGCCGCGCGGGCGGCGCTGCCCGAACTCCTCGGCGAGGAGGGCGCGGCGGCGGTCCCGGACGGCCAGCGGGCCGTCCTCGCACCGCTGCGCGGCCGCCGCCGGGTGATCGGCGCGGCGCTGTTCCTGCGCCGCCCCGAGCGCATCCCGTTCGAGGCCGACGACCTGCTGGTGGCGGCGCAGCTCGCCACGCACAGCGCCCTCGGCATCGACAAGGCCGTGCTGTACGGGCGCGAGGCGTACATCGCGGACGAGCTGCAGCGCACGATGCTGCCGGAGACCCTGCCGCGCTGCACCGGCGTACGGCTGGCGTCGCGGTATCTGCCGGCCGCGGAGACCGCCCGGGTGGGCGGTGACTGGTACGACGCGATCCCGCTGCCCGGCAGCCGGGTGGCGCTGGTGGTCGGCGACGTGATGGGGCACTCCATGACGTCGGCGGCGATCATGGGCCAGCTGCGCACCACCGCCCAGACGCTCGCCGGGCTCGACCTGCCGCCGCAGGAGGTGCTGCACCACCTCGACGAGCAGGCGCAGCGGCTCGGCGTGGACCGCATGGCGACCTGCCTGTACGCGGTGTACGACCCGGTCGCGCACCGCATCACCATCGCCAACGCCGGCCATCCGCCGCCCGTGCTGCTGCACCTGGGCGGGCGCGCGGAGGTGCTGCGGGTGCCCGCGGGCGCCCCGATCGGCGTGGGCGGGGTGGACTTCGAGGCCGTGGAGCTGGAGGCGCCCGCCGGGGCGACCCTGCTGCTCTACACCGACGGCCTGGTGGAGTCCCGGCTGCGGGACGTGTGGACCGGCATCGAGCAGCTGCGCGAGAAGCTCGCCGCGACCGCGCAGCTCACCGGCCCGGACCATCCGCCGCCGCTGGAGGCGCTGTGCGACGAGGTGCTCGACATGCTCGGCCCGGGCGACCGGGACGACGACATCGCGCTGCTCGCCGCCCGCTTCGACGGGATCGCGCCGAGCGACGTGGCGTACTGGTTCCTGGAGCCGGAGGACGCCGCGCCCGGCCGGGCCCGCCGGCTGGCCCGGCGGCAGCTGTCCCGCTGGGGCCTGGACGAGCTGAGCGACTCGGTGGAGCTGCTGGTCAGCGAGGTCGTGACCAACGCCGTGCGGTACGCGTCCCGGCCGGTGACGCTGCGGCTGCTGCGCACCGACGTGCTGCGCTGCGAGGTCGGCGACGACGTGCCGCAGCTGCCGCGGCTGCGGCAGGCACGCGCCACGGACGAGGGCGGGCGCGGGCTGTACCTGGTGAACCGGCTGGCCCGGCGCTGGGGAGCGACCCGGCTGAGCACCGGCAAGGTGGTGTGGTTCGAGCTGAACCACGGCTGAGCGCACGCGGGGGCGCCGGCGCCGTTCTCCCTCCGTGAGTACGGCCCGCCCGGCCGCGGGGGTTTCGGCCTGGGCCGGGCGCGGCGGGTCGTGGGCTGCTCGCGCAGTTCCCCGCGCCCCTCGGGGGCGCGGGGCGCGGCGGCCTACTCGCGATCGTCGGGCGGGTCCTCCGGGCCCTCCGGCAGGTCGAGGGTCGGCGGCGGGGAGGTCGTCGTCGTCTCGGACTGCGACGGGCTCGTCGGCGTCTGCGTCGGCGGCTCCGTCGTCGGCGGCGCGGTCGTGGTGGACGGCGGCGCCGAGGTGGTCGGCTCCTCCGTCGTCGGCTCCTGGCTCGGGGTCCGCGACGGCGTCTCGGACCGCGACGGGCTCGGAGGGGGCGTCACGGCCGCGCCCTGCTCGGTCTCCAGGTCGAACTCGGAGACCTCGTCCGTCACGCCGAAGGTGTACGCGGCCCAGATCTCGGCGGGGAAGCCACCGCCGTTGACGCGGTGGTCGACGCCGCCCGCCCCGTACATCGGGACCTGCTTGCCGTTCTGCGGGTCCTCGCCGAACAGGCCGACGGAGGTGACCAGTTCGGGCGTGTAACCGGTGAACCAGGCCGACTTGTTGTCGTCGGAGGTACCGGTCTTGCCCGCCACCTGCTGGCCGTCGCGCAGCGGGTTGTCGCGCACGGAGGCGCGGGCGGTGCCGTCGTCGACCACTCCGGTGAGCACCGAGGTGACCGTGTCGGCGGCCCGGCGGCTGATGACCGACTGGCCGACCGGGTCGGGCATCTCGACGGTGCGGTCCTTGTGCTCGACCGACTTCACGATCGACGGCGTGACCTGCTTGCCGTGGTTGGCGAGGGTGGCGTAGACGCCGGCCATCTGCAGGGGGCTGGCTCCCATGGTGCCCAGGGTCTGTGCGGGGAACGGGTCCAGGTCCTCGCTCATGCCGAGCGCGGTCGCGGTCTCCATCACGTCCGTCATGCCGACGTCGACGCCCATCTGCGCGAAGACGGAGTTGACGGACTTGTTCATCGCCTCCTGGACGGTGATGTCACCGTAGTCCTTGTCGT
Organism: Streptomyces sp. NPDC096105; assembly: GCF_044763335.1. Classification (NCBI taxonomy): domain Bacteria; kingdom Bacillati; phylum Actinomycetota; class Actinomycetes; order Kitasatosporales; family Streptomycetaceae; genus Streptomyces; species Streptomyces sp. NPDC096105. Next base: position 346,625 of record NZ_JBIWGC010000003.1, read on the forward strand.
CCTCGTTGGGCGGGGCGAAGCCGACCTCCTCGCCGCCGTCGACGACGGGGCGCTCGCTGTCGCCGTCGTAGACGGTGTCGGCCGTGATCGGCTCGCCGTCCTGGGTCTCGGCGCCCCGGTCGACGGCCGCGGCGAGGATCACCGGCTTGAAGGTGGAGGCCGGCTGGTAGTCCTGGCGGGTGGCGTTGTTGGTGTAGTGCTTCACGTAGTCCACGCCGCCGTACATCGCCACGACCTTGCCGGTCTTCGGGTTCACGGAGACGGCGCCGGCCTGGACGTCGGCGTCGACGTCCCGCTTCTCGGGGTCGAGCTTGCCGGTGAGCCGCTCCTCGACCGCCTTCTCCAGCGCCTTCTGCTTCTTCTTGTCGATGTTCAGCGTGATGGTGTAGCCGCCGCGGTCCAGCAGCGCCTTGGCCTGTTCCAGGTCCTCGGCGGCGCCCTGCTCGACGAGCTGCTTCTTGACCGCCGCGTTGGCCGCCTCGACCAGGTAACCGGTCTGGCCCTCCATGCCGGGGGCGGCCTTGGGCTCCTTCGGCACCGGGAATCTCATGCCGGCCCGCTCGCCGGCGTCCAGCCACTTCTGCTCGACCATGTTGTCCAGGACGTAGTCCCAGCGCTCCCGGACGAGCTTCTTGCCGGTGTCGCCGGCGATCGCCCAGTCGTACTGGTTGGGCGCCTGGAGCAGCGCGGCGAGGTAGGCGCCCTGTTCGACGGTGAGGTCCTCGGCGTCGACGCGGTAGTAGGCCTGGGCTGCGGCCTGGATGCCGTAGGCGCCGCGGCCGTAGTAGCTGGTGTTGATGTACCCGGCGAGGATGTAGTCCTTGGACTTCTCCCGGTCCAGCTTCAGGGAGATGACCAGCTCCTTGAGCTTGCGGGAGACGGTCTGCTCCTGCGTCAGGTAGTAGTTCTTGACGTACTGCTGGGTGATCGTCGAGCCGCCCTGCGCGCCCTTGCCGGACAGGGTGTTGAGGACACCGCGGGCGGTGCCCTTCAGGTCGACGCCGGCGTCCTTGTAGAACGTCTTGTTCTCGGCGGCGACGAACGTGCGCTGCACGGGCTTGGGGACCCGGGCCAGGTCGACGATCTCGCGGTTGCGGTCGCCGTCGCGGGCCAGCAGGCTGCCGTCGCTGTACTCGTAGACGTTGCTCTGCAGCTCGGCGTCGGCGTTGCCCTCCGGGATGTCGATCACCATGTACAGCACGATGAAGGCGCCCATGCCGAGCAGGCACAGGCCGATGAAGGTCCCGGCGATCCTCTTCAAGGTGAAGAGGCGGCGTATGCCGGTGCGGCCGCCCGCACCGGCGGCGCGGCCCTTGGGTGCCGCACGGCGCCCGCCGCGCTGCCGTGCGCGTCTTTCTTCCGCTCGTCCCATACGCCTGTTCCGCTCCGCTTCGTATCTGCGTGCCCAGGTGGCACACGAGTTCGCCGCTCAGGTCAGCTCAGCAAGCTAACACCGGGAGCTATGACAAAGGGCCGCCGATCCGGTCTTTACGGACGTGACAATCAGCACCCGCCCCAACGGAACCGACGTACGAGAGAGGCCTGAGGTTGCCGCGAGCCGATAATGTGATATCACTTAGCTAGGAAAGAGCTAGACGATCGGACGCCGTGCGAGACGCACGGGGAATCGGGGGAGCACCCATGACCACACACGACCCGCAGGTCACGGCCGACGTGCCCGAGATGCCGGCCCCGCGCGTCCGGGAGATCCCGGCGCACAGCATTGGCGGCGGGCTGGCACTGCTGCTCGGACTGCTCGGACTGCTGGCCGGCGCGGCGATGATCGTCACCGCCACGGCGGTGGACGGCACCGGCGCCAAGGCCGGGCTCATCGTCGGCGGCGTCGTCGTCGCGCTCGCCGCGTTCATCGCGATGTGCGGGCTGAACATGGTCGCGCCGGGCGAGGCCCGGGTGGTGCAGCTCTTCGGCCGTTACCGGGGCACCCTCCGCCAGGACGGCCTGCGCTGGGTGAACCCCTTCACCTCCCGCACCAAGATCTCCACCCGGGTGCGCAACCACGAGACCGCGGTGCTGAAGGTGAACGACGCCTACGGCAACCCGATCGAGCTGGCCGCGGTCGTGGTGTGGCGGGTCGAGGACACCGCGCAGGCCACCTTCGAGGTGGACGACTACGTCGAGTTCGTCTCCACCCAGACCGAGGCGGCCGTGCGGCACATCGCCATCGAGTACCCCTACGACGCCCACGACGAGGGCGGCCTGTCGCTGCGCGGCAACGCGGAGGAGATCACCGAGAAGCTGGCGGTCGAGCTGCACGCGCGCGTCGAGGCGGCCGGCGTGCAGATCATCGAGTCCCGCTTCACGCACCTCGCCTACGCCCCCGAGATCGCCTCGGCGATGCTCCAGCGGCAGCAGGCGGGCGCGGTCGTCGCGGCGCGGCAGCTGATCGTGGAGGGCGCCGTGGGCATGGTCGAGACGGCTCTGGCCCGGATCCAGGAGCAGGACATCGTGGACCTCGACCCGGAGCGCAAGGCGGCCATGGTGTCCAACCTGATGGTCGTGCTGTGCGGTGACCGCTCGGCGCAGCCGGTCCTCAACACCGGGACGCTCTACCAGTGACCGCGCCGTCCGGGGACCCGGCCCCGCAGCGCCGGCCGCAGCGCAAGCAGGTGCTGCTGCGGCTGGACCCGGCGGTGTACGAGGCACTGGCCCGCTGGGCGGGCGACGAACTGCGCTCGGCGAACGCGCAGATCGAGTTCCTGCTCCGCCGGGCCCTGGCGGAAGCCGGCCGCCTCCCCGGCGAGACGGGGCCCCTGCCCCGGCGGGGGCGGCCCCCCGGCTCCGGCACGACGGCGGGCGGCGGACGCCCGGGACCGGCACGGCCCCCGGGGCCGGGTCCGGCCCCGGGCCCCGGCCCGGCCTCCGCGCCCCCGGCTCCCCCCGACGGGCCGCCCCCGGGCGGCGCCTCGCCCCCCGGACGGCCCGGGGGCTGAACCGGCCCTCGCCGCCACCCGGGCGAGGGCCGCACGCATGCCCGCAGCAGGCCGGGGCCGGTGACACAACCGTGACAATGGCCCCTCACCAGGGGCGTTCCCCTCTCCCGAACGAACTCTGCACCGCGTGTATACATACCGCGTATACACGGTGTGTAGAGTGCTCCGCATGTCCATCGGTCACACCCTCCTGGGGCTCCTGGAGTCGGGACCGCGTCATGGTTACGACCTGAAGCGGGCCTTCGACGAGAAGTTCGGTCACAACCGGCCACTGCACTACGGCCAGGTCTACTCGACGATGTCCCGGCTGTTGAAGAACGGCCTCGTCGAGGTCGACGGCATCGAGGCCGGCGGCGGGCCCGAGCGCAAGCGGTACGCCATCACCGAGGCCGGCGTCACCGACGTCGCCCAGTGGCTCGCCACGCCGGAGAAGCCCGAGCCGTACCTCCAGTCGACGCTCTACACCAAGGTCGTCCTCGCCCTCCTCACCGAGCGCGACGCCGCCGACGTCCTCGACACCCAGCGCTCGGAACACCTGCGCAGCATGCGCATCCTCACCGACCGCAAACGCAAGGGCGACCTCGCCGACCAGCTCATCTGCGACCACGCACTCTTCCACCTCGAGGCCGATCTGCGCTGGCTGGAGCTGACCGCCGCACGCCTCGACAAACTCCGTGAGGCGGTGGCCCGATGACCACGTCCGCACCCGCCGGTTCCCTGCTCGCCGCGAGGGACCTGCAGAAGGTCTACGGCCCGACCAAGGCCCTCGACGGGGCCGCGTTCTCGATCCACCCGGGCGAGGTCGTCGCCGTGATGGGTCCTTCCGGCTCCGGCAAGTCCACCCTGCTGCACTGCCTCGCCGGCATCGTCACCCCCGACGCCGGGTCGATCATGTACCACGGCCGTGAGCTGACCGCGATGAACGACTCCGAGCGCAGCGCCCTGCGCCGCTCCGAGTTCGGCTTCGTGTTCCAGTTCGGCCAGCTCGTGCCGGAGCTGACCTGCGTGGAGAACGTCGCGCTGCCGCTGCGGCTGAACGGCACGCCCCGCAAGGAGGCCGAGCGCACCGCCCTGTCCTGGATGGAGCGCCTGGAGGTCGACGACGTCCGCAAGAAGCGGCCCGGCGAGGTGTCCGGCGGTCAGGGCCAGCGGGTCGCGGTGGCCCGCGCGCTGGTCACGGGACCGCGCGTGGTGTTCGCCGACGAGCCGACCGGCGCGCTGGACTCGCTGAACGGCGAGCGGGTGATGGAGCTGCTCACCGAGGCCGCCCGGTCCACCGACGCCGCCGTCGTCCTCGTGACGCACGAGGCGCGCGTCGCCGCGTACTCCGACCGCGAGATCGTCGTCCGGGACGGCAAGGCCCGCGACATGGAGCGGGTCGTATGAGCGCGCGAGGGGGGAAGCGCCCCGCCCGGGCGGAGCCGAGAGCCTGGGGGACGGCGCGGGACCTCGCCCTGGGCGTCCGCTTCGCCGTCACCGGCGGCCGCGAGGGCTGGACCCGGGCCCTGCTCACCGCCGTGGGCGTCGGGCTGGGGGTGGCGCTGCTGCTGCTCACCACCGCCGTGCCGAACCTGCTCGACGGACGCGACCGGCGGGAGGAGGCCCGCCAGGACAACGCGTACATTCCGGACACCCTGCGCCCGTCGGACGACACCCTGCTCATCGCGCACGCCAACAGCGACTTCCAGGAGCGCGACCTCCGCGGCCGCCTGGTCGAGCCCGAGGGGCCGGACGCCCCGGTGCCGCCCGGCGTGAGCGAACTCCCCGAGCCCGGTTCGATGGTGGTCTCCCCCGCCCTGAAGGAGCTCCTCGCCTCCGACGAGGGCGCGCTGCTGCGCGAGCGGCTGCCGTACGACATCGTGGGCACCATCGGCAAGCCGGGGCTGATCGGCTCCCAGGAACTCGCCTGGTACGCGGGCGGCACCGGCCTCGCCGAACAGCTGGACCACCCGTTGGTCATGCGGATCGACGCCTTCGGCACGAACGGGACCGAATCGGCCGAGCCGCCGGACCCGGTCCTCGTGATGCTGACGCTGGTCGTCTTCGTGGTGCTGCTGGTACCGGTCGCCGTGTTCATCGCCACCGCCGTGCGGTTCGGCGGCGAGCGGCGCGACCGCAGGCTCGCCGCGCTGCGGCTGGTCGGCTCCGACAGCCGGATGACCCGGAGGATCGCCGCGGGCGAGGCGCTCGCCGGCGCGGTGCTCGGGCTGGTCCTCGGCACCGGGTTCTTCCTGGCCGGACGCGAGTTCGCGGGGTCCGTCGAGCTGTTCCACGTCAGCGTCTTCCCGAGCGACCTCGACCCCTCGCCGCTGCTGGTGCTGCTGGTCGCGGTCGCGGTCCCGGCCGCCGCGGTGCTGGTCACCCTGTTCGCGCTGCGCGGCGTGGTGATCGAGCCGCTGGGCGTGGTCCGCACGGCACGGCCGGCCCGCCGCCGGCTGTGGTGGCGGCTGCTGCTGCCGCTCGCCGGGATCGGCATGCTCCTTCCGATGACCGGCCAGGGCCGCGACCACGGCGACTTCAACCAGTACCTGGTCGTCGGCGGTGTGCTGTGCCTCCTCGTCGGCATCACCGCCCTGCTGCCGTGGGTCGTGGAGACGGTGGTCGCCCGGCTCGGCGCGGGCGGTCTGGCCTGGCAGCTCGCCGTGCGCCGGCTCCAGCTGAGCAGCGGCACGGCGGCCCGCATGGTCAACGGCATCGCCGTGGCGGTGGCCGGCGCGATCGCCCTGCAGATGCTGTTCGCCGGCATCGACGACCAGTACACCCGCGACACGGGACAGGACGTCTCCCGCGCGCAGATGCAGGTCGACCTGCCCGACGGCGTCCCGGTGGCCCCGGCCGCGGCGGACTTCGAGAAGACCGAGGGCGTGCGCGACGTCCACGCGCTCTCCTACGGATACCTCCACGAGAAGCCCGCCGACTCCGAGGAACCGGGCCGCGGCGCCCAGCTGACCGTCGGCGACTGCGAGGCCCTGCGCATGGTCGCGAAGCTGACCGGCTGCGCGGACGGTGACGTCTTCGCGCTGACCGGCGCCGACTACGACACGGACACCCAGGTCCTGAACAAGCCGGGCCGCGCACTGCACCTGGACCAGGGCAGCACGCCCGGTACGCGGGGCGACGCCCTCTGGACCGTGCCCCGGGGCGTGAAGCGCGCCGTCTCCGTGCAGGACCCCACCGGGATGCTGAGCAGCGGCTTCCTGCTGACGCCGGGCGCCGTGACGCCCGACGTCGGGAAGCGGGTGTCCGGAAGGCTGTGGCTCGCCATCGACGAGTCGGTGCCCGACGTGCAGGAACTGGTGCGCAACACGGCCGCCGCCGTCGACCCGCTGGCCCACGCCTCCACCTGGGTCGCCACCGAGCGCACCGCCCGGTTCGACTCCCTCCGCACCGGCCTGTTCGTCGGCGCCACCGCCGTGCTGGTGCTCATCGGGGTGAGCCTGCTGGTCTCGCAGCTGGAGCAGTTGCGGGAGCGCCGCAAGCTGCTGTCGGCCCTGGTCGCGTTCGGCACCCGGCGCCGCACGCTGAGTCTGTCGGTGCTGTGGCAGACGGCGGTCCCGATCGGTCTGGGCCTCGCGCTCTCCGCGCTGGTGGGCACGGCCCTCGGCGCGGTGCTGCTGCGGATGACCGCGACTCCGGTCCGGGTGGACTGGGGAACCGTGCTCGGGATGACGGGTGTCGGCGCGGGCGTGGTCGCCCTGGTCACCCTGCTCAGCCTGCCGCCGCTGCTACGGATGATGCGCCCGGACGGTCTGCGGACCGAGTGACGGGACGCCGGTCCTCCACCGTGCGGACCGGCAGGTCGCGCAGCGCCTCGCGCAGCGCGACCGCAAGCTGTTCGTACTCCGCCGCCCTCGCCGCGCCCGTGCGCATGGCGAGGGCGATGCGGCGTTTCGGGGCGGGGTCGGCGAAGCGCGCGGTGAGGAGGCGGTCGGCGCGGCTGGTCTCCACCTCGACGGCGGTGTGCGGCAGCAGCGTGACGCCGAGCCCGCCCGCCACGAGCTGCACCAGCGTGGACAGTCCGGCCGCCGTGGTGGTGGCGGCCACCCCCGCGCTGCCGGCCTCGCGGCAGATGTCGAGGGCCTGGTCGCGCAGGCAGTGCCCCTCGTCGAGCAGCAGCAGGTTCAGCTCGCGCAGCACCGTGCGGGGGATGCCGCAGCGTCCGCCGAGCGGGTGACCGGGCGGGGTGACCAGAACGAAGTCCTCGTCGAACAACGGCAGTTCGGTCACCCCGGGGACCCCGAGGGGCACGGCGAGCAGCAGCAGGTCGAGCCGGCCCGCGGCCAGCCCGTCGAGCAGGCTGGCGGTGTGCTCCTCGTGCACCTGGAGGTCGAGGCGCGGATAGCGGTCGTGGACCAGCCGGAGCACCGTGGGCAGCAGATACGGCGCGACGGTCGGGATGACGCCGAGCCGCAGCGCCCCGGTGAACGGCGCCCGCAGCGCGTCCGTCTCCTCCATGAGCGCGCCGACCTCCGCGAGCACGCCCTTGGCGCGGGCGGCGAGCCGCTCCCCGGCCGGGGTGAGCAGCACCCTGCGTGTCGTACGCTCCACGAGCGTCATGCCGAGCGTCTCCTCCAGCGCCGACAGCGCGCCGGACAGCGCGGGCTGACTCATCCCCAGGGCCGCGGCCGCGTCGCGGAAGTGCAGATGCTCGGCCACCGCCGCGAACGCCCGGAGCTGCGCCAGGCTCGGCTGCCGACGCCGATCACCCACAGTCACTGATAGGTCCCTCCGATCAACACGACCGAGTGTAGCTATTTCTTTGATCAATGCACTCTGTGCCAACATCAACTCGGTCCAACCGTTGGGAAACACCCATAATCGGGGTGTTTCTTCGCTGCAAGGAGAGCCTGTGCTCACTGTCGGTGACAAGTTCCCCGAGTTCGAACTGACCGCCTGTGTCTCGCTGGAGAAGGGCAAGGAGTTCGAGACGATCGACCACAAGACCTACGAGGGCAAGTGGAAGGTCGTGTTCGCGTGGCCCAAGGACTTCACCTTCGTGTGCCCGACCGAGATCGCCGCGTTCGGCAAGCTGAACGACGAGTTCGCCGACCGCGACGCCCAGGTGCTCGGCTTCTCCGGTGACTCGGAGTTCGTCCACCACGCCTGGCGCAAGGACCACGACGACCTGCGCGACCTGCCGTTCCCGATGATGGCGGACCCGAAGCACGAGCTGATGCGCGCCCTCGGCATCGAGGGCGAGGACGGCTATGCCAAGCGCGCCGTGTTCATCGTGGACCAGAACAACGAGATCCAGTTCTCCATGGTGACCGCCGGCTCCGTCGGCCGTAACCCGAAGGAGGTCCTGCGGGTCCTGGACGCCCTGCAGACCGACGAGCTCTGCCCGTGCAACTGGTCCAAGGGCGACGAGACCCTGGACCCGGTCGCGCTGCTGGCCGGGGAGTGAGCTGACGTGTCCCTCGACTCCCTGAAGTCCCGCATACCGGACTACGCCAAGGACCTGAAGCTCAACCTGGGTTCGGTCATCGGCAACTCCGACCTGTCCGCCCAGCAGCTCTGGGGCACGGTGCTGGCGACCGCCATCGCCTCGCGCTCCCCGATCGTGCTGCGCGAGCTGGAGCCGGAGGCGAAGGCGAACCTGTCGCCGGAGGCGTACACGGCCGCCAAGGCCGCCGCCGCGGTGATGGCGATGAACAACGTCTTCTACCGCACCCGCCACCTGCTGTCGGACCACGAGTACGGCAACCTGCGGGCCGGCCTGCGGATGAACGTCATCGGCAACCCGGGCGTCGACAAGGTCGACTTCGAGTACTGGTCCTTCGCCGTGTCCGCGATCAACGGCTGCGGCATGTGCCTGGACTCGCACGAGCAGGTGCTGCGCAAGGCCGGCGTGGACCGTGACGTCATCCAGGAGGCGTTCAAGATCGCCGCGGTGGTCCAGGCCGTCGCCGCGACCCTCGACGCCGAGGCGGTGCTCGCGGAGTAACGCCTCCGCGTCCGCCCCGTCACCCGCGTGCCACGGGCCCGTCCACCCTCCGGGGGTGGACGGGCCCGTCGCCGTTCCGGGACCCCGCGCGGAACGGACGTCAGTCCGCGGGTCCCTGGGGCCGGTCGGACTCCGCTTCCGTGGGCAGCGGTTCGGGATGCGCCGGGGGCGGGGCGTCCGGCGCGGACATGGCCGTGGCGCCACGCGGCCGGGGCGACTGCACGAGGGCCGCCTCGTGGGAGTACGCCCGCAGATAGCCCACGACGGTGTTGGCGACCGCGACGAGCGGCACGGCGACCACCGCGCCCCCGATGCCCGCGACGAGGCCGCCGGTGGCGACGGCCAGCACCACCGCGAGCGGATGGACCCGCACCGCGCGCCCGAGGATGAACGGCTGCAGGATGTGGCCCTCGATCTGCTGGACCGCCAGCACCACCACGAGCGTCATCACACCGGTGAACACGCCCTGGGTGACCAGCGCGACGACCACGGCCAGCGCGCCGGACACCACCGCGCCCACGAGGGGGATGAACGAGAACAGGAAGATGAAGACGGCGAGCGGCACCGCCAGCGGCACGTCGAGGAAGTAGATGCCGAGGCCGATGAAGATGGCGTCGATCAGTGCCACGACCACCGTGCCGCGCACGTACGCGGTGAGCGTGCGCCAGGCGACCGGGCCGGCACCGGCGACGCCCGGACGGGCCACGGCCGGGACCAGCTTGAGCGACCACTGCCAGATCCGCTTGCCGTCGTAGAGCAGGAACAGCGTCGAGAAGAGCGCCAGCAGCAGGCCGGTGAGCGCCTCGACGACGACCGTCACGCCCTCCAGGCCCGCCGAGGTGATCTGCTCGGTGTTGGCGCCGACCGCCTCGCGCAGGTTCTTGGCGATCTCGTTGATCTGCTTGTCGGTGACGTGGAACGGGCTGTTGAGCAGCCAGTTGCGCAGTTCGTCGATGCCGTCCTGGATCTGGTCGGCGAGGGTGTCGATGTTCTCCATGACCTGCCAGGTCACGAACCAGCCGATGAGTCCCATGACGACGAAGCCGAACAGCGCGGTCAGCACGGTGGCCGGTCCGCGCGGCACCCCGAGCCGCCGCAGCCGGGCGACCGTGGGCTGGAGCAGCGCGGTGATGAGCAGCGAGGCGACGAACGCCAGCACCACCAGTTGGACGGCGCTGATGATGCGCATCAGCACCCAGACGGTGCCCGCGAGCACCAGCAGGCGCCAGCCGGCCTCGGCGGCGACCCGGACGCCCCAGGGCACGGCCTGCGCCGGGTCGGGGCGCACCGGGAGGACGACCTGGGTGTACTCAGGAGGCGGGGGCGGCCGGTCAGGGTCGGCGGCGGGGCGCGCGAAGTCGTCGTCCGGCCCCCGCTCGCCCGTGACTTCGGCGCGGCGCTCCTCCAGCCGCTTGCCGACCTTCGTCAGTCCGGCTCCGACCCGGCCGAGCCACCCTGGCAGTCGCGACATGATCCGTCCTCTTCCCCCGTTTCTCCCCACCAGTCCCCCTGGAGCCGTCGGTCAGACGGTACAGGGCGAAAGCCCCGCACCGTAGGACGGTGCGGGGCTGTGCCGGAGTCGAGCGCGCCTCGTGGCGACGGACGGGTCCGCGGACCTAGTACCAGTGGTTGGCCTGCCAGAACTCCCAGGCGCCGCACGGGCTGCCGTAGCGGCTGTCCATGTAGTTGAGGCCCCACTTGATCTGGGTGGCCGGGTTGGTCTGCCAGTCGGCGCCGGCGGAGGCCATCTTGGAGCCCGGCAGGGCCTGCACGAGGCCGTAGGCGCCGGAGGAGGGGTTGGTGGCCTGGTAGTTCCAGGTGGACTCGCGCTCCACGATGTTGCTGAAGCACTGGAACTGGTCGGCGGGCACCATCTGGCGGGCCATGGCCTGGACCTCGGCGACCGAGTAGGAGGCCTGGACCGCGAAGGAGGACGCGTCACGCGCGGCGGAACGGCTGGCGGCCTTCTCGGCCTGCTCGCGCTCCTGGGCGTCGCGCTTGGCCTGCTCGGCCTTCTCGGCTGCCTTCTTCTTCGCGATCGCGGTCTTGGCGGCGGCCTTGCGGGCTGCCTCCTCCGCGTCCTTCTTGGCGGTCGCGTCCGCGGCGATGGCCATCGTCTGGGCCTGCTGCGTCAGCGACGCGGTCTGCACCTGCGCCTGCTCCCCCGCGGGGATGTCCGCGAGCAGCGTGGTGCCGGCTGCCGTCGCTTCGGCGTCGTTGTTCTGCGCTGCGGTGCTGCCCGAGGCAACGCCGACGACGCTTCCGACAGCGGTGACCGCCGTGGCCGAGGCCACTGCGAATCCCCGGACCGAGATCCGGCTCACACGGTTTCCTTCCAGCATCGCCCGCTTCGGTGACCCTCGCGGACGCAATCGTGCCCCTGACACTGGCCTCCCCAACTACGGGTCACGGAAGGCACGGGCCCGGTGGGCAACTCCTTCGGCAGGAGCGCCGCGTGGTGCTCGGGCGGCATACGACGACGCTATGGAGTTGAAAGGGTGTTCCTGTGCGGTTGTGTGCCTCCCCCGCCGCCTTGACGGCCCGGGGGGCACCCCCGAGGGGCACAACTGTGTCGTATGCGGGGCCTGACAGGAGTGAGACTCTGCCGTAACCGAGTGGCGCGAGGCAATTCTCTGTCGCGTGTGAAAGCTCACATGTCGTTCGCCCCCAGGGATCACCGGAAAGCCGCACACGCGCCGACGCCGCCCGGCTAGGCTCTACGCCTTTCCCGGACGGCGCCAACTACCGCGTCACCGACTCGCGTCGGGACGCGAGGGTCAGATGTGACCGTCTTCGAGCATTTCGGTCACGAGGGCCGCGATCTGGGACCTCTCGGACCGGTTCAGGGTCACGTGGGCGAACAGCGGATGCCCCTTCAGTTTCTCGACGACGGCGACCACACCGTCGTACCGGCCGACCCGCAGGTTGTCCCGCTGCGCCACGTCGTGCGTCAGGACGACCCGGGAATTGGCCCCGATCCGGGACAGAACGGTCAACAGGACGTTCCGCTCGAGGGACTGGGCCTCGTCCACGATGACGAACGCGTCGTGCAGCGAGCGGCCCCGGATGTGGGTGAGCGGCAGGACCTCCAGCATGCCGCGCGCGGTGACCTCCTCGATGACCTCCCGGCTGGTGACCGCCGACAGCGTGTCGAACACGGCCTGGGCCCAGGGGCTCATCTTCTCGGCCTCGGTGCCGGGCAGATAGCCCAGCTCCTGTCCGCCCACCGCGTACAGCGGCCGGAAGACCATCACCTTCTGGTGCTGCCGCCGCTCCAGCACGGCCTCCAGGCCCGCGCACAGCGCGAGCGCCGACTTGCCGGTGCCGGCCCGGCCGCCCATGGACACGATCCCGACATCCGGGTCGAGCAGCAGGTCGAGCGCGATCCGCTGCTCGGCGCTGCGGCCCTTGATGCCGAACGCCTCCCGGTCGCCGCGCACCAGGCGGACGTTGCCCTCGGCGGTGACCCGGCCGAGGGCCTTACCGCGCTCGGACTGGATGGTCAGACCGGTGTGCACGGGCAGGTCCGCGGCCTCGGGCACGTACACGTGGCCTTCCTCGAAGAGGATGTCCACCTGCTCGCCGGGCAGGGTCAGCTCGGACATTCCGGTCCAGCCGGAGGAGTCGGTGATGGCGAGCTCCGCGCGGTACTCCTCGGCGAGGAGGCCGACGGAGGACGCCTTGATCCTGAGCGGGAGGTCCTTCGACACCACGGTGACGTCGAACCCCTCGGCCTGCAGATTGCGGGCGACCGCGAGGATGCGGGAGTCGTTGTCCCCCAGGCGGTAGCCGCTGGGCAGCACGCTGGGGTCCGAGTGGTTGAGCTCGACCCGCAGGGTTCCGCCGAGGTCCCCGGTCGGGATGGGGGCGTCGAGACGGCCGTACCGCACCCGGTAGTCGTCCAGCAGGCGCAGGGCCTGGCGGGCGAAGTAGCCGAGCTCGGGATGGTTCCGCTTGGCCTCCAGCTCGGTCACCACGACGACGGGGAGCACGACCTCGTGCTCGTCGAAGCGGGACGGGGCATGGGGGTCGGCCAGCAGGACGCTGGTGTCGAGAACGTAGGTGCGCCGGTCGGGCTTGTGGCGCTTTGCGCTGGTCACCACGGAAGGACGAACCCCCTCGGATGAGGTCGGGGAGCGACGAGGCGGAGCTGGACCGGTCGACGGCCGCGATGCACAGCGGGCCGAGAACCGGCCCTCCGCCGCTTCTTCCGTGCCGTGACCGCACGGTCGGGCTGGTGCAAAGGGCCTCCCGGGCGGACGGCACCCGTGCCGTCCGCTGAGATACGACACCCGTGGTTCGGGCGTCGACCTGACTCAGTTATGCCCTTGAACAAGCGCCGCCATGCCACGACCCCTGACGGCACGCAGGTGAACGGCGCGTGACGCCCGGTGACCCAAGGATGGTGCGGAAGTGGTGGGGGGGCGTGTCAGGGTGATGCGGGGTGATACGCGCCGGCGCGCGATGACCGTACGCGGTGGCGCCCGGTGGAGCGGGTACGGCGGGTACGGCGGTCAGCCGCCGAAGCGCCGGTGGCGTGCGGCGTAGTCGCGCAGCGCGCGCAGGAAGTCCACCTTGCGGAAGGCCGGCCAGAAGACCTCGCAGAAGTAGTACTCCGAATGGGCCGTCTGCCACAGCATGAATCCGGACAGCCGCTGTTCGCCGCTGGTGCGGATGACGAGGTCCGGATCGGGCTGCGCCTTGGTGTAGAGGTGACGTCCGATCATGTCGACGTCCACGGACTCGGCGAGCTCATCCATCGAAACGCCCTTGTCGTGGGCCTCGAGGAGCATGGAGCGCACGGCGTCGGCGATCTCCTGGCGTCCGCCGTACCCGATGGCCACGTTGACGACTATCCCGTCGACGTGCGCGGTGGCCGCCTCGGCCTCCTTCAGGACGGTCTGCATCCCGGAGGGCAGCAGATCGAGGGTGCCCACGTGGTGGACCCGCCAGCGGCCGTCGGCGGCGAGCGTGCGCACCACGTCCTCGATGATGCCGAGGAGCGGGACGAGTTCCTCCTCGGGCCGGTCGAAGTTGTCCGTCGACAGCAGCCACAGGGTGACCACCTCGACGTCCGTCTCGCTGCACCAGCCGAGGAACTCCTCGATCTTGTCGGCGCCGGCCCGGTGGCCGTGCACGGTGCTGGACCCCGCGGCCTTCGCCCAGCGGCGGTTGCCGTCCATGATGACGCCGATGTGCTTGGGCACCTGAGCGGTGTCCAGGTGACCTTCCACCCGGCGTGCGTACAGCCTGACCAGCAGGCTCCGCAGCTTGTCGCGCAGGTTCACGTGATCGTCAGCCCCTCCGTGCGGATCGGACAGGCGCGGCACCCCGCCGCGTCGCGCGGCAAGCGGCCCGGTCTCGGCCGCGGGCGGTCCCTGCCCGGATGGCGGTCCCCAGAGGCGAAGCGTACCCCCGCCGGGGCGGGGGTCCCCAACGTCCGGGGTGGGGCGCTTTGTCAGCTGTACTGCGGTGGCACGCCGTTTGCCTGGTGCCGCCGGAACCAGTACTGCGCGGGCTTCCCGCAGAGCAGCACCAGGACGGCGACGGCGGAACCGAGCGGCAGGATGCCGAGCGGGACACCCCGTCCCGCCGCGCCGAGCGCGAAGAGGATCTGCGCGGAGGCCAGCGCCAACGAGGCCACGCGCACGCCGCTGCCCGCCTTCGGGAACCGGAACGCCAGCACGAACAGCACGGCGGTCATCAGGTACGTGCTGAAGAACCGCCCCGCCTCCTCCGCTCCCGCACCGGCGGCGACCAGGACGGTCAGCAGCACGGCGATGCCGAACGTCACGAAGATCACGATCTGCGCGGCGCGGACGGGGCCGGGCATGCCGACGGGCCCGGCGCTCCCCGGCCAAGGCGCGACGCCGGGCCATCCGTAGGGGTGAGCGCCGGGGTGGCCGTAGGGGTGGGCGCCGGGCTGCGCGTACGGCTGGGCGACGGGTTGGCCGTAGGGCGACGGGGCTCCGGGCTGCGCGGGGTACGGCGGCCGGGGGCCGGGGGGCGTGGAGGAGGAGGGGTACGACGGGTACGGACACGACGGGTACGCCGGGCCGGGCGACTGCCCCCAGGGGCTGAGCGGGCGGCGGTCCGTAGGGGCCGGGGCCGCCAGGAGGCTGCTGAGGGGACGGTGTCGGATGCTCGTTCGACATGCCGGGACTCTGGCCAGCGGGCTGCGGGAGGGGCCGGAGGAGACCGCGGAGGGGGCGAAGAGGCCGGAAGGAGCCGGAGGAGCCGGAGGAGCCCGAGGGAGCCGTCGCGGGCGGGGTGCGCCGGCGCGAGACGGCGGGCAAGAGAAACGGGCCGGTCCGTGGGGGGGAGACGGACCGGCCCGAGGGGGGGTTTCCACCATAACCCTTCGTAAGTGATGCTGCGTGCATCGGCGCGGCACAACTACTCTCCGGAACCGCCCGGCGACGCCTGGATGCCCTCGGAGGGGCCGTTTCAGGGGTCTCTCCTGGCCGGAACCCAGCGAAAACACGCGGAGAACGAGCGCTGAGGGAGCGCTGTGGGGACTCTGTGCAGGGTGTGACACCAACCCCGCACCTTTCCGGTCACTCTTCCGGCTGTCCCCCCGACGGGTGACCCCGGCGGCGGCTCCGGCTTGACCCGGAGGCGGGGCGACGGGAGGGGAGGCGGGGCGACGGGAGGGGAGGCGGGCGACGGAAAAGGAGAGACGGGCGATGCGGGTGGTGCGGGCGCCGCGCAGCCCCCTCCACTGCGCGGTGACCCTTCCGCGCAGCTTTGCTGACGCGAATCAACTTGGTCCGAACCTAAGTGATGGGCCGTTGCCGGAACCAGACCCCCACCCATAACGATGCGGCAACTACGCGCGTCGACCGGATGCGGCGGCCTCCGCACCGCCCGGACCGCCCGGCCTGCGCGCCTCGACGAGGTGACGCGAGCTGTGGGCCGCGAAGGAGCCCTCGGCCTCGATCCGCTCGTGCAGCTCCCGCAGCCTCGGCCGGTACTCCTCGACGGTGAAGCCGGGGACCATCCAGATCACCTTGCGCAGGAAGTGCACCACCGCGGCGATGTCGAAGAACTCCATGCGCAGCCGCTCGGCCCGCAGCTCCACGACCTCGAGCCCGGCCGCCTCGGCGTCCCGCCGCTCCCGCTCCGGATCGCGCGCGGTACGGCTCTCCTCGGGCTGCGGACCGAGGAAGAAGTCGACGAGTTCGAAGGCGCTGGCGGGCCCCACGTGCTGGGCGAGGTAGGCGCCGCCGGGCTCGAGCACCCGGGCGATCTCGTGCCAGTGCGGCCGGACGGGGTGCCGACTGACGACGAGGGAGAACGAACCGTCGGCGAACGGCAGCGGCGCGGCCTCGGCCGCCGCGACGAGGGCGGCGCCGTACGGCCGGAGCGTCCGCGCGGCCTTGCGGACGTTGGGCGGCCAGCCCTCGGTGGCGACGACGAGCGGGGGCCGTCCCCGAGCCCGGCCGAGGGCGAACGCGAGGACCTCTCCCCCGCCGGTCTGCACGTCGAGCACGGGCCCGTCCACCGAGCCCAGCCGGCCGGCCAGGGTGGTGGCGTACCCCCAGGAGGGACGCGCCTCGACGGCGCGCCCCTCGAACCAGGAGAAGTCCCACCCCTCGGTGGGCACGGAGGCGCCCTCGGCGAGGAGTTCGTCGAACGTGCGGGGGCGGGTACGGGGTCGTGGCCGGGGCCGGGGACGGGGCATGTGGCGAGGATGCCCGAACGCGGGGCCGGCCGTCGCGCGCTTTTCCCGCCCCGCCCCGCGCCGCCCCGCCCCGCGCGCCCGTGGGTTCATACCACGAGGGGCCGTACCTCCTCTGCGGCGAAGCGCACGAAGCCCTCCGGGTCGGGTTCGTCGCCGGTCGGCTGGAGGACGACCGAGTCGGCGCCCGCCTCGGCCAGCCGCCGCACAGCCTCGGCGACGGCGCGGGCGTCCCCGGCAACCCCGAGCTCGGCGTCGGCGCCGTGCCCCTCGGCGACCAGCTCGGCCCGCAGCCGCTCGCGCGCGCCGTCGCCGGTCGCGGTCAGCAGATAGACGACGACCCGGTGACCGGCCGGGTCACGCCCCGCCGCGACCCGTCCCTCCTCGATGAGCCGGCGTGCCTGCCGGACGCCGTCGGCGGAGGTGTCGGCGGTGAGGATGGTGCCGTCGGCGGCCTCCCCGGTGAGCCGTACGGTACGGGGGCCCATACCGCCGGCCAGGACGTCGACGGGGCCGGGCGGGGGCCAGTCGAGCGCGACGCCGTCGAGGGTGACGTACCGGCCCTTGGCCGTGACCGTCTCGCCGGCCAGCAGGGCGCGGAGGGCGAGCAGATGCTCCCGGAGCAGGGTGAGGGGCGACGCGGCGCGCGCGCCGACCTGCCCCATCCAGTCCTGCACGCCGTGCCCGACACCGAGGACCGGCCGGCCCGGGAACATCCGGTGCAGGGAGGCGGCCTCCATGGCGGTGACGGCGACGTTCCGCAGCGGGACGGGCAACAGCCCGATGCCGACGCGCAGGCGCTCGCTCCACGCGAGGGCGGCGGCGCCGGTGGAGATGCCGCCCTCCCGGAAGCAGTCCTCCCACAGCCAGAGCTCGTCGAGCCCGGCTGTGTCGGCCGCCCGCACGACGGAGCGAAGCCGCTCGGGGGCGAGCTGGGGGCGGAACACCGCACCGAGTGTCGTGGTCATGCGGGTGTACCTACCCACGCCGGCCCGCCCCGGCAAACCTTTGCCGGGGCGAGCCCGCACGTGGGGGTGTGGTCAGCGGTTGACGGCCTGGATCTCCTGGACGACGACGTCCTGGGTCGCTCCGAACTCACCGTCGGGCAGGTCGCCGCCCGCGCCACCGGAGCCGGTCCAGTGGACCTCCCACGTGACCGTCGCCTGCAGCGGGAAGGTGCCGTCGCCCGAGGAACGGAGGTACTTCACGCCGCACGGGGGCGTCCGGTTCGCCTTGCCCTTGGCGTAGGGCTCACCGATGCGGCCGTTGTCGATCTCGCAGACGCCGGAGGCGGGGTACGTCTCGGCGTCCGGAGTGCCGGGCTGGATCTTCAGCGAGACCGGCTCCGCCGTGGCGGTCGCGTAGATGCCGATCTCCGGCACGGACGCGGTGACCGACACCGGCTGGAACTCGGCGCCGTCCAGCCACGACCAGGTCGGGAGGTTCACCTTGGTCGCCTGCGCGGGGGCGAGGGTCACCTCGGTGCCGGGGACGCGGATCTCGGAGTAGGCGAGTTCGGCGAGGAGCTCGGGCGTGACGGCGTTCTCGATGTTCGCGGGCGGCGGGTCGCCCTGGTCCACCCAGAAGTAGTCCCTCTTGCAGGAGTCCCAGCCCGGCGGGAAGCTCTTGTCGACGTACGAGCCCCACCAGTAGCCCTTGCCGGACTTGTGCTTGTTGAAGTCCTTCTCGGGGTCGTCGGGGTCCGTGTACTTCTTCCGCTGCTCGTTGTCCCACTCGTGCCCGGTCGACCCGGCCTCCCAGATCGGCTCCAGGTAGGCCTGCAGTTCCTCCGGGGAGTACTTGGGCGCGTACCAGCAGGGCGGAGGCGACCACGAGGTACTCGACGTGAGCGCGCCGACCTTGCCGCCCTTGCCGTTCTTGGAGTGGTCGAAACGGACGCCTCCGGCGGAGACGGAGAGGGTGCCGTCGTCGCTGAGGTTGGCGTCCCCGCCTCCGTTCGTACTTCCGCCGAACCCCGTCTCGGCGTACGCGGGCGTGGTGCCGGCGAGAATCGCAGTGGCGAGTCCCCCGGCTATCAGCAGATGCTTGCCCTTGATCAAGGCTGACACTTCTCGCTCCCCCTCTGCGAGGTCAGACGCTCAGTTACCCACACACCGTTCTTGTTCTTGCGCAGCGTGGCTGCATAGATGACGTAGGAGTTCTTGGTCACCGGTGTCACGTTGATCTTGCCGGTCTCGAGGAACTTGTTGAACGCCTTGCCCTGGTCCTCGCAGTACACCAGCGCGGCTGTACCGTCCTTGTTGACCGTCACGCTCGCATCGTAAAAGCGTGTGAAGCCTGTCGTGCGGGCCTTGTGGTCGACGAACTCCTGAATGAACTCCTCGCTGCCCGCGGCAGCCGTTCCCTCGGTGTAGAAACGGTAGGCCTCGTGGAGCGGGTCCTGCTCTGCGATGGCCATGTCAACAGCTTTGATCCGCTGCTCCGAGTCGCTAAGGATGGCGTCCTTGTCCTCGTCACCCGTTTTCGGCCACTCGAACTTGTAAGTCACGTCCGACGGCAGCTGAATCTTCGGTCGATCCGCCGAAGCGGAAGTCGAAGCACTCGGCGACGCCGACTTCTTGTCGCCTGTGTCGGCTCCCGCGATCTTGTCGCTGTCCTTCGCGGGAGAGTCGTCGTCGCTTCCGCACGCGGACAGCGTCAGGGCCGCGGTGGCGGTCAGCGCGAGCGCTGCGAGCAGGGTAGGACGGCGGTTCACAGTCGGCTCCCGGTGGGGCGAGGCGTCTACATCAGCGCGCCAACGCTACCCAGCGCACGCAGTGCGGCACCAGAGCGAACGGGTCAACTGCAACACAGCCAATACCGAATTGGGACACGGCCGCTCTACGTCAGGACTGACACCTGGCGCTTCCGGCCTGCGAGGCGATCTTCTGGACCACCCACACGCCCTTGGCTTCGTCCTTCTTCAACAACGTGTGGTAGACCACGTAGCTCTTGGCCGTCACCTCGGTCTTCTCGACCTTGCCGGTCTTGAGGTACTTCGCATAAGCCCTGCCCTGGTCCTCGCAGTAGCTGAGGGATGCCGTGCCATCCTGGTCGACGTTCACTTCGGGCACGTAGAAGCGGTAGGAGCCAGTGAGGCTGGCCTTGTGGTCCACGTAGTTCTGGACGAATTGCTGCGTGGTGGCGGCGGCTTCGCCCTCGTAGTAGTAGAGGTACGCCTCGTCGAGCGCGTTCTGGTTGACGATCGCCAAGTCCACCGCCTTGATGGACTGCTCACTGTCCGACAGAACCGCGTCCTTCTCCTTGTCACCGGTCTTCGGCCAGTCGAAGGTGTAGGAGAGGTCGTCGGGAAGTTTGATCTCCGGGCGGCCGTCCGACGCCGGAGCCGCCGACGTTGCCGGTGGAGTCGGTTCCTCAACTTCCGCCGCCTTGTCGCTGCCCTTCGCCGGAGCGTCGGTGCCCTCGCCGCCGCACCCGGTCAAGGGCACGGCTGCGATCACGGCAAGGGTCGTGAGGAAGGCGGAACGGCGGTTCAAGGAAGCTCCCGGTGGGGCGAGGCGTCGCTTTGACGGGGTCACGTTATCTACGGCTGGCATTGAGCCGCGCCCCTGGTCGAGATGATCTGGGACGTCTGCCAGACGCCTTCGGTGTTCTTGTCGAGCCTCGTGTGGTACAGCACGTAACTGTTCCTGGTGACCGGCGTCTTGTGGACTTCGTTGGTCTCCTTGTCCTTGCTGAAGCCCTTGCTCTCGTCCGCACAGAAAACCAGGGCAGCGGAATCCTCGCCCTTCAACGTCACTTCGCGGTCGTAGTAGCGGGCCTCGCCCGTCAGGGTGGCCCCGGCCTCCTCGAACTGGTCGACCCAGTCCCGCGCGGCCTCCAGCGCTTCGCCCGTGTTGTAGAAGGCGAGCGCCTTGCCCTCGGGGTCCGTCCCGGTGATCACCGCGTCGACGGCGCGCATGCGTTCCGCGCTGTCCGCGAGGATCGCGTCCTTGACGGGGTCCCCCGTCTCGCCGCCCTCGAAAGTCAGCTTGAGGTCCGCCGGCAGCTCGATCTGGGGGCGCTGCGTGGGCGAGGCGGCCGACGTGCTCGGGGACGCCGGCTGTTTGCCGCCTCCGGTGTCAGCACCCGCGGCCTTGTCGTCGTCGCTTCCGCACGCGGACAACGTCAGGGCCGTGGCGGCGGTCAGCGCAAGCGCTGCGAGCAGGGTGGGACGGCGGTTCACGTTCGGCTCCCGGCAGGGTGATTTCACGGCTGGCACTTTTCGCTGCCTCGGTCGGAGACGACGTCCGTCGTCTGCCAGACGTTTTCGGTGTTCCTGGCGAGTGCGGCGCGGTAGAGCACATAACTGTCGGCTGTCGCCGGGTTGTCGTCCACCTTGCCGGTCTTCCTGTTCTTCAAGAAGGACTTGCTCTCATCCGAGCAATAGGTGACGTATGCCTTGTTGTCACCGGAAAGCTTCACCTCGTAGTCGAAGTACCGGGTCTCCCCGACCCATGTGTCGTTCGCCTTGATGTACCGGAGCACAAAGTCGATCGCGCCGCTCAACGCCCGGTCCACGTTGTAGAAGCCCAGGGCCTCGGTATCCGTCGACCCCTTGAAAATGGCCTCGTCCACGGCGTTCACGCTCAGCGTGCTGTCACGCAGCGCCGCGTCCTTTGCCACATCCCCCGTCTTCTCGTACTCGAAAATGTTCTTCGCGTCGGACGGGAACGTGATGGTCGGGCGCCCGCTCGAAGCCGAGGCGGTCGGTGCCGGGGCCGGGGAGGCCGACCCGTCTTCTGTCTGCTTGTCGCTGCCCTTCACCGAGGCGTCGGTGTCGTCGCTTCCGCACGCGGTCAGAGTCAGGGCTGTGGTCACCGCAAGGGTCGTGAGGAAGGCGGAACGGCAATTCAAGGAAGCTCCCGGTGGGGCGAGGCGTCGCTTTCGTGGGGTCACGTTATCCAGCTGCGGGGTACGTTCGCCGGGAGTGAGGGGAGGCACGGTCGTGCGGTGGCGGGACGGGCGTGGGGAGTTGGTCGTGCGGGAGCGGCACGGAGCCGTCAGCGCACGCGTGCCGTTGGAGATCGCCGCCTCCTATCGGGCGCGGACCCGGGGACTGCTGGGGCGGGACAGCCTGGAGGGCGCTCTGTTGCTCTCCCCCGCGAACAGCATCCACACCTTCCGTATGCGCATGCCCATCGACGTCGCCTACCTGGACCGCCGGCTCCGCGTCCTCGCCGTGCGCACCATGCCGCCCGGACGGCTGGGGCGGCCACGCGTCCGGGCACGGCATGTGATCGAGGCCGAGGCGGGGGCGATGGAGCGGTGGGGGCTGGTCGTGGGGGCCGTGGTGGAGGTGGCGGGGCAAGAGGGTGGTTGAGTCGTCTTAGTTCTCTCCTCGCGGGAAGGAGATCTCCACCCTTCGGTTCTTCTTCCGGCCGGCCTCCGTCGAGTTGTCGGCGATCGGGTAGTCCTCGCCGTAACCGCGCACCTCGTACGTGATGTTCGCGTCGCTCAACTCCTGTTCGAGGATGCCGTGCACCGCGTTGGCCCGCTTGCGGGACAACACGTCGCCGTGGGCGGACGAGCCCAGGTCGTCCGTGAAGCCGAAGACGCGGATGCGGGTCGCGTTCTGCGTCTTGATCTCGTTCGCGATGACGCTGATGCGGGCCCTCGCCTGTGCGGAGATCTTGGCGCTGTCCTTGCCGAAGAGGACTTCCGCCTGGAGGGCGAACTTCACATCCGTGTTCGTGTCCTCGCGTCGCTCGTCCCCGCTCTGGTCCTCGACGACGGACTTGATGTCCAGCACCTTCGGCTCCGCGAGGGTGGCACCGTCCGGGAGCTTCAGGTCGGGGTCGTTGGAGTCCAGCTCCACGGGCGCGGAGGCGCTGGCTTCCGTGCCCGGGGGGACGCTCGGTCCGTCGTCGGCGTGGGCCACGGCCGGACCGGTGGCCAGCAGGGTGGCCAGCGTGCCGATGAGAAGAAGGCGCGTGTGTGTCATCCTCTGCCTCACCCAGAGATCTGGATGGTGCCGCTGGCGAACGTCGGCAACTGGAAGGTGACCTCCGACGAGTTGGCCGGTGGGGCCGGGAACTGCATGAACACCGGGATCGACTCGCCGGCCTTCAGACGCGGCATGTTCGTCGTGGTGAGCGGACGCCCCTCGGTGTCCCGCAGAACGTAGTAGCGCTTCTTGCTCGCGCTGTCGACGAGCGTGGCACCGCCGAGCGACGGCCCGTGCCTGAGGATCTCCGTCTCGACTCCCGCGGCCCGGAGCGAGACACGCGCGGGCTCGGAGCTGTCGTTCTTCAACTCCCCGCTCACGGTGACGAAGCCACCTGCATCTCTCGTCGCCGACGTGATCTTGAGGATCAAACCACCCTCACCGCGGAGTTCCGTCAGGGCCTCATCGGTTCCCTCCTGGGTACTCGGGTTGGGGGCGTTACCCTTCGAAGCAGAGGCCGACGTCTTCGGCTTTCCGTCCTCACCGTCACCGTCACCGCCTCCGCCGCAGCCGGTGAGACCGAGGGCCAGTCCGGCCGCAACAACCAGCGCGATGGCCCCCGTCCGGGCCTTCGTTGTGAACCGAACGCTCATACCCTGCATCCTCAGTCACTCGTCGTTTGCCTGTCAGTCGGCCAGATGCACGTCGAAGAGATCCTCGGGCTTCGGCAGCAGATCCTCGGGCGTCTCAGGGACCAGCTCCCAGTCGACCCCGCCCTTGCAGCTGAGCGTGGGGAGCTCTTCCTCTGCGTCCGATTCCTCTTCCTCAGTGGGGAGCTCAAAGCCGCAGCGCGGCTCGATCACCGCGGTGGCCGTCGCCCGTGACTTCTTCGTCTCGGTGCCGGGCACGATGGAGTCCCCGACTGTCTTGTTCGTCTGCACTTCGACCGTGTAGCTGAGGAGACCGTCCGCATTGCAGCTCAGGACCGTGGCCTCGTTACTGGCGGCCAGTTGCTCGGCCCGCCAGCAGGACGGCGTCAGCCCCTCCGCCATGCCGTCGAAGATGTCCTGCCACTTTTCAGGGTCGAGAAGGTTCTCCACCCACGCCCCGGACAGTTGGTCCCGCCTTTCCTGAGCGGCCGCGAGTGCCGCCGCATCGGCGGCGGTCTGGGCACCGTTTCTGTTCGCTGCGGCTTGACCGACTGCCAGGTAGGCGAACGCCAGGAAGAGCAGGCCTCCCACCACCGTGATGTAGATGGGGAATGCCTGCCCTGCGTCAGTCGAAGAGCAACGGCGGGTCAGCCGACCAGCTCGTCGATCTTGTTCACGATGGCGTCGTAAATCGTCTGTCCGATATTCGTCCCCGTGATCGCCAGCACAATGGCCACCACCACCGCGATGATGCCCAGGTACTCCACCGCCGTCTGGCCCCGGTCGTCGCGACGGGCCGCTCGGGACTGGAGGTGCCTGACCGTCGTGTTGATCCAGTTGCCCATGGTGTTCCCCTCCGGCTGACGCGGTGGCGGCCTGGGTCCCGGGGCCGCTGTCGACCTCGGCACCGTACGCGTGGGCGGCGAGGCCCCTGAAGGGTCCCGAGGCCCAATTCCGGACCCAAATGCGGGCCCATCGCATTGTGCGCGTGCGCCTCACCACCGGCCAACCCCCTCCTCGGCCGAATTACGCCCCGTCCCCAGCCACTTCGCGATGGCCTCGGAACGGCTCGTGCTGTGCAGCTTCGCGAAGATGCGGTTGATGTGGTTCTTGACCGTCTTCTCGCTGATGAAGCAGGTGGCGGCGATCTGCTGGTTGGTCATGCCGGACGCGATGAGCTCCATGATCTCCGCCTCCCTCGCGCTCAGCCCGTATGCCGACCTGTCAGACACCGACTGTGCCACATCCGGTTGCAGCTGCGAAAGGTTTTCCATAGAAGTACGCCCTTCGGTGGACCAACTCCCGCCAGAACCAGCCACGGGTACGGCACTTCCCGCGCTCCCCGCACGCAGTTGCGCAAGCAATGTGTCCGCCGCCGTCGGCGTCAGGTGCGGTCTCCCTCGCCGGGCGTCCCGTACCGCCGCCACCAGCTCGTCGGGCGTGAACTCACCGTGCACCAAGTACCCGTTCGCGCCTCGCCGCAGTGCCTCGTGGACGATGTCCGACTCCCCGCTGTACGTCAGCATCAGGACCGCCGTCAGCGGCACCAGGTGCGGGAGGGCCGCGAGGCCGTCCACCCCTGGCATGCGGACGTCCAGGAGCACCACGTCGGGACCGTGGGCGAGCGTCGCCCCGTACGCCTCCCTGCCGTCCGCCGCCTCCGCCACCACCTCGACGTTCTCGCGGCCGGTGAGGAGCGCCGCCAGCCCCGCGCGGACCACGGGGTTGTCGTCGGCCACGACCACGCGGACGGGCTCCGGGGGCGGAACCTCCCCGAAGGGGTTCGGTTCACCGGTCATGGCGGGCCTCCAAGGACACTGCTCGTCGTCACCGCCGCGAGCGGCAGTTCCAGGCGGACCTCCGTGCCGCGTCCCCGTTCGCCCCGCCCGAAGCTGATGCGTGCGCCGACCGAGGCCGCCCGTTCCGCCATGCCGACCAGGCCGAAGTGGCCCGAGCGGCGTAAGCGGGCGAGGTCGGTGTCGGCGGGGAGGCCGGTGCCGTCGTCGCGGACGGTGACGGTCAGCAGGTCGCCCTGGACACCGGCCCGGACGTCGATGCTGCTCGCCCGTGCGTGGCGGTGGGCGTTCTCCAGCGCCTCCGAGGTGATGGAGAGGAGCTGGCGGGCCACCGTCGGGGGGACGGGCGGGGCGGGTGCTTCACCTGTCCTCCCGTACGACACCGGCACCTCACCGCGTTCCCTGAAACCCCGCACCGCGCACGCCAGTTCGGACAGGACGTCCACCTCCCGGCCCGGGTCCCCCTCCCTCCGCAGGTCCGTCAGCAGCTCGCGCGACTCGGCCGCGGCCCTCCGCGCGGACCGGGCCACGAGTCCCGCCTGGCGTCTGACCAGGGCCGGGTCCATGCGGGCCGCGCCTGCCGAGCAGGCCAGGCCGTCCGCCGCGAGGGCGACCCCGTGCAGCGTCTTGGCGACCGAGTCGTGCATCTCCCGTGCCAGCCGCGCGCGTTCGGCGCTGACCGCCTCGGTGACGGCGAGCCGGGCCCGGACGGCGGCCAGGGCGCGGGTCGCCTCGCCGAGGTGGAGCATCAGCTTGCGCAGGCTGGAACCGACCGCCCCCGCGATCACGCACAGGCCGGGCAGGATCAGTGTCTCGGCGGGTTCCGTGTGCGGGTTGTCCAGCGCCGCGTGGACCAGCAGCAGGATCAGGCCCTGGAGCGAGGCGAAGACGGCGGCGCCGCGCCAGCCGTAGATGAGGCCCGCGAGCAGCGGGGTGCAGACGCTGACGTAGGCGAGGGTGGTGTCGGGGCCGGCGGAGACCAGCAGCAGGGCGCCGAAGAGGGTGTCGGCCGCGAGGAGGGTGGGGTGGCGCAGGAGGAGGGGCCCGAAGCGCTCCCAGTCGCGGAAGAGGGCGTACGACACCATGAAGGTGACGACGACCGCGATGCCGACCAGGCGTACGCCCCAGCCGGGGCCCGCGTTGAGGAGGGCGGACGGGGCGGCGACGGCGATCATCGCGAGCCGGAAGCCGAAGGCCTGGCGGCAGAGCGCCTGGAGGGCGTTCACCTGGAGCTGGGTGTCCGTGACCGGTGGGACGGCCGGCTCTTGGGGAGCCGCGGGCGCGGGCGCGTACCACCGGGCGGGGCCGGGGACCGGGGGTGTTCCCGTGAGTCCCTGCGGGGTCCGGGCGCGCACCGCTGCCGGCGTCCCCGCCCGCCGCTGAGCCGGACGGCGGCGCCCTCGCCGCCACGTTCGTGACCTCGTCGTCGTCATCGCACCCCGCCCCACGTCACTCGCCCGTGAGCGAGCCGAAGTCGGTGCCGGAGCCGAGGATCAGGCCGGCTCCGAGGAGGATCATCGTGGCCGGAACCATGAAGGTGGTGATCATCATGGTGGCCTTGGGGACCGCGCGGGCCGCCTTGCGGCGGGCGTGCTGCGCGTCCGTGCGGCGCATGTCCTTGGCGAGCGCCACCAGCGTGTCGACGATCGGCGCGCCCAGCTCCTCGCCCTGCTGGAGCGCGGTGACGAACATGGCGACCTGCTCGGAGTCGTTGCGCCGGCGCAGCTCGGCGAAGGCCTGCCTGCGGCTCATCCCGAGGTCCATCTGGCGCAGGGTGATGCGCAGTTCGTCCGCCCAGGGGCCCTCGTACTGGGACGCGACGCGCTCCAGGGCCTGACGGAAGCCGAGGCCGGCGCTGACCACGACCGCGAGGACGTCCAGGAAGTCGGGCAGGGTGCGCTCGATGACGTCCCTGCGGACGCGGATCGCCGACCAGATGCCGACCTCCGTCCAGAACGCGCCGAACGCGAGCAGGAGCAGGGCCACGAGGAGCTGGCCGCGCATCAGGAACACCAGGAAGCCGAAGCCGCCGAGGGCGCCGTAGACGGCGCGGCGGGCGGCGTAGCGGTGGATGGTGAGACCGCCGGGGTTGCCCGCCAGGTCGATCTTGCGGCGGTACTTGGCGACCAGCGTCGGGCCCATGAGGCGCAGCACGGCGGGGGCGTAGCGCATGCCCATGCGGTCGATGAGGGAGTCGACCGCGCCGGTGCGGGTGGAGCCGACCTCCAGGGCGAGCATCAGGTCGCCGGGGAGTTTCGCCTCCGCCCGGTACATGCGGATGCCGGCGAAGATGCCGCACACGGCGAGGGCCATGAGCGCGGCGAGCAGCAGTGCCATGTCGTCGTCCCCTTCCCGGCTCAGACGTCGATGCGGGACAGGCGGCGGATGAGCAGGAAGCCGACGGCGTACAGGCCGAAGGCGACGAGGACGGCGATCTGTCCGGCCGGTGAGCCGGTCATGCGCTCCAGGGCGCCGTCCTTCACGCCGTTCATCAGGAACAGCGAGCCGACGCCGAGCACGGGCACGGCGTACGAGGTCAGGCTGACCTGGGAGAGCTGGGTGCGGACCTCGCGCCGGGTCTCCTTGCGTTCCTCCAGCGTCTCGGTGAGGTTCCGCAGGGCGCTCACGACCTGGCCGCCCGCCCGGTGGGACAGCACCAGCGTGGTGACGAGGACGACGAGTTCGCGGGAGGGGAGCCGGTCGGACAGTTCGCCGAGGGCGTCCTCCATCGAGGCGCCCATCGCGAGCTGGTTGGCCACCTTGGCCAGTTCCTCGCCGGCCGGGGCCTCCAGCTCCTCGGCGGCGATGCCGATGGCGGTGCGCAGGGCGAGGCCCGCCTGCGTGGCGTTGGCGAGGATGCGGGCCAGCTCGGGAAGCTGGTTGATGAACCGCTCGATGCGCTTCTGCCGCTGCCAGTTGAGGAACTGCACGGCCGCCCAGACGCCGAGCAGTCCCGCGATGGGGCCGAAGAAGGGGGCGAGGGCGGCCTGGCCGACCAGCCACAGCCCGGCGACGGCGGCGAGCATCGCCACGAAGAACTCGCCGGGCGTGACGTCCAGGCCGGTGGCGAGCAGGCGGAGCTCCAGCTTGCGGCCGAGGCGGGTACGGCGCAGCCTGCGGTCCAGCGTGGGGAAGCGACGCCGGCGTCCGGCGGACGGGAGCTCCCCGGTGGCCGACAGCCGGTCCACCAGCGCCTGCCGCTGCGCCCGGCCGGCCGCGTAGAAGTGCACGCCGGCGACCGCGAGGACGCAGGTCAGTAGGGTGACGCCGGTGGTCAGCGTGATCAGGTTCTGCAGCTCCATGGGGGTGGTACCTACCTGGCTTCTCGGGTGGCGAGCTGGTCGGCGTGGTGGGCGATGCCGAACGCCTGCGGGACGGGCTGGCCCGCCATGTAGAGGCGGTCGGCGGTCCGCCGGGGCAGGGGATGGTGGACGTAGGAGCCGTGGACGCGGCCGTCGGAGGTCATCGGGAGCGCGTCGAAGCGGGCGGCCGTGGCCAGCCGGTACGGCTCCCCGCCGTGGCTCTCCAGCAGGGCGATCTCGGTGATGCGGCGGGCGCCGTCGGCGAACCGGGTGAGCTGGACGATCACGTCGACGGCGCTGTTGATCTGGTCGTGCAGGGCGACGAAGGGGATCTCCACGTCGGACATGGAGGCGAGGGTCTGCAGCCGGGTGAGGGCGTCCTCGGCGCTGTTGGCGTGGACGGTGGCGAGGGAGCCGTCGTGGCCGGTGGACATGGCCTGGAGCATGTCCAGGGACTCGCCGCCGCGGACCTCGCCGACGACGATGCGGTCGGGCCGCATGCGCAGGGAGTTGCGCACCAGGTCGCGGATGGTGACGCGGCCCTTGCCCTCGACGTTGGGCGGGCGGGACTCCAGGCGGATGACGTGCGGCTGCTGGAGCTGGAGTTCGGCGGAGTCCTCGATGGTGATGATGCGTTCGCCCTCGGGGATCAGCCCGGACAGGGCGTTGAGCAGGGTCGTCTTTCCGGTGCCGGTGGCGCCGGACACGATGATGTTGAAACGGGCCTGCACCAGTCCGGCCAGCAGGTACAGCATGGGTTCGTCGAGCGAGCCGAGGCCGATCAGCTCCTGGAGGGTGAAGGAGCGCGGGAAGCGGCGGATGGTGAGGACCGCGCCGGTCAGGGACAGCGGCGGGATGATCACGTTGACGCGCTCGCCGGACGGCAGCCGGGCGTCGACCATGGGGTTGGACTCGTCGACGCGGCGGTTCACGGTGGACACGATGCGTTCGATCGTCTGCATGAGCTGGTCGTTGGAGGCGAACCGCAGCGGCAGCTGCTCCACCCGGCCGCCGCGCTCGACGAAGATGGCGTCCGGGCCGTTCACCATGATCTCGGTGACGGACGGGTCCTCCAGCAGCGGTTCCAGGATGCCGAGGCCGAGGGCCTCGTCGACGACCCGGCGGATCAGCTGGGAGCGTTCGACCGTCGACAGGACGGGGCCCTCGCGGCTGATGATGTGGCCGAGGACGCGTTCCAGCCGGGCCCGGCGCTCGGCCGGGGACAGCGCGCTCATCTCCGCGAGGTCGATCTCCTCCAGGAGCTTGGCGCGGTAGGACGCGACGAGGTGGCCGTCCTCGCCCCGTCCGGTCCTCTCCTCGGGGGAGTTGATGCGTGCCCGCAGGCTCATGAGTCGCTCGCTCCTCGTCCTTGTCCCGGTCCCCGTCCGCTTCCCGGTCCTCGTCGTCGGTCGTCGGTCGTCGTCGTTCGCCGTCGGTCGTGCCGGTCCCCGGCCGCCGTCCGACGCGGCCCTCGGTCGGCGGTCGTCGGTCGTTCCGGTCGTCGTCCGGCCGGCCACCGCTCGGTTCAGTGGTCCACGGGCATCGTGGCGCTCCTCCCCGCCGACCCGAAGTCCCAGCCGGGCACGATCGACGGGATGTCGATCCGGGCGGTGACGGTGACCTCGTCGCCGCCCCCCGCCGTGCCGCAGGAGGTGCCGTCGGCCAGCCAGGAGCTGACGGCTGCCGCGCAGGCGGTCTGGGCGCCCTGGTCCAGGGAGGCGCTGCGGGCGCCCGCGCGGGCGGCGGTGCCCGCCTGCTGGGCGGTGTAGGCGATCAGGCCGAGCTGCACCCCGGCCATCGCCACGAGCAGCAGGATCGGCAGGAACCCCAGGTACTCGATCGCCACCTGCCCGTGATCGCGGCGGCGGCCGTCGGTGTGCCGGTACGCCGTGTCAGTGCGTCGGTACGGCATGTCAGTCCGTCTCCTCCTCGACCGCGCCCGCGTGACCGGTCACGTCGAACGGGAACGACAGGGTGCCGGGGAAGAGGATCGGCACGGTGAGCTTCACGTCGGCGGTGACCATGCCGCCGCCCGTCGCGCAGGTCACCGTCGCGCCGCTCCCCCAGGCCCCGGACAGCTTGTCCAGGCCGGCCTCCTGGCAGGCGCCCTGACGTGCGCCGGGGGACGCGGCGGTCCCGGCCCGCGCCGCCTCGTCGGCGGCGTTCCCGGCGAGCGTGAAGGTGTAGCCGACCAGCACGAGCTGCCACAGCACGACCAGCGTGACGAGGATCGTCGGGGTCATGCCGAGGAACTCGACGGTGACCTGCCCCCGGTCGCCGTACGGCCGTCCCCGGTCGCCGTACGGCCGTCCCCGGTCGCCGTACGGCCGTCCCGCGCCGGCGGCCGGCCGCCGGCGTCCCGTCGTCCCCGCAGCCCGCCCGCCGCCGCTCATCCCGTGCCGTCCCTGCGCCGCCGGAAACTGACCGCGCCCCGGTCGCCGCGCAGCCGTCCGCCCTTGTGGACGGTCTCCGCGGCCCGCACCAGGCCGAGTTCGCCGGCCAGCGCCCACATCGCCCGCTTCACGGTGCTCTTGGCCTCCAGCTCGTGCACGCGCCCGGCGTCCACGACGCCCTGGAGCTCCTTGAAGTGGGCGGGGACCGTGGTGGCGGCGACCGCGGTGCCGGTGATCCGCGCGATGAGCGGCGGCTGGATCTCCGTGGACCGGGTGTGCCGGTTGACGACGACCGTGGTCTCCTCCGCCTTGCGGATCTGCAGCCGGTCCCACATCCGCACCGTCCGCTTGGCGCCCCGTACGGCGATGACGTCGGGGGTGGTGACCAGGAGGGCCCGGTCGGCCATCTCCACGGCCGCCGCGCCCGCCCCGCCGAGCTGGGCGCCGCAGTCGATGACGACGACCTCGTAGCGGGAGCGCAGGGCGCTGACGATGTGGCGGGCGGCCCGGTCGGTGACCTCCTCGCCGCGTTCGCCCTCGGCGGGGGCGAGGAGCAGGGCGAGGCCGCTGTCGTGGCGGAAGACGGCGTCGGCGAGGACGCGCGGGGAGATGTCGTTGATCGCGGCCAGGTCGACGACGGACCGGCGGAACTGGACGTCCAGGTAGGAGGCGACGTCCCCGGTCTGCAAGTCCATGTCGACCAGGGCGGTGGCCCGTCCGGAGGTCTGGGCGGCGAGCGCGAGCTGCACGGCGGTGAGGGTGGCGCCGACCCCGCCCTTGGCGCCGCTGACGGTGACGACGGTGCCTCCCGCGCCGGTGAACGGGTCGCCGGCGGCGCCCAGGTGGCGTCGTACGCCGGCCGACCACTGGGCGACCGCCTGGACCCGGCTGGCGAGTTCCTCGTAGCCGAGCGGGAGGGCGACCAGGCCGCGGGCGCCGTGGTCCATGGCGGCCTGGAAGAGGCCGGGGCTCGCGTCGGAGGTGACGAGGACGACGCCGACGGCGGGGAAGCGGAGGGCGACCTCGCGGATGAGTTCCAGCGCGGGGACGGGGCCGATCCCCTCGTGGACGACGACCACCTCGGGCAGTTCGTCGAGGGACTCGGCGGCCAGCCGGGAGAGGGTGTCGGCGAGCTGCGTGGAGTCGGTCACCGGGACCAGCGGCTCGGCGTCGGGGAGCTGGCTGAGCAGTGTGGTGAGGGACCGGACCGCGTCCGCGTCGCCGGCTGCCGGGAGGATCCTGGTGGACATGCGGGCCTCTCACTTGTCCTGCGCGAGTTCGTACGTCCGGTCCTTCTCGGGGACGCCGGTGCCGCCCCCGGGGCCGACCAGCGCGAGCCGCACCCGCTGGGCGAACGACTCGGCGTAGGTGATGCGCTGGGCGTCGAGGGGGGACAGCGCGAAGGTGATCGGGACGGCGTCGGCGGGCCCGCGGCGGTCGTCCTCGTCCGGCTGGAGGGCGGTGAGCCGGCCCACGTCGAGGACCTTGGCGCCCGTGACGATGATCTTCGACTGGTCGGGGTCGCCCTCGCGCTGTCCCTCGAAGGTGGCGTACACGTTGACCGTGGAACCGGGGGTGATCTTGCCGGCCACGCCGGTCGCCGCGTCGATCATGATGGCGACCTCCTGCTGCCCCGGCTGGAGGGCGGGCCGGTCCACGATCATGTCGTTCTGCAACAGCGACCCCTTGCGCAGGGTGGTGACGGCGATCTTGCCGCGGAGGTCGTCGAGGTCGGTGACGGCGTTCTCCGACAGCCACCGCTCGGGCATCTCGATCCGCTCGAACTGGTCGGCGCCGAGCGTGGTGTAGGGCGCGATGTCGGTCTTCAGGCGGTACGCGGCGACCTCGGGGCCGACCTTGGAGCGCACGTCGTCGATGACGGAGAGCACGCCGGCGAACGCGCCGAGGGCGCACAGGACCGACAGGAGGATGAGTATCACGCCGCGGCGCTGACGGGAGTTCATGAACCGTGCAACCTCGTTGGGGTGGGGCGGTCGGGCGGGGCGGTGCGGGCTCGTGCGGTGGGCGGACGGGTCAGGTGCCCCGGGTGAGGGCCGGTCTGCCCTCGGGGGCGGGCGGGGTGGCCGAGCAGAACACGCAGCGGTCGCCGATGACGTCGATGCCGCACCAGTGGCAGGTGCCGCGCCGCACGGACGTGACCAGTTGGTAGAGCACGGACAGGTCGGGCAGGTAGGTGCAGAACTCGACGAGCTTGCCGGTGCCCCACCAGGTGCCCGACTCGGCGGGCAGCGGGGCCTCGCGCAGGCCCTGCACCCGCCAGGCGGGCGCGAGGGTGGTGGTGACCCAGTCGGACGGGAGCTGGCCGCGGGCGACGAGCATCCAGGTGCCGAACTCGGGTCCGTCCAGCGCGGTGCCGGGGCCGAGACGGACGAGCTGCGGCTGCGGGTGGGCGAGGACGGCGAACTGGCTGCCGGGCATCCAGGACTTGGCGTGCTGCTTGAGGTCGACGGGCACCCGGTCGAGGCGGGCGACGGAGCCCAGCAGCGCCCCGGCGTGGAGGTAGTGGGTGAGCAGACGGCCGGCCGAGGCCAGTACGCCGGGTCCGATGTCGCAGGAGGCGAGCTGGCGCAACTGGCGGGCCAGCACGGCCACGGCGAGCGGCGGCAGGTCGGGGCGGAACAGGGCTATCCGGTCGCTCTCCAGGAGGGAGCGCAGGGTGTGCAGCCGCCGCAGCACGGGGGCGGGGGTGGCCGGGGAGCACACGACGACGACATGGCCGTGCAGCTCGACGACGGCCTGGAGTTCGGCCAGCACCTGGTCGAGCGGGCGGGTGCCGACGTCGCGCAGCACGACGGCGGGCAGGGTCCGTTCGTCCTGCGCCGGCAGCGCCATGTCGGCGCCGGTCACGGCAATGGCGGTTGGCACGCGCGGCTCCCCGATCTCCCCATGCCCGTCGGCCCACCGGGTGTTACTCCGGCGCACCCTCGTGACTTCACTGCGTGACTACCTCAGCACTGTATCCGCGGGTCTGTGGCCGGAGAACAGCCTTTGAGCAGCCGGCCGGCAACTCCCGGGCACACAGTGCACCAAAACGGGACAGGCCGATCATCTCGCCGGTCTCGGCACGACACCGACGGTGTGGGTTCCGTGCACCGGCTTGACGCCGGACCCGCCCCGGGTCCTCCGGGCCACGCTTCCCATCCGCCCGCCGCCCTACGCGCGGACGGACGCCCCCGTTTCCGGTCTGGACCTATTGACAAGGCGATTGGTCTGGACCACGGTGTGGGGCATCAACGGTGGCCACCGTCGCTTCCCCTCCCCAACTCCCCCACCGGAGGCCCCAAGTGGACCGCGCACCACGCACGTCCGGACGCGGCAGACGCCCCTGGGCGGCCGCCCTCGTCTCCGCCATGGCCCTCGCCCTCCCGCTCGCCGGCGCGGGCCAGGCGACCGCGGCCGACGTCAACAACGCGAAGAACGCCGGCTTCGAGTCGGGCCTGAGCGGCTGGACCTGCTCCGCGAACAGCGGCAGCGTCGTCCCCTCCCCGGTGCACGGCGGTTCGGCCGCGCTGAAGGCCACACCCGCCGGGCAGGACAACGCCCGCTGTTCCCAGACGGTCGCGGTGCGGCCCGACTCCACGTACCGGCTGTCCGGGTGGGTGCGGGGCGGGTACGCCTACCTGGGCGTGACCGGCACCGGCACCACGGACGTGTCCACCTGGACGCCGGACTCGACCAGCTGGAAGCAGCTGTCGACCAGCTTCTCCACGGGCGCCGGCACCACGTCGGTGACGGTCTACACGCACGGCTGGTACGGCCAGCAGCCCTACTACGTCGACGACGTGTCCGTCCTCGGCCCCGACGGGGGCGGCGGCGGTGACCCGGAGCCGTCGGTCCCGGGCACGCCGGGCGGGCTGACCGTCTCCGGCACGACGGCGGCCTCGGTGACGCTGGCGTGGAACGCGGTGTCCGGCGCGACCGGCTACACCGTCTACCGCGACGGCGCCCGGGTGACCGCCGTGACCGGCACCTCGGCGACGGTGACCGGGCTGGCGGCCGCCACGTCGTACTCCTTCCAGGTCGCGGCGACCAACGCGGCGGGCGAGTCGGCGAAGTCGGCGGCGGTGTCCGTGCGGACGCGGGAGAACGGCGGCGGCGGGGGCGGTGACCTGCCCCGGCACGCGGTGACCGGCTACTGGCAGAACTTCGACAACGGCGCGACCGTGCAGCGGATCTCGGACGTCCCGGACCAGTACGACATCATCGCGGTCGCCTTCGCCGACGCCACCGGCACCCCGGGCGCCGTCACCTTCACCCTGGACTCGGCGGGTCTGGACGGCTACACCGTCGACCAGTTCAAGGCGGACGTCCGGGCCAAGCAGGCGGCCGGCAAGAAGGTCATCATCTCGGTGGGCGGCGAGAAGGGCACCGTCTCGGTGAACGACTCGGCCTCCGCGACGAACTTCGCGAACTCGGTGTACGCGCTGATGCGGGAGTACGGCTTCGACGGCGTGGACATCGACCTGGAGAACGGCCTCAACGCGACCTACATGACGCAGGCGCTGCGGGCGCTGTCCGCGAAGGCGGGCCCGTCGATGATCCTGACGATGGCGCCGCAGACCATCGACATGCAGTCGACGTCCAACTCCTACTTCCGGACCGCGCTGAACGTGAAGGACATCCTCACGGTCGTCAACATGCAGTACTACAACAGCGGTTCCATGCTGGGCTGCGACGGCAAGGTCTACAGCCAGGGCTCGGTGGACTTCCTCACCGCGCTGGCCTGCATCCAGCTGGAGAACGGCCTCGACCCGTCGCAGGTGGGCCTCGGCCTGCCGGCCTCGACGCGGGGCGCGGGCAGCGGCTACGTGGCGCCGTCCGTGGTGAACGCCGCCCTGGACTGCCTGACCCGCGGCACCAACTGCGGCTCCTTCAAGCCGTCGAAGACCTACCCGGACCTGCGCGGCGCGATGACCTGGTCCACCAACTGGGACGCGACGGCCGGCAACGCCTGGTCCAACGCGGTGGGCCCGCACGTCCACGCCCTGCCGTGACCGACCCTGTCTCCACCCCGACCGCCCCTGTCCGGCTCACCGGGCAGGGGCGGCGGCGTCCGCGCGCTCAGCCGATCCGGACGAGGACGCCGTCCCCGTCGCGGGCCGCCGCGCGCAGGTACGTCGCCAGGGCGTCGTAGTGGGCGGTCACCTCGTCCAGCGGCTCCCCGCGCTCCCGGACGATCGTGGGGCGTCACCCCGGCCGCGGCCAGGCCGGACGGGGTGACGCCCTCGGTCAGCCGGGCGGGAGGCGTGGCGGCGAGGGCCTCGGCGGCGGTGCGGACCTGTTCCGGGGTGAGGCAGCGGGGCGGTCCGTAGCTCCGGTCCTCTCCTCCTCGCCGAGGACGACGTCCACGGGGAAGCCGGTGCGGCGGAGCAGGAGGTCGAGGGCGTGTCACCTCTTGTCCGTGTCGAAGCGGCGCGCCCGGTCCCCCGGCGGTTCCTCGTCCCCCTCCCGCTCGATCAGGTCCTGGACACGCTGGTACGCCCAGTCCGGGGCGCCGGCCGGCGCCCGAACTCGGCGGCCGTCAGGCGCGCGTACTCCCCGATCATGCCCATGGCGGCTCCCCAGAAGGCCGGCGGCCGTGCGCGCCGATGACGCGGTCATCCTGACAGCGGCCGCTGACAACGGGCGGCGCGGGCTGTGTCCGGCGCCACATGAAACATTTCCCGGGGCCCACCGCATCAATGAGGTGGGAACGGTTCGGGGAGCGCGACGGGGGCGGCGGAATGCGACAGCAGCGCACGGCGGACTACGCGGAGTTCGCCTCCGCACGGGCAGGACACCTGTACCGGTCCGCATGCCTGCTGACGGCCGGGGACACCCACCTCGCCGAGGACCTCGTGCAGGAGACCTTCGGCCGGCTGTACGTCCGCTGGGGGCGCGTGTCCCGGGCCGAGAACCCGGCCGCGTACGCGCAGACCGTGCTCACCCGGACCTTCCTCGCCCACCGGCGGCTGCGCAGCAGCCGGGAGCGGGCGACCGACACGTTCCCCGACCTGCCTGGCGCCGCCGACGGGGACGCGCCGCTGCGGCTGACGCTGATGGCCGCGCTCGCCCGGCTGCCCGCCAAGGACCGGGCCGTCGTCGTCCTGCGCTACTGGGAGGACCGCTCGGTGGAGCAGACCGCCGACGTGCTGAACGTCAGCTCGGCGGCCGTGCGCACGCGGTGCGTCCGCGCGCTCGGCCGGCTGCGGGAGCTGCTGGGTGAGGACGTCCACGAGTACGCCCGCCCCTGACCCCGGCCGCCCGGCCCTCCCTCCGGCTTCCGGCTCCCCACCTCAGACCTCACGCCTCACACCCGCGGAAAGGGTGGTCCGTCATGCCCGAGAACCAGCACCACGACCTCTTCGAGGACCGGTTCGCCGCAGCTCTGCGCGACACCGGCCACAGCTTCCGCACCGACGACCCCGCCGCCCTCGTCACCGGGGGCCGGGCGCGCGGGCGCCGGACCCAGCTGCGGCGGACGGCCGTGCTGGGCGGGGCGGCCGGCGTCGCCCTGGTCGGCGTGGGCGGGGCGCTGCTCCTGCCGTCCGACGCGGCTGACCCCCGGCGGACCTCCGCGGCCGCCGGCCCGGCCACGACCGCGAGCCCCTCGGCCGCGAGCCCCTCGCCCGCCACGGCCTTCTCGGGCGACGACGTCCTGCGCTCGCTCAAGGAGCTGCTGCCGAGGGGCACGTACCTCGAGGAGGAGGCCCAGGGCACGGAGTCGCTGATGCCCCCGCACGCGCGGGTGGTGTTCGACGACGGCGGGGGCGCGGCGGCCGTCGGCCTGAGTCTGGACCGGGTGGAGCCCGGCAGCGAGCAGGCCCGCGAGCTGGCGAACTGCCCGGACGAGGCGCTCGTCCCCCACGACGACTGCACCTCCGCCAAGCTGCCCGACGGCTCCCGGCTGATGCTGTTCCGCGGCTACGAGTACCCGGACCGGCGGGTGGAGACCAGGTGGTGGAACGCCGAGCTGGTCACGCCCCAGGGGCACCACGTGTCCTTGAGCGAGTGGAACGCGCCGGCGCAGAAGGACGCCCCGGTCTCCCGCCCGCGGCCACCGCTGACCGTCGAGCAGTTGAAGGAGGTCGTCACCGCCGACGTGTGGCGGCGGGTGGTGGACGCCATGCCGAGGAGCCCGAAGCCGTCGGTCACCGGCCAGGCGCCTCCGGCGGGGATGCCGGGCAGGGCGATCGCCGACACGCTCGCCGGTCTGCTGCCCGACGGGCTCACCGTGATCGCCGAGGGCGGACAGGAGAGCGGGTACGCCCACCTCGTCGTCGACGACGGCAAGGGCGGGAGCCTCGTCCAGATCAACGTGCAGCCCGGCATGGGCGACGTGGCCGGCGCTCTCTTCGGGGACGCCGGGACGCGGCCCGACGGCACCCTGGTCACCACCCGGAAGTCGCCCGGGGAGAAGGGCGGCGCGGGCGTCGTCATGTGGACCGCCGACACCCTGCGTCCCGACGGGCTGCGGGTCGTGGTCAGCGCCTTCAACACGGCCGCCCAGCACGAGGACGCCACTCGTGACGCCCCCGCGCTCACCCTCGGGCAGCTGCGGGAGATCGCGCTGAGCACGGAGTGGGACGCGGGGGCGTGAGGCGGGCCGGCCGTCGCCTCAGAAGAACTCCGACCACGGCTGGTCCCAGATCTGCTTGACGGCCAGGACCAGGAAGAGCAGGCCCGCGGCCGCCAGCATGCCGTTGCTCAGGGGGCCGCTGCGCCATTCGCGCGGGGTACGGGAGGAGTTGAGGAGCCACAGCAGGGTGAGGGCGAGGAACGGCATGAAGGCCGCACCGAGGACGCCGTAGATGATGATCAGGCGGAACGGCTCGTCCTGGAACAGCAGGATCATCGGCGGGAAGGTGAGCCACAGCAGGTAGGCGCGGAAGGTCCAGGAGCGTTCCCGGCGCCCGGAGGCCAGCTCGTCGGCGCGCGCCTGCCGCTCGCCGCGCTGCCGGGCCAGGAAGTCGGCGAACATCAGGCTCACGCCGTGCCAGACGCCGATCAGGGAGGTGAAGGAGGCGGCGAAGAAGCCGACCAGGAACAGCGTGCCGGTGGTCGCTCCG
Organism: Streptomyces sp. NPDC096105; assembly: GCF_044763335.1. Classification (NCBI taxonomy): domain Bacteria; kingdom Bacillati; phylum Actinomycetota; class Actinomycetes; order Kitasatosporales; family Streptomycetaceae; genus Streptomyces; species Streptomyces sp. NPDC096105. The sequence goes on from NZ_JBIWGC010000003.1 coordinate 385,298, forward strand.
TACCGGTCCTCCAGGATGTCGCCGAGCTGGATCAGCCCCTGGTCGCCGCTGGAGATGGCGATGCCGGCCGAGTGCAGCAGCTCCGCGCCGACGAAGAGCATCGCGACGACGAAGACGCCGGTGGTGAGGTAGGCGACCCGGTTGTCCAGCCGCATGACCTTCATCCAGCCGGTGCCGGTCCAGCCCTTGGCGTTGACCCAGTAGCCGTAGGCGGCCAGCGTGATGGTGCCGCCGACGCCGCCGATCAGGCCGAGGGTGTTGAGGACGGAGTCCTCCTCGTCGGGCAGCACGGGGAGGAGTCCGGCGAAGGCGTCGCCCAGGTTGGGGGTGACGCGGAACGCCAGGTAGACGGTCACCACGAACATGACGCCCACCAGGACGGTCATGACCTTCTCGAACACCGCGTACTTGTTGAACCAGACGAAGGCCAGACCCACCAGTCCGCAGGCGATGCCCCAGTACTTGAGGCCCATTACGCCCGGGAACAGCGCCTGGAGCGGCAGCGCGCTGGACGACATGGCGGCCGCGCCGTAGACGAAGCCCCAGATGACGGCGTAGACGGCGAAGAACCAGGTGGTCCAGCGGCCGAGGCCGGCCCAGCCGTCGAACAGGGTGCGTCCGGTGGACAGGTGCCACCGTCCGCAGGCCTCCGCGAGGGAGATCTTCACCAGGCAGCCGACGACCGCGGCCCACAGCAGGGTGTAGCCGAAGTTGCTGCCGGCGATGAGGGTGGCCACGAGGTCGCCGGCGCCCACGCCGGTCGCGGCGACGACGATGCCGGGGCCGATGTGGCGCCAACTGGACGTGCGCGAGTGGGGGCCGGGCCCGGCCTTCGCCCCGGTGTCCTGGGTGTTTCCCGTGGTGTCCGCCATGGGGTCAAGAAAGCGGACGGGTGCCGGTCCGGCAAGAGGGCGTGCCGGGATCTTCACCGGTTCCACCTGGCCGCGCGGCGACTTCGCACCCTTGACCTGATCATGCCATCTCTCGACGATGACCGCACCGCACGTCGCCGTGCACCACCCCACCTCCCCACAAGGAGCATTCATGCGACTCCGTTCCCGCGGCAGACGCCCCGCCGCGCTCGCCGCACTCCTCGCCCTCGCCCTGGCCGCGCCCCTGTCGCTCACGGCGGCCGCCCCGGCCGGCGCCGACGGGGCACGCCCGGCGGCCCCCTCGGCGGACGACATCCGCCAGTACGAGATCCACCAGCGCACCACCCCCGTCACCCGCACGGCGATCCAGCGGGCCGGCGTCACCGTGGACGAGGCCGACGAGGAGACCGTGGTCGTCTCCGGCCGCGCGGACCAGATCCGCGCACTGCGCCGCCAGGGTTACGAGGTCACCCCGCTGGGCGCGGCCCCGGACCGCTCGACGGCCGCCGACGGCCTGCGCCTGTTCGACTTCCCCTCGGCCGACTCCCGCTACCACAACTACGCCGAGATGACCGCGGAGATCGACCAGCGGATCGCGGCGTACCCGTCGATCATGAGCAAGCGGGTGATCGGGAAGTCCTACCAGGGCCGGGACATCGTCGCCGTCAAGGTCAGCGACAACGTCGGCACCGACGAGGCCGAGCCCGAGGTCCTGTTCACCCACCACCAGCACGCCCGCGAGCACCTCACCGTCGAGATGGCGCTGTACCTGCTGCGCGAGCTCGGCGCCGGCTACGGCACCGACGCCCGGATCACCCGGATGGTGCAGCAGCGGGAGATCTGGATCGTCCCCGACCTCAATCCGGACGGCGGCGAGTACGACATCGCCACCGGCTCCTACCGCTCCTGGCGCAAGAACCGCCAGCCCAACTCCGGTTCCACGGCCGTCGGCACGGACCTGAACCGCAACTGGAACTACCGCTGGGGCTGCTGCGGCGGGTCGTCGGGCAGCACGTCCTCGGACACGTACCGGGGTTCGGCGCCCGAGTCCGCGCCCGAGGTGAAGGTGGTCGCCGACTTCGTGCGCAGCCGGGTCGTCGGCGGGGTGCAGCAGATCAAGGCCGGCATCGACTTCCACACCTACAGCGAGCTGGTGCTCTGGCCCTTCGGCTACACCTACGCCGACACCACCACCGGCATGACGGCCGACGACCACGCGGCCTTCAAGGCCGTCGGCCAGAAGATGGCCGCCAGCAACGGCTACACGGCCCAGCAGTCCAGCGACCTGTACATCACCGACGGGTCGATCGACGACTACCTCTGGGGCGCCCACAAGATCTTCGGCTACACCTTCGAGATGTACCCGAGGTCGGCGTCGGGCGGCGGCTTCTACCCGCCCGACGAGGTCATCGAGCGGGAGACGTCCCGCAACCGCGACGCCGTCCTCCAGCTCCTGGAGAACGCCGACTGCATGTACCGGGTGATCGGCAAGGAGGGCCAGTACTGCGGCTAGGCGCGGTCGGCCGCCCCGGCCCTGTCCTTCTCCGGCTCGTCGCTCGCCCCGGACCCGGCCGTCCCCTCGGCGCCGTCGTCGAAGTACGCGTCGAGGACCTCGTCCAGGGCGGCGTCCCACTCGTCGAACCGGCGGCGTGAGTCGGCGTCGATCTCGATGGGGTACCAACGCCGGTCGGGGGTGTGGACGGTGACGGTGTACCGCTTGCCGAAGCGGGCCGTCTCCGTCTCCACCGCGCCGATCTCGTCCCAGCGGAACTCGCACTCCTGGTCGTCCAGCTTCAGCCGCACGCCACGGTGGTCGGCGACGATGGCGGCACGGCGGTCGGACGCCTCGAAGACGGGGCCGTCGGGGACGGGCTCCGGCTCGTCGCCCCCGGTGTCCTCGGCGGACTCGGCGACCCCGGCGGACTCGGCGGACTCGGCGGACTCGGCGGACTCGGCGGCCGGGGATCCGGCGGACTTCTCCGACTCCCCGGTCCCCGGGACGCCTTCGGCGGCCGCGTTCGTGTCCTTCGCGTCCTCCTCGCGGCCGGTCGCGGGCGCGGTGAGCCCGGGGACGAAGGCCGGGTCGAACCCGGCGCCCTCCAGGGGCTTGCTGCTGCTCGAACCTATGCGCTGCTCCACACCGCAGGAGTATGGTCGACAATCCTGTGCGCGTCACAGCCAGCCCCGACTTCGTTATCAGACGCCTACACGGACGCCGCCCCTCCACCGGGCCCCTCCGGGCTCACACGACCAGGCTCAGCGCCGCCGCGACGACGAAGCCGGCGACGGACAGCACGCTCTCCAGCACGGTCCACGTCTTGAGGGTGTCCCGCTCGCTGATGCCGAAGTACTTGGCGACCATCCAGAACCCGCCGTCGTTCACGTGCGAGGCGAAGATCGAGCCCGCCGAAATGGCCATGATGACGAGCGCCACGAACGCCTGCGAGTGGTCGCCCTCGGACAGCAGCGGCGCCACGATGCCCGCCGTCGTCACGATCGCCACCGTCGCCGAGCCCTGCGCGACCCGCAGCACCACGGAGATCAGGTACGACAGCACGATCACCGGCAGGCCGACGTCGTTGAAGGTGTCGGACAGCGCCTGGGCGACCCCGCTGCCCTTGAGGACCGCGCCGAAGACGCCGCCCGCGCCGACCACCAGCAGGATGTTGCCGACCGGCTTGAGGGAGGACGTGGAGACGGTCTCCAGGGACTTGCGGGACCAGCCGCGCCGGACGCCCAGCAGGTAGTAGGCGAGGAACAGGGCGAGGGTGAGCGCCACGAACGGGTGGCCGAAGAACTCGATGACCGAGCGCAGGGTGGACTCGTCCAGCGCGATGGAGGAGAAGGTCGCGGCGAGGATGAGGAGGAGCGGCGTGCCGATGATGCCGAGGACCGTGCCGAGCGGCACCGGAGTCTCGCGCGGCTCGACGCCGGAGGCGCGCTGCTCGGCGACGACGGCGTCCCTGGCCTCCTGGGCGGCCTCGACCATGTCCTGCGGCACGGGGACGAAGATCCGCTTGCCGATCCAGGCGGAGTAGACCCACGCGGCGACGACGGCGGGCAGTCCGCAGACGACGCCCATGAGGATGACCCAGCCGAGGTCCACGTGCAGCAGTCCGGCGGCGGCCACCGGGCCCGGGTGCGGGGGCAGGAAGGCGTGGGTGACGGAGAGACCGGCGAGCAGGGGCAGGCAGTACAGCAGGACGGACTTGCCCGAGCGCTTGGCGGCGGCGTAGACGATCGGCGCGAGGACGAAGATGCCGACGTCGAAGAAGACCGGGATGCCGAAGATGAGGCCCGTCAGGCCCATCGCGAGGGGCGCCCGCTTCTCGCCGAACAGCCCGAGCAGCCGGCCCGCGAGGACCTCGGCGCCGCCGCTGACTTCGAGGATCGCGCCGAGCATGGTGCCCAGGCCGATGATGATCGCGACATGGCCGAGGATGCCGCCCATACCGGACTCGATGGTGGACACCGCGTCCGACCGCTGGACCGTGCCGAAGAGTTCGGTGACCGACAGGCCCGCCAGCAGGCCGACGGCTATGGAGACGCCGAGCAGCGCCACGAACGGCTGGAGCCGGACCTTGATGATCAGGAAGAGCAGCAGCGCGATGCCGAGGGCGGCGACGGTGAGCAGACCCGCGGTGCCGTCGACGAGGAGGAGCAGTCCTCCGGTGTGCGGTGGCGTCTCCGCCGGGGCGGAGGCGGCGAGCGGGAGGGACGGGTGGGACATACGGAGGTCCTCTGGGTAAGGGCATGGGGCTTTCGGGCAGGGGGGATCGCGGCACGGCGCCCGCGGGGTGCGGGACGCCGTGCCGTGCGGCATGCGGGTGTGCTGCGGAAGGGGGCGGCTCAGCCGAGGACGGCGAGCGCGTCGATCTCGATGAGGAGGCCGGCGGGGAGACCGACGTAGACGGTCGTACGGGCGGCGGGCGGCTGGGTGAGGCCCTGCTCCTCGAAGTAGGCGTTGTAGATCTCGTTCATCTCGGCGAAGTGGTCCACGTCGGTCAGGTAGACGCGGATCATCATCACGTCGTCCCAGCTCGCGCCGCCCTCCTCGAGGATCGCCTTGACGTTGGCGAGGGTCTGGAGGGTCTGCTCGCGCAGGGTGGGGCCGGCCGGCGTGGGCGGCTTGCCCTCCTCGGCGGGCAGGAACCCGACCTGGCCGGCGACCTGCAGGATGTTGCCCTTGCGGACGCCGTGCGAGAACTGCGCGGGCGGGGTGGTGTGGGTCTTCGGGGTCAGCGCGACTTTCTCGGTCATGCGAGGGTGTCCTTCACTTCGGTTCTGCCGGGGTCCGGCCGGAGTACTCGCCGCTGATGGCGTCCGCGGTGCGGCGCACCAGCGGGAGCAGGGTGAGGAGTTCGTCGGCGGTGACGACGACGTTCGGCGCGGAGACCGACATCGCGGCGACCACCCGGCCGTCGGCGCCGCGGATCGGCGCGGCGACGCAGTTGATGGACTCCTCGTGGCCGCCGAGGTCGGTGGCCCAGCCCTGTTCGCGCACCTTGGCCAGCTCCTGGAGGAACGCGGCCGCGTGGGGTGTCGAACGGGGCGTGTACATGGGGTAGTCGAGCTGCTCCGCGAGGGCGCGGCGCTCGGGTTCGGGCAGGTCGGCGAGGAGCAGCTTGGCCACGGCGGCGACGGTGATGGCGACGGGCTTGCCGATCCGGGAGTACATCCGCACCGGGTAGCGGCTCTCCACCTTGTCGATGTAGAGGACCTCGTTCTCCTCGTACACGGCGAGGTGGACGGTGTGTCCGCAGGTCTCGTTGAGGCGGACGAGGTGGGAATGGGCGATCTCGCGGACGTCGAGGTTCTCCATCGCCTCCTGCGCGAGGGCGAAGAGGCGCGCGCCGAGGCGGTAGCGCTGGTCGGACTGGCGGTAGACCATGCCGTGTTCGTGGAGGGTGCGCAGGAGGCGGAGGGCCGTGGACTTGTGCACGCCGAGGCGGTCGGCGACCTGGCCGAGGTCGGCGGGGCCCTCCGCGAGCAGCGGAAGGATGCTCAGGGCGCGGTCTACGGTCTGGCTCATGGGGTGCGTGCCTCCTCTACGGCCTCTGCGTCGGCTGCTGTCCAGCCGGGGCCGAGTCGCAGTGTCCCCCACGCGGTGTCGTCGAGGGCGGCGAGGCGGTCGGCGAGGGCGCGGCCGGGGGGCGCGGCGAGGTCGCCGGGGGCGGTGAGGGCGGCTGCCGCCATGAGGTGGCCGTGGCGGAGCCGTGCTTTCAGCGGCAGGCCGCGCAAGGCGGCCGAGAGGAAGCCTGCCGCGAAGGCGTCGCCTGCGCCGGTCGTCGCGACCACGTCGACTTTCAGGGCGGGGGCCGTTGCGGCGGGGCGGGGGATGTCGTCGCAGCCCGGCGCCTGCGGGGCGCCTCCCCCGGAGGGGGCGCCCCCGGCGCCCGCGGAGGGGCAGAAGGCGACCGCTCCCTCCGCGCCCTGTTTCACCACCAGGGTGTCCGGTTCGGGGAGGGCTTCCCGGACGGCGGCCGGGCCGCCTGTGATGCCCCAGGCTTCCTCCGCCTCGTCCTCGCCGACGAAGACGACGTCTGCCGAGCGGGCCAGGTCCAGCAGGACCTCGGGGCCGTACCCGTCCCGCCGCAGGCCCGGGCGGTGGTTCACGTCGAAGGAGATCAAGGGGCGCCCCGGGTGCGGGGACGTCAGCTCCCGCAGCAGGTCCAGGCAGCCGGGCGAGAGCGCCGCCGTGATGCCGGAGAGGTGCAGGACGCGTCCGGCGCGTACGGCGTCCAGGTCCACGCCGGCCGGCGTCATCGCCGACGCCGCCGAGCCCGCCCGGTAGTAGGCGACCTCGTGCGAGGCGCCCGCCCTGTCGCCGGCCGTGCGGAAGTAGACGCCGGTGGGGCGGTCCGGGTCGCGGCGGACGTACGACACGTCGACGCCGTGGCCGCCGATCGCGGCGAGGAGGTGGTCGCCGAAGCCGTCGGCGCCGACCCGGCTGACCCACCGGGTGGTGTGGCCCGCCGCCGCGAGCGCGCACGCCACGTTGGACTCCGCGCCGCCGATCGACCGGTGGAAGGAGGGGACGTCGGCGAGGGGGCCGGGCCGGGACGGCAGGAACGTCACCATGGACTCGCCGAGCGCGACGACGTCCACGACGTCGGGGGCGTTGCCGTTTCCGGTGACGGTCACGATGGCGGGGCTCCTCGTCGGGGCGGGGGTGCGGTGTCCGTTGACCGCGTGTGGCGGAGATGTTAGACAGCGGTGAGCGATATACGCAACGAGTGTTGCAACCAGTGCAACACCGCTGATCAGGGAGGCTCCATGGTCCTCGATGCTCTCGCCCGCCTCGCCGAGGAACGGGTCGGCCACCGTTTCAAGGGCCTCCCGCCGGACGCCGCGGACCTCACCGTGGGCGAGCTGGCCGCGCAGTGCCGGAACCTCTTCACGGGGGGTTTCACGACCCCCGTGCTCGCGCTGTCCGCCGAGCGTCTGGAGCACAACCTGGCGGCGCTGGAGACGTACGCCGAGCGGCACGGGCTCGCCTTCGCGCCGCACGGCAAGACCTCCATGGCGCCGCGGCTCTTCCACCGCCAGATCGAGCGGGGGGCGTGGGGGATCACGCTGGCGGTGCCGCACCAGGTGCGGGTGGCACGGGAGTTCGGGATCGAGCGGGTGTTCCTGGCCAACGAGCTGGTCGACCCGGCGGCGCTGCGGTGGATCGCCGCCGAGCAGGACGCCGATCCCGCGTTCCGGTTCGTCTGCTACGTGGACTCCGTGCGCGGGGTGGAGCTGATGGACGCGGCGCTGGACGGGACGTCCCGGCCGGTGGACGTGGTGGTCGAGCTGGCCGCCGGCGAGGGCGCGCGCACCGGGGTGCGGACCGAGGCGGAGTGCGCGGCCGTCGCCGACGCCGTGGCGGCCGCGCGGGCGCTGCGGCTGGTCGGGGTGGCCGGGTACGAGGGCGAGGTGCCGCGGGCGGACCCGGAGCGGGTGCGCGCCTGGCTGCGGCGGCTGGTGGCGCTGGCCGTGGACTTCGACGCGGCGGGACGGTTCGCGGGGCTGGACGAGATCGTGGTGAGCGCGGGCGGGAGCGCCTGGTTCGACGCGGTGGCGGACGTCTTCTCGGAGGTTCCGGAGCTGTCGGCGCCGGTGCTGAAGCTGCTGCGGTCCGGGGCGTACGTGTCGCACGACGACGGGCACTACCAGCGGCTGACCCCCTTCAACCGGGTGCCGGGAGAGGGCGGTCTGGAGCCGGCGTTCCGGCTGTGGACGCAGGTGGTGTCCCGGCCGTCGGCGGAGCAGGCGTTCACCAACGCGGGCAAGCGGGACGCGGCGTACGACCTGGATCTGCCGGTCGCCCGGGCGGTCCGCAGGGACGGGGCGGAGCGGCCGGCCACGGGGATCGAGGTGACGGGCCTGTCCGACCAGCACGCGTGGCTGCGCACCTCTCCGGAGGCGGATCTGGAGGTGGGAGACTGGGTGGGGCTCGGGCTGTCCCACCCCTGCACGTCCTTCGACAAGTGGGCGCTGATCCCCGTGGCGGAGGCGGACGGCACGGTCGTCGACTACATCCGTACCTTCTTCTAGGAGGCAGGACCGTGGAAGAGCTCGTCATCCGGGACGCGGACGTCGTCGACGGCTCCGGTGATCATTCCTACCGCGCGGACGTGGTGGTGGACGGCGGCCGCGTCGTCTCCATCGTCAAGGAGGCGGCGGACGCGGGATGCCAGCGTCCGAAGGCGCGGCGCGAACTGGACGCGGAGGGGCTGGTGCTGGCCCCGGGCTTCATCGACATGCACGCGCACAGCGACCTGGCGCTGCTGCGGGACCCCGACCACAGCGCCAAGGCCGCGCAGGGCGTCACCCTCGAAGTGCTGGGCCAGGACGGGCTGTCGTACGCGCCGGTGGACGACCGGACGCTGGGCGAGGTGCGGCGGGCGATCGCCGGGTGGAACGGCCCGGGGGACGACGTGGACGTCGACTGGCGGTCGGTGGGCGAGTACCTGGACCGGCTGGACCGGGGCGTCGCGGTGAACGCGGCGTACCTGATCCCGCAGGGCACCGTGCGCGCGCTCGCCGTCGGCTGGGAGGACCGCGAGGCGACGCCCGAAGAACTGGACCGGATGCGGCGGCTGGTCGCGGAGGGCATGGAGCAGGGCGCGGTCGGCATGTCGTCGGGGCTGACGTACACGCCCGGCATGTACGCCCCGGACGCCGAACTGACCGAGCTGTGCCGGGTGGTGGCCTCGTACGGCGGCTACTACTGCCCGCACCACCGCTCCTACGGCGCCGGCGCGCTGGAGGCGTACGCGGAGATGGTGGCGCTGACCCGGGAGGCGGGATGCCCGCTGCACCTCGCGCACGCCACCATGAACTTCGGCGTGAACAAGGGGCGGGCGCCCGAACTGCTGGCGCTGCTGGACGAGGCGCTGGACGCGGGCGCCGACATCACCCTCGACACCTACCCGTACACCCCCGGCTGCACCACCCTCGTGGCGCTGCTGCCGAGCTGGGCGAGCGAGGGCGGCCCGGAGGAGATCCTGCGGCGGCTCGCGGACGAGGGGACGGCCGGGCGGATCCGGCACGACCTGGAGGTCACCGGCTCGGACGGCTGCCACGGCGTGCCGGTGGAGTGGGAGACCATCGAGATCTCCGGGGTCGGCGACCCGGCGCTCGACGCGTACGTGGGCCGTACGGTGCTGGAGTCGGCGCGGGCGCGCGGGGAGACCCCGTGGGCGGTGGCGAGGGAGCTGCTGCTGAAGGACCGGCTCGCCCCGACGATCCTCCAGCACGTGGGCCACGAGGAGAACGTCCGGGCGATCATGCGCCACCGGGTGCACACCGGCGGCTCGGACGGCATCCTCCAGGGCGCCAAGCCGCACCCGCGGGCGTACGGCACGTTCCCCCGCTATCTGGGCCACTACGTGCGGGAGCTGGGGGTGCTGTCGCTGGAGGAGTGCGTGGCGCACCTGACCTCACGCCCGGCGGCGCGGCTGCGGCTGCCGGACCGGGGGCTGGTCCGCGAGGGCTACAAGGCGGACCTGGTGCTGTTCGACCCGCGCACGGTGGACGCCGGTTCGACCTTCGCCGAGCCGCGCACGCTGCCCACGGGCATCCCGTACGTCCTGGTCGACGGGCGGTTCGTGATCGAGGACGGGCGGCGCACGGACGTGCTGGCGGGGCGGGCGGTGCGCAGGAGTCCGCGCTGACCGTCCGCCCCGCCGGGCCTGTCAGGGCTTGGGCACGGTGCAGCCGCTCGCGCTCAGGTCGAGTCGGTTGCCGGTGGTGAAGCAGGCGGTGAAGGGGTAGGTCTGCTGGGCGTAGTTGATGCCCTGGCGGACCGTGACGCCGCCGTTCGCGTCGACCTCGCACGGGTTGTTGAGCGTGCAGCGGCCGCCGTCCTCGTTGCCGGTGTTGTTGACGGCGACCACCTGTCCGGTGGCGTCGTCGACCACCGGGGAACCGGAGGTCCCGCCGATGGTGTCGCACGCGGAGGTGTAGCGGACCGAGTCCTTCCAGGTCCAGTCGCCCTCCTTCAGCCGGTGGGCGAAGCCGTCGACGGAGCAGCGGTAGATCCGCTTCCAGTAGCCGGAGACCACGCTGATGGCGGTGCCGGCGGCCGGACGGCGGCTGCTGAGGGTCAGCGGGTCGATCCCGTACGAGCTCTTGATCCGCGCGTACGTGGTGTTCAGCCGGTAGATCGCGGCGTCCGTGTCGGTCATGGTCGCGTAGACCAGCCGGTCGGCGCGCAGGGTGGCGACCCTGGTGCCGGAGGCGTTCAGCAGGCCGAAGGTGCGGCTGGACGCCCGGTCGGTGAGGACCTGGCCGGGCGCGGGGAAGCCGCTCTCCAGGCAGTGGCCGTTGGTGAGCACCAGCGCCGGGTCGGCGGCGGCCGAGTCCGGCATGCGGACGACGGAGCCGGAGCAGTTGCTCAGCGAGACGGCGCCCGCGAAGTTCGCCGCGGCGGCCTTCGGCGCGGTGAGTCCGGACAGGGTGTCCGCGACGGTCCCGACCGTGTCGTTGACGACATCCGTCGACGACGTGGCCGGGGCCGTGCCCGTGGCCGTGTCCGCGCCCGTGGGGGAAGGCGCGGCGGCGACCGCGGGGGTCGCGCCCGCCCCGGCGAGTGCCAGGGCGCAGAGCGCGACGACGAGAGGTTTTCTCATGGGGGGTCCCCTCAATGCGGCGTCGGGCGGCCGGATCGCTCCGGCCGCCCACAGGATTGTCATGCGCATTGTCAGCGTGGGGGCGCCGGGCGGACAAGGGCGCGTGTCCCGGCGGTGGCCGGGCGGCACGCACCCCCGGCGTCCGGACGCGGGACGACCCGCGGGGCCGCCCCTGAACCCGCGGAAGGAGGGGCCGGGCGCGGGGAGGCCCGGCGCGGGGATGAGGGAGACGCGCGCCCGCGACCGTCACACCGAGGACGAAAACACCCGAACCGGCGCGTCCCACGTGGTGGAAAACACGGCCCGAGGGGCCATACCGGGCCGTAAGCTCCCAGCATGCAGGTGATCCAGTCGACCAAGCTCGCCAACGTCTGTTACGAGATCCGGGGCCCGGTGCTCGAGGAGGCGATGCGGCTGGAAGCGGCCGGTCACCGCATCCTCAAGCTGAACACGGGCAACCCGGCGGCGTTCGGCTTCGAGTGCCCGCCCGAGATCCTGGAGGACATCCTCCGCAACGTGTCGACGGCACACGGCTACGGCGACGCCAAGGGCCTGCTGGCCGCGCGCCGGGCGGTCGTCATGCACAACCAGACGCTCGGCATCGAGACCGACGTCGAGCACGTCTTCATCGGCAACGGCGTGTCCGAGCTGATCGTGATGGCGATGCAGGGCCTGCTCGACGACGGCGACGAGGTCCTCGTCCCCGCGCCCGACTACCCCCTGTGGACGGCCGCGGTCTCCCTGTCCGGTGGCACGGCGGTGCACTACCGCTGCGACGAGCAGTCCGACTGGATGCCGGACCTCGCCGACGTGGAGCGCAAGGTCACCGACCGCACCAAGGCGATCGTGATCATCAACCCGAACAACCCGACCGGCGCGGTCTACGACGAGGCGGTGCTCAGGGGCCTGACCGACATCGCCCGCCGCCACAACCTGCTGGTCTGCTCGGACGAGATCTACGACAAGATCCTCTACGACGACGCGCAGCACGTGCCGACCGCGTCCGTCGCCCCCGACCTCCTCACCCTCACCTTCAACGGCATGTCGAAGGCGTACCGGGTGGCCGGCTACCGGGTGGGCTGGATGTCGATCTCCGGCCCGCGCGCCCACGCCGACTCCTACATCGAGGGTCTGACCGTCCTGGCCAACATGCGCCTGTGCGCGAACATGCCGGGCCAGCACGGGGTGGTCGCGGCGCTCAGCGGCCGCCAGACGATCAACGACCTGGTGCTGCCGGGCGGCCGGCTGCGCGAGCAGCGGGACGCGGCCTACGAACTGCTGACCCAGATCCCGGGCGTGAGCTGCGTGAAGCCCAAGGGCGCGCTGTACCTCTTCCCGCGCCTGGACCCCGAGGTCTTCAAGATCGAGGACGACCGGCGGATGGTGCTGGACCTGCTGCGCCGCGAGAAGATCATGGTCGTGCAGGGCACCGGCTTCAACTGGCCGGACCCGGACCACTTCCGGGTGGTCACCCTGCCGTCGGTCACCGACCTGCGGGACGCGGTCGGCCGCATCGCCCGCTTCCTCGACGGTTACAGCCAGCACTGAGGGACGGCACCACGCCGGTGCAGCCGGCCACGCGCGCCGGGGCGGCCTGCGCACCGCACCTGGGACTGATCACTTTCGAACGCGACTCAACTTTAGACAGAATCTAAGCTAGGATGTCTTCCTGTCAGCACCCAGGAGGCCATCCATGTACGAACCGATCCGCTCCAAGTCGGTCCACAGCACGATGGCCGGCCCTCACGACTTCCCCCACAGGTCCCGCGAGGAAGAGCTGGACATCCAGCTCGCGGGCCATCTCGCCGCCCTGCTCGCCGTCACCGACGAACTGCGCGCGGCGGCGCCCTCGGCCGATCTGGACACCGCGGCCGAGCGGCTCACCCAGGAGATCACCCGCCTGCGGGGAGGACGTACGCCGGCCCGTACGACGGCGGCCACGCACAGCCGCGAGCCGGACCCGGCGGCCCTGCACCGGAGGGCGCACGCGCTCGCCGGACGCGCCCTGGTCGTCGCCGCGTCCCGTGCGGACACGGCGGTGGCGATCCTGGCCGCCGAGCGGATGGACGCGCACACCGCGGCCCTGAAGCCGCGCCCCCTCGCGTCCTCCGCCCACTGAGTCCTCACGGGCTCCCCTGTACGGCCCCGGTCCGCGCGCAACCCGCAGCGACGCGCGGACCGGGCGCCACACCACGTCCCGGTCCAGAGTGCGCGCACCTCGCCACCCCGGAGGCCGCCGGGGCCGGGTCGGTCCTGGAATCCCTGTGCGACAGCCTCCGCACCGTCGACGGTCTGACGGACGTCCACGGCGCCGCCGGCCTGTTCCGCGTGATCTGAGGGTCCGCCACGGGCGCACCGGTGCGGAGTGACTGGTTCCCGTTGCGTACCAGTATCGCTCGGACACCGCCCGTTCACCGGAGCCGCCCGGGAACGTTGGATTCCGGCGGGATGCTCCGGACGTGAGACGGATTACGGGAATCTTCCTCGCGGTGCTGCTCATCGGTGGCGTGGCGGCCGCCGTCGTCGCGGGCAGGGACAGCGGGGAAACGGGCACGGCAACGAAGACCGTGCGCATGGTGATCGGATCGGAGAAGGCGGAGTTCTTCGCCGATCCGGACGTGGTGGAGGCCCTCGCCGCCCAGGGCTACACCGTCGAGGCCGAGACCTCCGGGTCCTGGGCCATGGAAGGGCTGGACCTCGAGGGGTACGACCTCGCCTTCCCGTCCAGCCGCGCGCCCGCCGCCGAACTGGCCGAGAAGTACGGGGTCCGCGGGATGCTTCCGCGTCCGTTCTACTCACCGCTCGTCGTGGTGTCCCGTCGCGGGGCCGCCGAGGTGCTGGCCGCGAACGGGCTGGCCGAGCTCGACGAGGAGCACCCGGGCACGCTGAGGATGGATGCCTACCTCAAGGCGGCCGAACGCGACCGCACCTGGCAGCAGCTCGACGGGGCGGAGGAGTACGGGGAGCTGACCGGCACCCTCTTCATCTCCAGCACCGACCCGGAGAGCTCCAACTCCGGCGCCCTGTACCTGGCCGCCGCCTCCTACGTCGCCAACGGCGGCAAGGTGGTCGCGAGCGACGCCGACCTGGAGCGCACCGCTCCCCTGATGCGCACCCTGGTCAGCGTCCAGGGCGCCCAGCAGTCCGGCACGGACGCGGCGTTCCGGGACTTCGTCAGCGGTGCCGGCAACCCGCTCGTGCTCGTCTACGAGTCCCAGGTGACCGCGCTCCTCGACGAGCAGCAGAACGCGGACGACCTCGTCGTCCTCTACCCGGACACCACGGTCAACAGCGACCACACCGTCGTGCCGCTCACCGAGAACGGCCGCAGGCTGGCCGACCTCCTCGGCAACGACCCGGCGTTGCGCAAGCTGGCCGTCCGGCACGGCTTCCGCCCGCAGGGCGACGTGGCCGAGTTCGCGGCCGCCGCCGTGGGCCGCACCGCCTACCTCAAGCAGCGACTGACCGGCGTCCGCCAGGCGCCCGTGCCCACCTCCGCGGTGCTGCGCGAACTGGCGCGACGGGCGCGCGGATGAAGGGGAACAGCAACACCATGAGCAGCAGCACCGACGGCGGTTTCATCTTCACGCCGCCCGAGGCCGTCCGGCCCGTGCCGCGGGAGCGGGCCGGCGGTCTCGTGCCCGTCGACGACGGCGTCCGCGCCGACATGGCCGCCAAGGCCGCCGCGTACGTCGAGGGCCTGGCGGCGCTGGACGCCCGCTCGCCCGAGTTCGCCGGGAAGGTCGGCGAGATCACCGCGCTGGGCGCCGGTGAGATGCGCACCGCGACCGCGCAGTCCAACCGCATGCTGGAGCGCGCGGTCCGCAGCCTGCCCGGCAAGGGCGCCGACGCGCAGTCCAAGGTGGCGGGCTCCCTCGTCGAACTGCGGCGCGTGGTCGAGGACCTGGACCCGCGGGACCTGCCGGCCCGCAGGGGCCGCGCGTTCCTCTCCCGGCTCCCCGGCGGCAACAGGCTCCGCGACCACCTCGCCACGTACGCCTCCGCACAGGGCACGCTGAACGCCGTCGTCGCCTCCCTGCGCGGCGGTCAGGACGAACTGCGCCGTGACAACGCCGCGTTGCAGACCGAACGGGTCCGCCTGTGGGAGACCATGGGCAAGCTCCAGGAGTACGTCGTCCTCACCGAGGCCCTGGACACGGCCGTCGAGCAGCACATCACCGGCGTGGAGGCCACCGACCCGGCGCAGGCCGACTCGCTCCGCGCCGACGTGCTCTTCCCCGTCCGGCAGAAGCACCAGGACCTGCTCACCCAGCTGGCGGTGTGCGCCCAGGGCTACCTCGCCATGGACGTCGTACGCCGCAACAACGACGAGCTGGTCAAGGGGGTGGACCGGGCGGCCACCACGACGGTGTCGGCGCTGCGGATCTCCGTGATGCTGGCCTCCGCGCTGGACCACCAGAAGAAGGTGGTCCAGCAGGTCAACGCCCTGCGCGGCACCACGGAGGACCTGATCCGGGGCAACGCGGAGATGCTGGCGACGCAGAGCGGGGAGATCCAGCGCATCGCCGCCGACCCCGCGGTCGGGGCGGAGACCCTGCGGTCCGCGTTCCAGCAGATCCACCGCACCCTGGACGCCATCGACACCTACAAGGCGCAGGCGACCGAGGTGATGGCGGCCACGGTGGAGAACCTGACCGCCGAGCTCCGGCACGCGAGCACGTACCTGGAGCGCAGCCGGGCGCAGGGCGCGCCGGAAGGGGGCCTCGGATGAGACGACGGCCCCTGACCGCGCTGCTCGTCGCCGCCGCGGCCCTGCTGACCGCGTGCACGGCCGGCCCGGACCCCGGGAAGGACACGGACCCGTACGCCGCCGAGCCGGGCACCCTGCGCGTCCTGGCCTCCAGCGAGCTCAGTGACATGACGCCGGTGTTCGAGCGGATCGAGAAGGACACCGGGGTGACGCTCCGGCCGACCTACACCGGCACGCTCGACGCCGTGGACATGCTGGCCACGGGAAGGACGGACGGCAGGTACGACGCCGTGTGGCTGTCCTCCAACGACTACCTGCGGCTGCGCCCGGAGGCGGCGGAGAAGGTCGTCTCGGAGACGCCCGTCATGTCCAGCCCGGTCGCCGTCGGCGTCAGGCCGGCCACCGTGGAGAAGCTGGGCTGGAAGCCGGAGGAGGTCACCTGGTCCGCGGTCGAGCGGGCCGTGCGCGACGGGCGGCTCACCTACGGCATGACCGACCCGGCCCGCTCCAACTCCGGTTTCTCCACGCTGGTCTCGGTGGCCTCGGCGCTCTCCGGCGCGCAGTCCGCGCTCACCGACGCGGACGTGGCGAAGGCCGGGCCGCGGATGAAGGAGTTCTTCCGGGGGCAGAAACTGACCTCGGGCTCCTCCGGCTGGCTGGCGGACGCGTACGAGCGGCGCGGGGACGTGGACGCGCTCCTCAACTACGAGTCCGTCCTGCAGGGGTTCGAGAACCTCACCGTGATCCGCCCGAAGGACGGTGTCGTCACGGCCGACTATCCCCTCTCCTCCCTCGCCGCCACCGACGCCGCCACCCGCGAGGACGTGCGCCGCGTGGCCGAGGCCCTGCGCACGGACGCCGTCCAGCGGCTGATCACCGACCGCACGCACCGCCGCCCGGTCGTCGCCTCGGTGCCGCCGGCCTCCGGCCTCGACACGGCGAGGCGCCGCGAACTGCCCTTCCCGGGCAGCCGTTCCGTCGCCGACGGCCTGCTGGACGCGTACGAGAACGAGCTGCGCCGTCCCTCCCGGACGGTGTACGTCCTCGACACCTCCGGCTCGATGGAGGGCGAGCGCCTCGACCGGCTGAAGAAGGCCCTCACCGACCTCACGAGCGACTTCCGCGACCGTGAGGAGGTCACGCTGATGCCGTTCGGGTCGGCGGTGAAGAGCGTGCGCACGCACGCCGTCAGTCCTTCCGACCCGGAGCAGGGCCTCGCCGCGATCCGACGCGACACCGCGCGCCTGCGGGCGGAGGGCGGGACGGCGATCTACACCTCCCTGGAGAAGGCCTACGACCATCTCGGCACCGGTGAGGACACGTTCACCTCGATCGTGCTGATGACGGACGGCGAGAACACCGCGGGCGCCGGGGCCGCCGACTTCGACTCCTTCTACCGGGGGCTGTCCGGTGACCGGCGGGACATCCCCGTCTTCCCGATCCTGTTCGGCGACTCCGACCGCTCGGAGCTGGAGCACATCGCCGAGCTGACCGGGGGCCGGCTCTTCGACGGGCAGGGCTCGCTCGAAGGTGCGTTCGAGGAGATCCGTGGCTACCAGTAGGGCGCTGGCGTACCTGGAGTCCCGCAAGAACCTCGCCGGGAGCGCGGGCGGGCTCGCGGGGCTGCTGCTGACCTTCACGGGGGCGGCGGGACCGTACTGGCCGGTCGTGGTGGCGGGGCTGTACGGGGCGGGCGTGCTGATCGCCCCGCCGGAGCGTCCCGCGGTGCCGGACTTCCCGGACCCGTCCGCCCAGCTCGACGAGGTACGGGCCGACCTGGAGCGGCTCCGGGAGTACCTGGCGGACATCGACCTGCCGCCCGCGGCCCGGGACCGGCTCACGGAACTGACCCAGCTGCTGGGGGCGTTGCTGGACCCGGGGTGGGTGACCGAGATCCTCGCCCAGGACCCGGACGCCGTGCACACCCTGTCCCGTGCCGTGCGCCAGGACGTTCCGGAGGCCGTCGACGCCTATGTGCGCACCCGCCGGTGGACGCGGCCGGCTCCGGGGCAGGAGCCGCCGGAGCGGCACCTGGAACGGCAGCTGGGTCTGCTGCGCGAGGAGGCGGAGGGGCTGGCCGCGAGCCTGCGCGAGTCGGAGGCACGCCGGCAGGAGTCGCACACCCGCTACCTGGAGGACCGAGCGGACTGAGCACGCCCGCGGGCATGGCGAAGGCCTGTCGTCACCGCTCCCGCCGGGGCGGACGGGGGGGGACGACAGGCCCCAGGACCCGCACGTCGTTGTGCGGGTCTCGCCGGTGTGTTCCGCGGCCGGCCGGATCGTGACGATCGCTGGTCAGGGCATCCTCGTACCGGCCGGCCGCGGGGTCTGTGCGGGCGTGGTCAGCCCAGGCGCTCCACCAGCGCCCGGTGCTGGTCCCACAGCTCCTTCGGGGTGTGGTCGCCGAAGGTGTCGAGGTGCTCGGGGACCAGGGCGGCCTCCTCGCGCCACACCTCCTTGTCCACGGTGAGCAGGAAGTCCAGGTCGCTGTCGGAGAGGTCGAGGCCGTCCGTGTCGAGGGCGTCCTTCGTCGGCAGGATGCCGATCGGCGTCTCGACGCCCTCCGCCTTGCCCTCCAGGCGCTCCACGATCCACTTCAGGACGCGGCTGTTCTCGCCGAAGCCGGGCCAGACGAACGCGCCCTCGTCGTTCTTGCGGAACCAGTTGACGTAGTAGATCCTCGGCAGCCTGGACTGGTCCTTGTCCTTCGCCACGTCGATCCAGTGGGCCATGTAGTCGCCCATGTTGTAGCCGCAGAACGGCAGCATGGCGAACGGGTCGCGGCGCAGCTCGCCCACCTTGCCCTCGGCGGCGGCGGTCTTCTCGGAGGCCACGTTGGCGCCGAGGAAGACGCCGTGGTTCCAGTCGAAGGACTCCGTCACCAGCGGTACGGCCGTGGCGCGGCGGCCGCCGAAGAGGATCGCCGAGATCGGCACGCCCTTGGGGTCCTCCCACTCCGGCGCGATGATCGGGCACTGGGACGCGGGCACCGTGAAGCGGGCGTTGGGGTGGGCCGCCGGGGTCCCCGACTCCGGGGTCCAGTCGTTGCCCTTCCAGTCGGTGAGGTGGGCCGGGGGCTCCTCCGTCATGCCCTCCCACCACACGTCGCCGTCGTCGGTGAGGGCGACGTTGGTGAAGACGGAGTTGCCCCACAGGGTCTTCATGGCGTTGGCGTTGGTGTGCTCGCCGGTGCCGGGCGCGACGCCGAAGAAGCCGGCCTCGGGGTTGATGGCGTAGAGGCGGCCGTCCTCGCCGAAGCGCATCCAGGCGATGTCGTCGCCGATCGTCTCGACCGTCCAGCCGGGGACGGTCGGCTCCAGCATGGCGAGGTTGGTCTTGCCGCAGGCGCTCGGGAAGGCGGCGGCGACGTACTTGGACCCGCCGCGCGGCGGGGTGAGCTTCAGGATCAGCATGTGCTCGGCCAGCCAGCCCTCGTCGCGGGCCATGACGGAGGCGATGCGCAGGGCGTAGCACTTCTTGCCGAGCAGGGCGTTGCCGCCGTAGCCGGAGCCGTAGGACCAGATCTCGCGGTCCTCGGGGAAGTGCGAGATGTACTTCGTCCGGTTGCAGGGCCAGGGGACGTCCTCCTGGCCGGGCTCCAGCGGGGCGCCGACGGAGTGCACGGCCTTGACGAAGAAGCCGTCGTCGCCGAGCTCGTCGAGGACGGCCCGCCCCATGCGGGTCATGGTGCGCATGGAGACGGCGACGTACGCGGAGTCGGTGATCTCCACGCCGAGGGCGGACAGCGGCGAGCCGAGCGGGCCCATGCAGAAGGGGACGACGTACATGGTGCGGCCGCGCATGGAGCCGCGGAAGACGCCCTTCTCGCCCTGGAAGATCTCCCGCATCTCGGCGGGGGCCTTCCAGTGGTTGGTCGGGCCGGCGTCCTCCTCCTTCTCGGAGCAGATGAAGGTCCGGTCCTCGACCCGGGCGACGTCGGTCGGGTCGGAGGCCGCGTAGTAGGAGTTCGGACGCTTGACCGGGTCCAGCTTCCTGAACGTGCCCTTGGCGACGAGCTCCCCGCACAGGCGCTCGTACTCGGCTTCCGAGCCGTCGCACCAGACCACGTCGTCCGGCTGTGTCAGCTCTGCGATCTCGTTGACCCAGGAGATCAGTCCCTGGTGGGTGGTGGGGACGCCGGGTTCCGCGATGTCGCGCGCCACGTTTGCTCCTAAATGAGGGTTTTGTGGTTGTGGAGGCCCCGTGGGGGCTGCGACCCGGATGCGGGAAGTGGTGACTCTGGCGCTCATCCGGTGTCGACCGCACTCATTTGATCATCCGATGCGCGCGCCCATCTGTCCAGAGGGCCGCACAAGTGAGCAACGTGACGCTGACCACGGTTGTCGTGCGGCTTTACGCGCACATTGAGTGGACGAAACCGAATCTTTGCGTGACGGGGCACGTCGGCCGGCGTGAGAGGATGGCCACTTCGCACGCCCAACGGATCGCCCAGAGGTGTGACTTACGGTCCCGTAGGTACCATGCCGATATGACTGCGTTCGCCCCCGACACGCCCAAGGACCCGCAGGCCGAAGGCCGGGGCCCGGTGGCGACCTCTCTGCCGCACCCCGTCAAACCGAAGCTCCGCGGCTGGCTCCACCTCGGCATGTTCCCGGCCGCACTGATCGCCGGACTGGCCCTCACCGCGTTCGCCGACTCCTCCCGGGGCCGCCTCGCCTGCGGTGTGTACGCCCTGACCGCCTGCCTGCTCTTCGGTGTGAGCGCGCTGTACCACCGGGGCGACTGGAGCCCCCGCATGGACGGCGTGCTGCGCCGCCTCGACCACGCCAACATCTTCCTGATCATCGCGGGCACCTACACCCCGCTGACGATCCTGCTGCTGCCCGAGTCCAAGGGCCGCTGGCTGCTGTGGGGCATCTGGGCCGCGGCGGTCGCCGGGATCCTCTTCCGCGTCTTCTGGGTCGGCGCCCCGCGCTGGCTCTACACGCCCTGCTACATCGCGATGGGCTGGGCCGCGGTCTTCTACCTGCCCGACTTCATGCGCGCCGGCGGCGTCGCCGTGCTCGTCCTGGTCATCGTGGGCGGCGTGCTCTACAGCATCGGCGGCATCGTCTACGGCCTCAAGAAGCCCAACCCCTCGCCCCGCTGGTTCGGCTTCCACGAGGTGTTCCACTCCCTCACCCTGGCCGCCTTCATCGCCCACTACGTGGGGATCTCGCTGGTGGCCTACCAGCACGCGTAGGGGCGCCCCCGGGGAGCGCTCCGCCCTCGCACACAAGGCCGCAGCACCGAGGCCGCGGCCTTTTCTCCTGCCCGGACGCGCTCCGGCCGCTGAACGTGCGGTGGACGCGGCCCGGCCGGCACCACCGGGCACGACGCCCGGCACCACCGGCACGACGCCGGCCCGCCGCCGACGCGGCCGGGAGTCGCCGAGCGGCGCACAGCCGTCGCCGAGCGGCCCGTCCTCGCCCTCGCCCCCGCCCTCGCCCGCTCCGCCGACACGGCGTACCCGGACGGGATGCCGCCGCGACGACCGCGGCGGACCCACCGGCCTCGCCGACCGGGCCGTCGACGTGATCGAGCACGGCCTGCCCGCCGCGGCCTCCTGAGGCGCCACGCCCCGGACATGCCATCCTGACCGGGTGAACGGTCCCGAGATCCACGTCGAGTTCGCCCCCGAGCTGCTCCTCTTCGTCCCCCGGGCACGCCCCACAGGCACCCTCCGGACGCCCACCGACGGCGTCTCCAGCCTCGGCCACGTCGTCGAGTCCCTCGGCGTCCCGCTGACCGAGGTCGGCACGCTGCTGGTGGACGGCCGCGAGGTGCCCGCCGGACACGTCCCGGCCGCCGGCGAGTCGGTGACCGTCCGCCCCCACGCCCACCCGCAGCGGGTGCCCGGCGCCCCCCTGCGCTTCCTGCTCGACGTCCACCTCGGCACCCTCGCCCGCCGGCTGCGGCTGCTGGGCGTGGACACCGCGTACGAGTCGACCGACATCGGCGACCCCGCGCTGGCCGCCCGCTCGGCCGCCGAGCAGCGGGTCATGCTCAGCCGTGACCGGGGCCTGCTGCGCCGCCGCGAACTGTGGGCGGGCGCCTTCGTCTACAGCACCCGCCCCGAGGAGCAGCTGGCGTACGTCCTCGACCGCTTCGACCCCGAGCTGCGGCCCTGGACCCGCTGCACCGCCTGCAACGGGCTGCTGCGCGCGGCCGGCAAGGAGGACGTCGCCGACCAGCTCGAGGAGGGCACCCACCGCACGTACGACGTGTTCGCCCAGTGCTCCGACTGCGGGCGCGCCTACTGGAAGGGCGCGCACCACGAACAGCTGGAGGCGATCGTGGAGCGCGCGGTGGCGTCGCGGGCGGAGCGCGGCTGACGACGCCGTACGACGGCTCTCACGCCCGCCCGCCGAGCGCCGTCCGCAGCCGGTCCGGGTCGGTGGTCGGGGCGTCGCAGGTGAAGTCGCGGCAGACGTAGGCGGCCGGGGCGCCGTCGACGAGGGGGCGGTCCGCGAGCAGCGGGAACTCGTCGCCGCCTTCCGTGCCCACGGCCACCACCGCGCCGGGCGCGGTGCCCAGCAGGGCCGTGCGGTGCAGCTCCGCGGTCGCCGGGTCGTCCGGACCCCGCCCGACCACCGCGACCTCGCGCGGCCCGTCCAGCACGGCCTCGGCGACCGCCAGACCCCAGCCGATGAACCGCGGCACGCGCGGGCCGAGCGCCTTCACCACGCCCAGGGCCCGCTCGGCGGCCGTGCGGTGCGGCTCGGAACCGGTGTGCGCGGCGTAGCCGAGCAGCGCGCCCGCGGCGGCGGTCCAGCCGGACGGGGTCGCGTTGTCCGTCGGGTCCTGCGGGCGCCGGATCAGCCGCTCCGCGTCCGACGCCGTGTCGTACAGCGCGCCCGACCCGGCGTCCCGGAAGCGGGTCAGGATGTGGTCGACGAGCAGGCCCGCGAAGTCCAGCCACACGCCCTCGCCGGTCACCGACGCCAGCGCCAGGAAGCCCTCGGCGACGTCGGCATAGTCCTCCAGCACGCCCGCGTTGCCGCCCGCCTGGCCGTCCTTGCTGGTCCGGGCGATGCGGGCGTGTTCGTCCAGGTGCACCCGCACCAGCAGGTCACCGGCGGCCACCGCGGCCTCGACCAGGTCCGGCCGGCCGAAGTACGCGCCGGTCTCGGCGAGCGCGGCGATCGCCAGGCCGTTCCAGGCGGCGACCGCCTTGTCGTCCCGTCCGGGCGCGGGCCGCCGGTCGCGCGCCGCGAGCAGCCGTTCCCGGATGCCGTCGACGCGGGACGCGTCGAACACCTCGTCGCGCTGCGGGAGCTGGAGCACCGAGGCGCCCTCCTCGAAGGTGCCCTCCTCGGTCACCCCGAAGTACCGGGCGGCCAGCTCCGCGTCCGCGTCACCGAGCACCTCGCGCAGCTGCGCCGGCGTCCACACGTAGTAGGCGCCCTCCACGTGCCGTCCGGTGCCGTCGTCGCTGTCGGCGTCCAGCGCGGACGCGAACCCGCCCTCCGGTGTGCGCAGCTCGCGGACCATGAAGTCGGCCGTCTCCAGCGCGACGCGGCGCGCCAGCTCCGAGCCGGTGCTCCGCCACAGGCGGGCGTAGACCCGGCAGAGCAGGGCGTTGTCGTAGAGCATCTTCTCGAAGTGCGGGACCACCCAGTCGCGGTCCACGGAGTAGCGGGCGAAGCCGCCGCCGAGCTGGTCGTAGATGCCGCCGCGCGCCATCCGCTCGCAGGTGTCCGCCGCCATCTGCAGCGCGCCCTCCGCGCCGGTGCGGGCGTGGTGCCGCAGCAGGAACTCGATCACCATGGACGGCGGGAACTTCGGCGCCCCGCCGAAGCCGCCGCGCTGCGGGTCGTACTCGCGGGTCAGGCCGAGCAGCGCCTGCGCCAGCTCCTGCTCGCCGGGCACCTGGTCATCGCCCACGGACAGCTCCCGGCCAGCCAGGTCCCGCGTGATCTTCCCGGCGACCTCGCCGACCTCGTCCCGCCGTTCCTCCCAGGCCTGCCGGACGCCCTCCAGCACCTGCCGGAACGACGGCATGCCGTGCCGCGGTTCCGGCGGGAAGTAGGTGCCGAAGTAGAACGGCTCGGCGTCGGGGGTGAGGAACACCGTCATCGGCCAGCCGCCGTGCCCGGTCGCCGCCTGCACCGCCTCCATGTACACGGCGTCGACGTCCGGCCGCTCCTCGCGGTCGACCTTGATGCTGACGAAGTGCGCGTTCATCTCGTCGGCGGTGGCCCGGTCCTCGAAGGACTCGTAGGCCATGACGTGGCACCAGTGGCAGCTGGAGTAGCCGACGCTCAGCAGCACCGGCACGTCGCGCCGCCGCGCCTCCGCGAAGGCCTCCTCGGACCAGGTCCACCAGTCGACGGGGTTGTCGGCGTGCTGGAGGAGGTAGGGGGACGTGGCCTGCGCAAGTCGGTTCGCCATGTCTCCATCCTCGCGCACTCCGCCCGTCCGGCGCGGGACGGGCGGCGCCGCGGCCCGTCACGCGCCCCCGGGCGCCCCAGCGCGTGAAGGGAGCGTGACGGCGCGGTCGACGGTCGTCGC
This sequence comes from Streptomyces sp. NPDC096105, assembly GCF_044763335.1. NCBI lineage: Bacteria > Bacillati > Actinomycetota > Actinomycetes > Kitasatosporales > Streptomycetaceae > Streptomyces > Streptomyces sp. NPDC096105. Next base: position 409,516 of record NZ_JBIWGC010000003.1, read on the forward strand.
ACCCTCGCGCCGGGCCCCGGCCGCAGCACACTCGTAGGGACGCGATCGCCGCCGGAGGGGGGCGAGCGGCGCGGGCCCGGACGCCGAGGCTCGGCCCGGAGCCGCTCAGCAGCTCCGTCGGCGCGCGCCGCCCTCGCCGGGGCGGGCGCCGGGCACGCGGTGCCCGGCGACCGGGGCCGGCCGCAGGCGTGCGGCATGCGGTGCGCCGCCGGCCCGCGCGGCAACCGAGGCCGGCCGCGCCCGCACGGCATGCGGCACCCGGCGGGCGTGCCGGGTGCCGCGGGGCTGCGGGCCCGGTGTCAGGCCGTGGTGGAGTTGCCGCCGTCGGGGACGGCGCCGTCCGCGGCGGTCTCGTCCGCCTCCGCGAAGTTCACGCGGCCCATGTGCCGGTTCATCGACTTCATCAGCCCCCAGACCGCCACGGCCATCACCGCGAAGACGATGAAGCCGAGGACGCCGGGGGTGACCTTGTCCTCGTCGAATTCCTGGGCGAGGGGAACCAGGTGGGTCATTGCCAGGCTTGCGCTTGCGCTCATGTCAGCCATTGTCCCGGATGCCCGCGAAGAGGTCGTCCTCGGGGAGGGAGGTGTCCACGAGCGACTTCGCGAGCTCGTACTCCTCCGTCGGCCAGACCTCCTTCTGGAGATCGAGCGGCACCCGGAACCAGCCCCCGTCGGGGTCGATCTGCGTGCGGTGCGCGATCAGCGCCTTGTCGCGGATCTCGAAGAAGTCGGCGCACGGCACGTGCGTGGTGAGCGTGCGCTCCTTGCGCTCGAACTCGTCCCACCGCTTCAGCCAGTCGCCGTAGGGCGACTCGAGCCCGCGCTCCAGCATCGCCTGGTGCAGCGCCTCGGTGCGGGGCCGGTTGAAGCCCTGGTTGTAGTACACCTTCAGCGGCTGGTACGCCGGGCCGAACTCGTCCTCCGGGTACTTCTCGGTGTCCGCCGCGCCCTCGAACGCCACCATCGTGATCTTGTGGGTCATGATGTGGTCGGGGTGCGGGTAGCCGCCGTTCTCGTCGTAGGTGGTGATCACCTGGGGCCGGAAGGAGCGGATCTTGCGCACCAGCTCGCCCGCCGCCTTGTCGACGTCCTCCAGGGCGAAGCAGCCCTCCGGCAGCGGCGGCAGCGGGTCGCCCTCGGGCAGCCCCGAGTCGACGAAGCCCAGCCACTCCTGCTTCACGCCGAGGATCTCGCGCGCCTCGTCCATCTCCTTCCTGCGCACCTCGTGGATGTGCTCCTCGATGTACGGGTCCCCCTGGAGCTTGGGGTTGAGGATGGAGCCGCGCTCCCCGCCCGTGCAGGTCACCACCAGCACGTCCACTCCCTCGGACACGTACTTCGCCATGGTGGCCGCGCCCTTGCTCGACTCGTCGTCGGGGTGGGCGTGCACGGCCATCAGTCGCAGCTGGTCAGTCAAGACTCAATCCTCAAGTCGTTGGGCGCCCTGTGTGCGGCGGCGCAGTCGCAGGCTTCTATAGTGACGGAACCGGGGGGCGAAAAATTCCGGAGCGCCGCTCCCGGGACGGTCCGGGGACGCCGGTTCCTTCCTGCCGAGGAGACGATCATGAGTACGTCGGGCACGCGGACCCCCGAGGGCCGTTACGGCCGCTCCTCGGACCAGCGCGCCGACCGCACCCTCAAGGTCGTCGGCGGGGTGCTCGCCGTCCTGTTCGCCGCCATGATCGGCTGGTTCGGCTACCACCACGTCGCGCAGAACGAGATCAGCGCCGAGCTGATCCGCTTCGAGACCGGCGAGGACGCGGTGAAGGTGCACCTGGAGGTGCACAAGGACGCCGGCGTCGTCGGCTACTGCACCGTGCGCTCCCAGTCCGCGGACGGCGCCGAGGTCGGCCGCGCCGACTTCCGCTTCGACGGCGACGCCACCCGCATCGACGAGGTGGTCACGCTGCGCACCACCTCCCCCGGCACCAGCGCGGAGCTCCTCGGCTGTCACGCCGAGTGACGCGACGGGGAATACCGGGCCGCTGACCTGCGCTGACGCGGGTACAGCGGCTTATGTCCTCCCCCTACGGGCACTCAATTGTTAGGCTCGTGGTTTCGCCCGTCCCCGGAGGACCATCCTTCTGGGAGGGCGTTGCTTTGTATTCCCAGTAACTACGAGGAGCACCTGTGACCCAGACCAGCGAGAACGTCACCTGGCTGACCCAGGAGGCGTACAACAAGCTCAAGGAAGAGCTTGCGTACCTTACTGGTCCCGCGCGCACGGAGATCGCCGCCAAGATCGCCGCCGCGCGTGAGGAGGGCGACCTGCGTGAGAACGGCGGGTACCACGCGGCCAAGGAGGAGCAGGGCAAGCAGGAGCTCCGTGTGCGCCAGCTCACCCAGCTCCTCGAGAACGCCAAGGTGGGCACGCCCCCGGCGGCCGACGGCTCGGTGGCGCCGGGCATGATCGTGACGATCGCCTTCGACGGTGACGAGGACGACACGCTGACCTTCCTGCTCGCCTCCCGCGAGTACGCGAGCTCCGAGATCGAGACCTACTCGCCGCAGTCCCCGCTGGGCACCGGCGTGATGGGCCACAAGGTCGGCGAGGACGCGGAGTACGAGCTGCCGAACGGCAGGAAGGCGTCGGTGAAGATCCTCAAGGCTGAGCCGTACGACGGCTGACCCGCCGCGCGCGAGTCCCCACGGGCCCCCGGCGTCCGAGCGGCGCCGGGAGCTCCGTCATGCCGCCGCCGAGCGGTACCGGCGCACGGCCAGGGTCCGGAAGACCACGATGATCAGCACCGAGTAGATCACCGACGCCCACACCGGGTGCTGCATCGGCCAGGCGTCCGAGGTGGAGACGCCCGGGTTGCCGAACAGCTCGCGGCAGGCCTGGACGGTGGCGCTGAACGGGTTCCAGTCCGCGATGTGCCGCAGCCACGGCGTCATGTTGCTGGAGTCCACGAACGCGTTCGACACGAACGTGACCGGGAAGAGCCAGACCAGTCCGCCGGAGGTGGCCGCCTCCGGCGTGCGCACCGACAGGCCGATGACCGCGCCGATCCAGGTGAACGCGTACCCGGTGAGCAGCAGCAGGCCGAACGCGCCGAGCACCTCGCCGATGCCGGTGTGGGTGCGCCAGCCGACCAGCAGGGCGACGACGGCGAGCACGAGCAGGGTGAGCGCCGTCTGCACCATGTCGGCGAGGGTGCGGCCGGTGAGCACCGCGCCGCGCGCCATCGGCAGGGAGCGGAAGCGGTCGATGAGCCCCTTGTGCATGTCCTCGGCGATGCCCGCTCCGGCCCCCGCGGTGGCGAAGGTGACGGTCTGGGCGAAGATGCCGGCCATCAGGAACTCGCGGTAGACCTGCGGGCTGGTGCTGCCGCCGATGTCCAGCGAGCCGCCGAACACGTACGAGAACAGCACCACGAACATGATCGGCTGGATCAGTCCGAAGATGACCACTTCGGGGCAGGTTGTGCGTGGGTGTGGTTCTGGTTGCAGCGGTCCCCAGTCGCGTCCGGCTGCAAGGAGTTCACCGCCGGCACTCACAAGGTGTCGGCTCCTAAGCCTGCATGCGGAAACATGACCACGTGGGCCGCTGCGGTCTACAACGGGCGCACCGTCTGGCAGGGCAGCTCGCCCTACAAGCTCTTCCGCTGACGTGGTGCAGCAGGCGGCCCAGAGCTGGCAGGTTCGACTCTGGGCCGCTTGCTGTCTTTCCTCTTCATGTCAGACGCCGCCTGGAGTCGCGCTCAGTACACCGCCTTGCGGTACTTGCGCACTGCCAGCGTTCGGAAGACGACGATAATCAGCACGGACCAGGCCAACGAGGCCCAGACCGGGTGTTCCATCGGCCACGCGCCAGTCACCGACTTCGGCACACCGTCAATCGTGTTGCCGAATAGCCCGCGCGCCGCCGCCACTGTAGCACTGAACGGATTCCACTCGGCGACGTACTGAAGGAAATTGGGCATGCCGTTGACCGGGACGAAAGCGTTCGAGATGAACGTCAACGGAAACAGCCAGATCAGGCCGCCCGAGGTCGCGGCCTCGGGAGTGCGTACGGTCAGGCCGATCAACGCGCCAATCCAGGTGAACGCGTACCCGAGGAGAAGGAGGAGACCGAAGCCCGCGAGCACCTTGCCGAGGTTCTCGTCAGCTCGCCAGCCTACGATCAGGGCCACGCCCGCCAGCACGGCCAGCGTCACCGCCGTCTGCACCAGGTCGGCGAGAGTACGGCCGGTCAGCACCGCACCACGTGCCATCGGCAGGGAACGGAAGCGGTCGATGAGGCCCTTGTGCATGTCGTCGGCGATGCCCGCACCGGCGCCGGCGGTGGCGAAGGTGACGGTCTGGGCGAAGATGCCGGCCATCAGGAATTCCTTGTAGGCGCTCGCGCTACCCGAAGGCGCCCCCGGAATGTTGATGGAGCCGCCAAAGACGTACGTGAACAGAACTACGAACATAACTGGCTGGATGACACCAAAAAGGATCATCTCAGGAATCCTGGTCATCCGAATTAGGTTTCTGCGGGCGACGACCAGCGAGTCGCGGACCGAGCGGCTGAAGGCGTTGCCGGGGGATGCGACCCGCGTGGACTCGGCGGTGGTGCTCACTTCGCGGCCTCCTCGGCGTCGGACGGGGCGGACTCGGCGGCGTGGCCGGTGAGGGAGAGGAACACGTCGTCGAGGGTGGGGCGGCGCAGCCCGATGTCGTCGATCTCGATGCCGTCGGCGTCGAGCTCGCGGATGACTTCGGCGAGCAGCTTCGCCCCGCCGGAGACCGGTGTCGTGATCTTGCGCATGTGCTCCTCGACCGTGGTGTCGCCGTGGCCGGGGCCGCGCAGGCTGTACTTGTCGAGGAGGGCGGCCGCGGTGCGGATGTGCTCGCGCTCGTGCACCACGACCTCGACGCGGTCGCCGCCGGTGCGGGCCTTGAGCTGGTCGGAGGTGCCCTGGGCGATGACCCGGCCCTGGTCGACGACCGCGATGTCGTGCGCCAGGTGGTCGGCCTCCTCCAGGTACTGCGTGGTGAGCAGCAGGGTCGTGCCGCTGGAGACGAGGTTCTTGATCACGTCCCAGAGCTGCTGGCGGTTGCGCGGGTCGAGACCGGTCGTCGGTTCGTCCATGAACATCACGGGCGGGGAGACGACCAGGGCGGCGGCGAGGTCGAGCCGGCGGCGCATGCCGCCGGAGTAGGTCTTCGCCGTGCGGTCGGCCGCGTCCGCCAGGTGGAACTGCTCCAGCAGCTCGTCCGCGCGGGCCCGGGCGGCCTTGGCCCTCATCTGGTACAGCTGGCCGACCATCTGGAGGTTCTCCCGGCCGGTGAGGTACTCGTCGACGGCGGCGAACTGGCCGGACAGACCGATCGAGCGGCGCACGGCGTCGGGGTGCTTCAGCACGTCGATGCCGGCGACGACGGCCTTGCCGCTGTCGGGACGGAGCAGCGTGGTGAGACAGCGGACGGTGGTGGTCTTGCCCGCGCCGTTGGGCCCGAGCAGTCCCAGGACGGTTCCCTCGGGGACCTCGAGGTCGACGCCGTCCAGTGCCTTGACGTCTCCGAAGGTCTTCACCAGACCTTCGGCTTGAATGGCACCTGGCATAGAAATCTCCACGTCGTCGTGATTCTTCGGAAAAGCCTAGGTTCGTGTGCCGGCATGTGCCGGGTGCGCGCCCGGGAGGGCGCCGGGGGCGTCGGCGGCCACACCGTGACGAGAGACACACACTAACGCGATGTATCGCATCCCTCAACGGATTTACCCGAAGGGGTGAAGCCGCTTCCGGCTGACCCGCCGCCGGCTAACCCGTCACCGTGTGACCCGCGTCGCGCAACGCCTGCTGGACCTCGGCGCAGTGCGCCGGCCCCTTGGTCTCCAGATGCAGCTCGACCTCCGCCTCCGTGAGTCCCAGCCGCGGGTCGGTCCGCATGTGGCTCACGTCGAGGACGTTGGCGTCGACCGCGGACAGCGCCCCCAGCAGCGAGGCCAGGGCGCCCGGCCGGTCCGTCAGCCGCAGCCGGACGGCCAGGTAGCGGCCCTGCGCCGCCATGCCGTGCCGCAGCACCCGTTCCATCAGCACCGGGTCCACGTTGCCGCCGGACAGCACCGCGACGACCGGCCCCTCGAAGGCCTCGGGCCGGCTCAGCAGCGCCGCGACCGGGCTCGCCCCGGCCGGCTCGACCACCAGCTTGGCCCGCTCCAGACACAGCAGCAGCGCGGCCGACAGTTCGTCCTCGGTGACCGTGCGCACCTCGTCCACCAACTCGCCGACCAGCCCGAACGGCACGTCGCCGGGCCGCCCCACCTTGATCCCGTCGGCCATCGTGACCGGGTGGTCCAGCGACACCGGACGCCCGGCGGCCAGCGACGGCGGGTAGGCCGCCGCGCCCTCCGCCTGCACGCCGACGATCCGCACGTCCGGCCGCAGCGCCTTCACCGCGACCGCGATCCCGGCGGCCAGCCCGCCCCCGCCGACCCCGACGACGATCGTGCGCACCTCGGGGCACTGCTCCAGGATCTCCAGTCCCACCGTGCCCTGGCCTGCGATGACGTCCGGGTGGTCGAAGGGGTGGATGAACACCGCGCCCGTCTCGCGCGCGTACTCCTGCGCCGCGGCCAGCGACTCGTCCACCACCTGGCCGTGCAGGCGCACCTCGGCGCCGTACTCCCGGGTCGCGCTGATCTTCGGCAGCGGGGCGCCCTTCGGCATGAACACCGTGGACCGCACCCCGAGCAGCGCCGACGCCAGCGCCACGCCCTGCGCGTGGTTGCCCGCGCTCGCCGCGACGACCCCCGCGGCCCGCTCCTCGGGGAGCAGCCCGGCGATCCGCACGTACGCGCCGCGCAGCTTGAAGGACCCGGTCCGCTGGAGGTTCTCGCACTTCAGCAGCGTCGGCGCGCCCACCTGCCGGGACAGGTGCCGGCTGCCCTCCAGAGCGGTCGTGCGGGCCACGCCGGAGAGCGTCTTCCGAGCGCCGCGCACGTCGTCGAGGGTGACGGTCCGCAGTCGGCCGGCCGTGCTGTGGTTCATGTCTCCAGCATCGCAGTCCCCCCGGGGAGGACGGGCGCGGTGACCGACCCGCGGACGGCCGCTTTCCACAGCCCTGGTACGGTCCGCGCCCCGGCCGCGTACCCTGTCGTCCCATCAGCAGCCCATCACGAAGTGAGCCCCCCGCCATGCCCACTACACCTGAAATGTCGATGGACATGACGACCGATCCGGCCGCGGACGGTGACACCGGTCTTCTCGACACTCTGCAGCACGAGGTGGCGCTCTTCGCCCGCCGTGCCGAACAGACCCGGCTCGGCGGGGTCGGCCAGGTCCGCAACTCCATGGACCGCGCCGCCTACCTGCTGCTCAACCGGCTCGACAAGGAAGGCCCGATGGGCGTCAAGGCCCTGGCCGCGAGCATGGGGATCGACTCCTCCACCGTCACCCGGCAGGTGGCGCCGCTCGTGGACACCGGCCTGGTCAAGCGGACCTCGCACCCCGAGGACGGCCGCGCGGTCGTGCTCCAGCTCTCCCCGCGCGGCCAGGCCCGCCTGGAGGAAGTACGCTCCTCCCGGCGGCAGTTGATGGCCGAGCTGACCGACGACTGGGCGCCGGAGGAGCGCGAGGCGTTCTGCGCGCTCCTCACCCGGTTCAACGGCGCGCTGTCCGCCCGGATGGCCGGGCACGACCGCGGCGACGCCTGATCCGGCCGCGCGTCCGCACCGTGCGCGCCTCTTGACCCGGATGCGCGCCCTGGCCTGATATGGGGAGAGGGTTTCCGTCCGCCGCACGGCACGGGGCGGCCCTCCGCGGGGGCCACGGGAGGTGCGGGTGCGACCACGGCATGCGTGCGACGACGTCCGTCGCGCCCAGGAGTTCCGGGCGTACGTCGCGGGCGCGGGCGGACGGCTGCTGCACACCGCGACCCTGCTGACCGCCGAGCCGCGGGACGCCAACCCGCGCGCCCAGCGCCTGCTCACCCTCGCCCTGGCCCGTACGTACGCCTGCTGGGAGCGGCTGCACGGCGAGGACCCGTACGACCACACCCGGCAGTACCTGATGATCAGGTTCGCGCTCGGCGCCCTGCGCCACGGCGGGCGGCTCCCCTTCCGGCCCCGTCCCGGCGGCCCGCTGGCCGGGCTGAGCCCGCAGGAGCGGCTGGTCCTGGTCATGCGGCTGCACGAGGGCATCGGCGAGGAGCGGGCGGCGGCCCTGCTGGGGCTCCCCGCCGAGCGCGTACGGGCCGTGCAGAACCGCGCGATGGCCGTCATGCTGCGCCCGGCTCCGGAACCGGCCCGCGCGCCGGGACGCGTCGGCACGGTGCCGTCATGACCGGGGAGGCGGCGTGAACCGGACGAACCGCGAGGAGCGCGTGCGGCGGCTGATGGCGCAGGGGCCCCCGGTGCTGCCGCCCGGCCTCGCCGCGGAGGCCGTGCGGCGCGGCGCCCGCGTGCTGCGGCGCCGGAGGTACGCCCGGCGCGCGGTGTGGCTGCTGCTGTGCGCGGCGGCCGTGGCGTTCACCGTGTGGGCGCTGACCGCCCGGCCCTGGGTGGAGCCGCCGTCCGGGACGGCCCCACCCCTGACGACCGGCTGGTGACCAGGCTCCTCGTCCGGGCCCTAGCGGCCCAGCGCCTGCTGCAGGTCCTCGAGCAGGTCGTCGACGTTCTCGATGCCGACGGACAGGCGCACCAGGTCGGCGGGCACCTCGAGCTGCGAACCGGCGACCGACGCGTGCGTCATCCGGCCGGGATGCTCGATCAGCGACTCGACACCGCCCAGGGACTCGCCGAGGGTGAACACCCGCGCGCGGTCGCACACCTCGACGGCCGCCTGCTCGCCGCCCTCGACGCGGAAGGAGATCATGCCGCCGAAGGCGCGCATCTGCTTGGCGGCGACCTCGTGACCGGGGTGGTCGGGCAGACCCGGGTACAGCACGCTCGTCACGCGCGGGTGGCGGGTGAGCATGTCGGCGACGCGGGTCGCGTTCTCGCTGTGCCGGTCCATGCGCACCGACAGCGTCTTGGTGCCGCGCAGCACCAGCCACGCGTCGAAGGGCCCGGCGACCGCGCCCATCGCGTTCTGGTGGAACGCCAGCTCCTCGCCCAGTTCCGCGTCGGCGGTGACCAGGGCGCCGCCGACGACGTCCGAGTGGCCGCCCATGTACTTGGTCAGGGAGTGCACGACGACGTCCGCGCCGAGCGCGAGCGGCTGCTGCAGGTACGGCGTGGCGAAGGTGTTGTCGACGACCAGCCGGACGCCGACGTCCCGCGCCACCTGGGCGACGGCAGCGATGTCGGTGATGCCGAGCAGCGGGTTGGAGGGGGTCTCCACCCAGATCGCCCTGGTCTTCGGGGTGATCGCGTCCCGCACCGCGGCCGGGTCGGAGGTGTCGGCCACCGACCACTGAACGCCCCAGCGGGCCACGACCTTGGCGAACAGGCGGAACGTGCCGCCGTACGCGTCGTTCGGGATGACCACATGGTCACCGGGCGCGAGCAGCGTGCGCAGCAGGCAGTCCTCGGCCGCCAGTCCGGACGCGAACGCGAGCCCGCGGCGGCCGCCCTCCAGGGCGGCCAGGTTCTCCTCCAGCGCGGTCCTGGTCGGGTTGGCGCTGCGGCTGTACTCGTAGCCGCCGCGCAGGCCGCCGACGCCGTCCTGCTTGTAGGTGGACACCTGGTAGATCGGCGGGACGACCGCCCCCGTCAGAGGGTCGGCGGTGTTGCCCGCGTGGATCGCGAGCGTCTCGAAGTGCTGACTGATGTGCCTGTCGCTCATGCGCCCGAGGGTAGTGCGCGGAACGCCGTGGTGACGCCCGCGGACCGCCGGGCGGGGCGGAGGGGCCTTCCCGGGGGCGGACGGCGGGGTTTTTCCACAGGTCCGGGCAGCGGGTTGGCCATCCGGCCGCGCGGTCTGGTTCGCTGGTGACATGGAGATTCTGTGGGTCCTGATCGCCCTCGTCATGCTCGGCTTCGTGGTGCTGCCGTTCCTTCGCCGCCGGCGCGGCGCCGTGGGCCTGGTTCCGCCCGGCCACCCGGACGCGGCGGACCCGGCGAACTACGGCTTCGCGCTCCAGGAGGAGCTGGACATCCGCATGCCCGGCCCCGACCAGGACCTGCTGGACGTCCTCGACGTGGTGCAGCGCACCCAGGACTACCGCGCGGCGCAGCAGCTGCTGGCGGGCACGCCCGCGGACGGCGAGCAGCGCTGGCAACGGGTGCAGGCCTTCGCGGGCGCCGCGTCGCTGGAGCTGGCGCAGCGGCCCGGCGGGGTGTCCGAGGCGCCGGGCGGCCAGTGGCTGCGGGTGTGGCGCTCCGAGGCGCCCAAGGACGCGGGCGGCGCCGCGGTGCACGCCGAGTTCCTGGTGCAGCAGGCCTGGCGCACGGCCGCACCCGGCACGGACGAGTTCCGGATCATCATGGAGGAGGCGAAGGCGGCGTGCGGCCAGGCCGCGCTGCTGGCCCCCGGCGACCCGGTACCGTACCTCGTGGAGCTGTCCGTGGCGCGCGGACTCGGTTACTCGCAGCAGGAGTTCGAGCAGGTCTGGCTGAAGATCCTGGACCGCGCCCCGGCGCACATGGGCGCGCACCTGGCCGCGCTGCACTACTGGTGCGAGAAGTGGCACGGCTCGCGGCAGCAGGCGTTCGACTTCGCGGAGGCCGCGGCGGCGCGGGCGCCCCAGGGGTCCCTGCTGGCCGCGATGCCGCTGTTCGCGGTGTTCGAGCACCTTCCGGAGGTGAATCTGGTCAGCGGGTTCTACCAGAGCGAGACCGTCTCCAAGGCGATCCACGGCGCGCTGCACGCGGTGCACTCGGCCCGCCCGGACGACCCGATGCTGGCGCACGTACGGCACATGCTGATCTTCTTCCTGGTGCGCGCCGAGCGCTGGGCGGAGGCCATGAGCCAGCTCATACACGTCGACGGGCACGTCGGCGCGCTGCCGTGGACGCTCTCCCCGGACCCGGCCGCCGAGTTCGCGGTGTACCGCGCCCTGGCGGTCGCCGGCTACGAGGCGAACGGCGGCAGTCCGGCCTCGCTGCCCCACTGACGCCGGCCCACGCTGCCGCACTGACGTCAACACCCGCGCGACGTCCCTGTGTTTGTCCGTATATTGCCCCGTCCGCCCCCATATTCTTGACCCCTGCGAGGCCAGGACGGGCCTCCGGTGGAGGAGTCGGGTGTGGCGAACGTACGGGTCTACGAGCTGGCCAGGACAGTCGGGGTCGACAGCAGGGTCGTCCTGGACAAGATGACCGAGCTGGGCCACTTCGTACGGTCGGCGTCGGCCACGGTCGAGGCGCCGGTGGTCCGGGAGCTGATCGACGCCCTCGGCGTCGTGCGGGAGACCGCCGCGTCCCTCCCCCGGGTGCCGCCGCCCGCGTCGCCTCCGGCCGGTTCGGTGCTGCGGCCCCAGCACCACGAGTGGGACCCCACGTCCCGCTGGAAGCCGCTGCAGCCCTTCGACCCGCGCCGGGTCGGGCCGTACACGGTGCTGCGGCGGATCGGCAGCGGGTCGATGGGCCGGGTGTTCCTCGGGCGGACCCCGGCCGGGCGGCTGCTCGCCGTCAAGGTCGTCAAGGAGGAGCTGGCCGACGACCTGGAGTTCCGCAGGCGCTTCCAGCGTGAGGTGGCCGCGGCGCGGGGCGTGAACGGCTTCTACGCACCGCCCGTCGTGGACGCGGACACCACCGGTGACATCCCCTGGCTGGCCACCGCGTACGTCTCGGCGCCGTCCCTGAAGGACCTCGTCGACGCGTGCGGACCGCTGCCGCTGGGGGCGCTGCGCTGGGTGGCGGCGCAGCTGGTGGAGGCGCTGCGCTCGGTGCACGCGGCGGACATCGTGCACCGCGATCTGAAACCCTCCAACGTGCTGGTCGGCGTGGACGGCCTGCGCGTGATCGACTTCGGGCTCGCGCTGGCGGCGGCCGCGGCGGCCAGCAAGCTGACCGTCGCGCACACCACGCTGGGCACGCCCGCCTACATGTCCCCCGAGCAGGCGCTGGACGCCCGGAAGGTGACGTCCGCGAGCGACGTGTACGCGCTGGGCGCCGTGCTGGTGTTCGCCGCGACCGGGCACAGTCCGTACCCGGGCAGCGACCCCGTGCGCACCATGCTGCGCATGCAGTCCGAGGCGCCCGACCTCCGTGGCGTGCCGGACGCCTTCGTGGACGTCGTCGCGCCGTGCCTGCGTCCGGACCCGGACGGTCGCCCGGGCCTCGACGAGTTGCTGGACCGCATCGTGCGGGACATGGAGCCGGGCCCGGACGGGCTCCACCGGCCCTCGGAGCTGCTGCCGCCGGCGGCCTTCGAGTTCCTCGGTCTCCAGGACGTGTGAAGAACGGAGCAGGAGTGCAGGAAGTCATCTACCTGTCCGACCGGAAACTCTCGCAGTTTCTGCCCGGACTGCGGTCCGCGTGGCCCCGGCAGCGGGTCAGCGTCTCCACGCCGTTCGGCGGGGTGGAGGTGGACCCGTCGCCCGGCCCCGCGTCCGACCTGTGGGGCCGGCACCTGCTGCGGGTGGTGCGCCGCGTCGAGGAGTCGGCGCGCTGGTACACGGAGGCGGGGGTGCGGCCGGGGCAGTGGATCGCCTTCGAGGCGCCGCTCAACTACTTCGTCCTGGACGGCGCCGACCCGACGATGGTGTTCTTCGCGGACGCCCCGGAGCCGGACCGTCCCGTCCGGCTGCTGCTGCACGGCTCGGCCGACCACCTGATCGCCGGACCGCCGCCCCGCGTCACCGACGAGACCCGCCAGTCCGGCGCGCTCGTACGGAACCTCCTCGGTTCCGACGCCAGCGCCCCCGGCGCGCTGCTCGCCGCCCTCTCCGACGACCTCGGCACCGGCCCGGACGGCCGCCGCCCCTCCCTCGTCACCGCCCTCCACGCCCTCCTGGCCCGCATCGACGCCCAGACCCACCCGGAGACGGCGGCGACGATGCGCGGCTACGCCCGCGTCACCACGGGCTTCCCCGCCACGAGGACCCCGGGTCTCCTGGTCGCCAGTCCCCTGTACGTGGAGTACGCGGACGCGTGAGGCGAACGGCGGGCGGGGCGCCCCGAGGCACCTCGCCCGCCCGCCGGAGCCGGTCGCCCGGCCCACGGAGCGCCGCCCCACCGGCGGCCGCCCCCACGCGTCCGCCGCCCGCGGGGGCCGACGTGGACCCGCGCGGCAGCGCAGCTCAGATCGTCGCCGTGTCGATCACGAAACGGTAGCGGACGTCGCTGTTCTCGACGCGTTCGTAGGCCTCGTTGATCTCGGACGCGGCGATCAGTTCGATCTCCGCGCCGATGCCGTGCTCGGCGCAGAAGTCCAGCGTCTCCTGGGTCTCCGGGATGCCGCCGATCATCGAGCCGGCCAGGGTGCGGCCGCCGCCGATCAGCGAGAAGAGGTTGAGGGAGACCGGGTCCTCGGGCGCGCCCACGTTCGCCAGCGTGCCCTCCGTCTTCAGCAGCGACAGGTACGCGCCGAAGTCCAGCGGCGCCGACACCGTCGACACGATCAGGTCGAAGGCGCCCCGCAGCTCCTCGAAGGTCTTCGGGTCGCCGGTGGCGTGGTAGTGGGCGGCGCCCAGCCGCAGCCCGTCGTCCTTCTTGCGCAGGGACTGCGACAGCACCGTCACCTCGGCGCCCATCGCGTGCGCGATCTTCACGCCCAGGTGGCCCAGACCGCCCAGGCCGACGATCGCGACCTTGCGGCCCGGTCCGGCGCCGAAGCGCTTCAGCGGGGAGTACAGCGTGATCCCCGCGCACAGCAGCGGCGCGGCGACGTCGAGGGCGAGGCCGTCCGGGATGCGCACGACGAAGTTCTCGTCGACGACGACCTTCTCGGAGTAGCCGCCGTAGGTGGGCTCGCCGTCCCGGCCGATGCCGTTGTACGTCGGGGTCTGGCCCTGGACGCAGTACTGCTCCTTGCCCGCCCGGCAGTTCTCGCACACGCGGCAGGAGTCGACCATGCAGCCGACGCCCACCCGGTCGCCGACCTTGAACCGGGTCACGCCGGGGCCGACCTCGGACACGACGCCCGCTATCTCGTGGCCGGGCACCATCGGGAAGATCGCCTCGCCCCAGCCCTCACGGACCTGGTGGATGTCCGAGTGGCAGATCCCGGCGAACTTGATGTCGATCAGCACGTCGTGCTCGCGGACGGCGCGCCGCTCGATCGTGGTGCGCTCCAGCGGTGCCTTGGCGGCGGGCGCGGCGTACGCGGCGACAGTGGTCATGCGGTGTTTCTCCTCCTTGGCGGATCGTGCGCCCGGATCGTCCTCCGCCGGGCCCACAGGTGTCCGAGCTGCGACAACGCGCAACGCGTACCCAGACTTCCGGGTGTGCCCACGCTCACTGTGCCTGCCGCTGACGGGGACGGTCCGCGCACGCCCGGGACACGACGCGGCGGCCCGCCGGAGGCGGATGCCTCCGGCGGGCCGTCGTGCGTCGCGCGGTCTCACCGCGCCGTGGTCACGTCCGTCGGGGACTACTTGCCGTGGTAGGCGTTGTAGACCGAGATCAGGGACGTGTTGCCCTTCTTGTCGGTGATCTTGGCGCGGAAGGAGATCGCCTTGCCCTTGGCGGGGTTCTTGACGGTGACCTTGCCCTTCTTGACCGTGGTCTTCTTCCAGGTCTTGCCGCCGTCGTAGGAGACGTACACCGCCAGGGACTTGAGGTTCTTGCCCTGGGCGGCGCCCTCCACGACGACCGGGAAGGTGGCCTTCTTGCCGGCCGGGACCTTGCTGTCCAGCCCCGTGACCGCGGCGAACCGGGCCGAGGAGACGGGCAGGTGCTTCTCGCCGGAGGTCTTCTTGGACCGGAAGGTCCAGCTCGCGTCGACGCGGGTGGACGCGGCGGCGACCTTGGCGCTCCGCTTGACCGAGGTGGTCAGCCGGTAGGCGGCGTCACCGGACGGGACGGTGAAGGCCTCACCGGACAGCGGGTCCTTGTTGGAGCCGACCTTCTTGCCGTTGCGGTAGAGGGTCGTCGTGGCGGACGTGATCTCCGAGGAGCCCACGTGGCCCTTGCCGTCGGAGAACAGCGGGATCATGCCGTAAAGGTCGTTGCCGTCGCGGAAGACGCCGTAGTCCGAGGTGAGACGCGGCCCGAAGACGGCCGTGTTGACGGTCTCCCGGTAGCTCTTGCCGCCCTTGTAGGCCTTGTCGACGCCGATGGTGTAGCCGGCGTCGTAGACGGGCCAGCCCTCCTTGTCGACCCCGCTCTGCTGCTCGAAGTCGAGGTCCCACTTCACGCCGTTGACCGCGGACAGGTACAGCGTGCGGGTGCTGGGCAGCTTCTGCTCGATGCCGAGCCCGGAGGCGCCGGAGCTGCCCGGCAGCCAGCCGTACGCGCTGACGGAGCCCTTCTTGCCGCTCGCCGCCGCGCCCATGCCGACCTGGACGGTGGCGAACTCCTTGGCCTTGAGGGCGCGGGTGTAACCGGTCGCGACCTTCTTCACCTTGCCGCCGGTGACGGCGCTGTACTGCGCCGTGGAACCCTTGCTGAAGTGGGCGTTCCACTGCTGGATCAGCGTGCCGTCGGTGACCTGCGGCCCGAGGTGGGCGGTGCGGAAGCCGCTGAAGGACGCCAGCCACCAGCCGTAGGAGACCGCGCTGTCGTTGGTTTCGACGGTGTAGTCGGCCAGGGCGAACTCCGTCTTGGCGCCCTTGCCCGGCACGGTGACCTTCACCGGCTTGGCCTTGCGGGCGTCCACCGTCACGGTGGTGTTCCTGGTGACGTCCAGCTTCGGCTGGGCGAGCCAGTCGGCGCCCCGCCACTTCTCCGGGTCGGCGCCCACGAACACGCTGGCGTCCAGGACGTAACTGCCCTTGGGCACGCGCACGCTGACGGTGCCGTCGGCCTCGTACGGCGCGAACGACCGGTCCTTGCCCAGGCCGGTGAGGCCCGACAGGTACGTCGAGTAGTTCGCGGTCGCCTTGCCGGAGCGGTCGAGGACCTTCAGCGTGACGGTGTGGGACTCGACCTCGCGCTCCACCACGGCGGCGGTGCGCACGGTCTGACCGCCTCCCGTGGCGACCACGTACGCCGAGTACGCGCCGTCGACCGTGCCGCCGAGGCGGGTGTCGGCGGTGACGTCCACGGAGGCCGTGCCGCCCGCCGGGACGGTCAGGGTGGAGGCGCCGAGGGTGAAGAAGCCGGCCGGGGCGGCCTTGCCCTTCGGTCCGGTGGCGGTCGACGTCAGCTTCAGCGTGACGTCCTCGGTGCCGAGGTTGCGGTAGGTGAGCTTCTCGGTGACCGGCTTGTCGTCGGTGTGCGGCCACTGCTGCACGCCGAAGTTCAGCGACACCGGCTCCGCGATCACGGTCTGCGCGATCGCCTTGTCCACCTGGACGCGGCCCGAACCCTGCTCGAAGGGGGTGTACTTGCCGCCCTTGGTGGAGGCGGTGAGGGCGCCCTTCAGCTCCGTGGACGTCCACTCCGGGTGCTGCTGCTTCAGCAGCGCGGCGGCGCCCGCGACGTGCGGGGTGGCCATCGAGGTGCCGGAGATGGTCATGTAGCCGGCCGGCTTCTCGCCGACCTCCCCGGCGATGTCGTTGCCCTTCGCCGAGGCGGCCGTGATGTCCACGCCGGGGGCGGTGACGTCCGGCTTGACGGCCCCGTCGCCGAGGCGCGGGCCGGTGGAGGAGAAGTCGGCGAGCTTGTCCTTGTCGTCGACGGCGCCGACGGTGAGGGCGGAGTCCGCGCTGCCGGGCGAACCGATCGACTGCGGACCCTCGTTGCCCGCCGCGATGGCGAACAGGACGCCCTTCTCGGCGGAGAGCTTGTCGACCGCCGCCTCCAGCGGGTCGGTCTCCGGGGTGTCCATGCCGCCGAGGCTCATGTTGACGATGTCGGCGCCCTGGGCGGCCGCCCACTCCATGCCGGCGAGGATCCCGGAGTCGTCGCCGAAGCCGCTGTCGTCGAGGACCTTGCCGTTGAGGATCTTCGCGCCGGGCGCGACGCCCTTGTACTTGCCCTTCGACTGGGCGCCCGTGCCGGCCGCGATGGACGCGACATGGGTGCCGTGGCCGACCACGTCCCCGGCGGTGGGCGCGGAGGTGAAGTTCTTGGACGCGCTCACCTGGCCCTTGAGGTCGGGGTGGGTGGCGTCCACACCGGTGTCCAGGACGGCGATCTTGACGCCCTTGCCGTCGTAGCCGGCCTCCCAGGCCTTCGGGGTGCCGATCTGCCCGACCGAGGTGTCCAGGGACGCCTTGCGGACGCCGTCCAGCCAGACGCGGGCGACACCGGAGGCGGTACGGTCGCCGTCGGTGACGGCGTCCCACAGCTCGGCGGTGGCCTCGTGCGGCGTCTGCACCGCCTCCGCGTTCAGGGACGTCAGCGCCCGGCGGACCGTGCCCGCGTCACGGACCTCGGCCTTGGCGGTCTTCGCGGAGCCCCGGTAGCCGACGATGACCTTCAGACCGCTCCGGTGCGCGGTGCGGGTCGCCGCCTTGCTCAACTCCGTGACGTCGAAGAGCCGTCGGTCCAGCTTGCCGGACGCGACCAGCCGGGCGGCGTCGGCCGGCACGACCAGCGTGTGGCCGTCGCCGCGGCGGATCTGGACGGGTATGTGCTCCCGGCCCTCGGCCGGCTCCAGGCCCACGACGCGGCCCTTGGCGTCCAGCGTGACCCGGTCGCCCGTGATGAGGGTGATCCGGTGTTTGCCCTTGAGTGCGGCCGCGCTCGCGGACGAGCCGGCGGCCGTGGTGCCCTCCCCGTTCGCCGACGCGGGGCCGGCCATGCCCGCCGCGAGCGCCACGGCGGTCGCCGTGGCGATCGTGGCCGCGCATGCTCTTTTCACTTGTCTGCGCAAGGTTCCCCCTAGCGGAGTCGCCGGGTGGCCGAAGCATCACCCGGCCGGGGGTGGTCTCGTACGCCTGCGCGCACCCCCCGGTGCTCGGAGTATGCCGACGGGCGATCAAGCGGCTCAAGGGGGATCGGAAGAGGTCGGGAAGTCGCCGGGTGACTGTGATGTCATCGCCGGAACTCCGTTACGCAATCGCGCGGTTGGGGCCGGAGGGACGAAAACGGCCGATGCCCCGTCACCGCTCCCGAGGGAGGGTTCGAGGGCACCGGCCGGGTGGTGTGGGTTTTCCGTCGTGGCGGAGGGGGCGTCAGATCGCGGAGCCCGCCTTCCACTGCTCCCAGTCCATGTTCCAGCCGTTGAGGCCGTTGTCCGGGGCGATGGTCTTGTCACCGGTGTTCTGCACGACGACCACGTCACCGATGATCGAGTTGTTGTAGAACCAGGCGCCCGGCGTGCTCGGGTCGTTCGCGCCCTTGGTGTCGGCGAGGCCCACGCAGCCGTGGCTGGTGTTGACGCTGCCGAAGATGGACTTCGCGCCCCAGTAGTTGCCGTGGATGAAGGTGCCGGAGGTGCTCAGGCGCATGGCGTGGGGCACGTCCGCGATGTCGTACTCGCCCTTGCCGTCGTCGTCGGTGAAGCCGACCGTCGCGCCGTTCATCCGGGTCTCCTTGAACTTCTCGGAGATCACCATCTGGCCCTCGTACGTCTTGGTCTCGGGCGCGCCGGCGGAGATCGGGATGGTCTTGACGGTCTTGCCGTTCTGCGTGACCTTCATCTGCTTGGTCTTCGCGTCGACGTAGGAGACCTGGTTGCGCCCGATCTTGAAGGTGACCGTCTTCTGCTGGACGCCGTAGACGCCCTCGGCGCCCTCGACGCCGTCGAGCGCCAGCTTCAGGGTGACGGTGGAGCCCTCCTGCCAGTACTGCTCGGGGCGGCAGTCCATGCGGTTGGCGTTGAACCAGTGGCAGGCCACCTCCTGGCCGCTGGTGGAGGACACGGTGATGCCCTTCTGCACGGCGGCCTTGTCCGTGATCGCCTTGTCGAAGTTGATCGACACCGGCATGCCCACGCCGACCGTGGTGCCGTTGTCCGGGGTGAAGGTGCCGATGAAGCTGTTGGCCTGGGAGACCGTCGTGAAGGACGCGTTCTCGTGGGCGACGAGGCCCCGGGAGTCCTTCGCGGACACGGCCAGCTTGTAGGTGGTGGCGCGCTCGAGCTGGACGCTGGGCTTCCAGCTCTTCTTGTCGGCCGATATCTCGCCCTCGACGACGGTGCCGTCGGAACCGGTCATCGTGACCTTGGTGAGCGTGCCCTTGTCGACGGTCACGGTGGCCGAGTTGTTGATGGAGGCGTTGTTCGAGCCGTTCTTGGGCGTGATCTCGATCCGCGCCTCGGAGGACTCCTTGGCCGCCGCCTCGTCGACCTGCGCCTGCGAGGTGTCCTTGCCGTCGGACCCCGCGGCGGCGTCGTCGTCCCCGCCGGAACACGCCGAGAGCACCAGCACTCCGCCGAGCAGAGCGGACGCGGCCGCCAGACCCCTGCGCCGCCGCTTACCGTCCGTCATCACACGCTTCTCCATCGTCGCCAGAATCCCAACCCCACGAGAGCCCGGCGGGAGCCGAGGCGTCTCGTCCACAACGTTCAACGCTACGACCGGGTGATCCGGTTCCCGAGGCCCACGCGTGTGGAACTCGCCACGTCCGCCGGTGCGGACCGCGGGAACGCCGGTCTTTGCGCCGTTTGAGACGTTCCGATCCGGTGCGCCGGTTGCCTCGCGGGGTCAACATTTCCCCAAGTCGTCCCGTGGGCGCGGGACCCGCCGCCGCAGGACGCGTCATGGAGGGACTCTTCGCCGCCGGACTCGTCGTCGCGGTCCTCGTCGCCCGCGCCGAACAGGCTCTCATCCTCGTCGCCGGCGCCCCCTTCGGGCGAGTGCGGGCCGCGGTCGATCCGCTCACTGCCCCAGGAGGCCCGCGGCGGTTCCGCCCCCGGCACCTCTCCGACCAGTGCGAACGCGTCCACGAGACGAGCCAGGACTTCCGCTGTGTCCTCCGTCACAGCCCTTTCCGCCCGGGTCCGTTCGCCGCCCGCCGGCCCCGTGCCGACCGGCGCCCCGCAGCGCGGCGCCGGTCGGCGCCCGCACGTCGCCGGTCCCGGGGACACCCTGCAGGCGAACCCGGCAAACCGTGAGATCCCCGACGTGGTCACGCCCGGAGCGCACGGGGACGGACGCCCGTGACTTTCCTGTGACCCGCGCGGTTCACTACCATCAGCCCACACGGCCAATTCGCCAGCGCCACAAGGGGATCGATATTCCGTGTCATCCGCGCTCCGTCCGTTGCTGACCGCCACCGCCGCGGGCACCCTGCTGTGCGCCCTGTGGTTCGTCCCGTCCGCGAACGCGACCTCGGACGCCCCGACGGGGACCGCGCCGTCCGCGGGTCCGTCCCCGCAGGTCACCGAGCAGGCGAGAGGCGTGTCGAGCGCGACGTCGGCCTCGCTGGAGACCACCGGCCAGGACGTCCGCCTCGCGGACACCGGAAGCTTCGACAGCACCCCGTACATCGTCGGCGGCACGGCCTGTCTGGCCCTCGGCGCCGGCTTCGTCGTCTATTCGGTCCGCAGGGAGCGCCTGGAGTTCTGAACTCCCCCACGGCGTACCGGGGCCCCGCGGACACGTCCGCGGGGCCCCGGCCTCTTCACCTCAGCGGCCCGGTGACCCGCTCCACGGCTGCCACCAGCCGCCCGTCCCGTACGAACGTCTCCGCGGCGGCGAGGTCGGGCGCCAGGTACCGGTCCGGGCCGGGGCCGCCCACGCCGGCCTCCCGCAGCGCCTTCAGCACCGCCCGCGTCGCCGGGGCCGGGGTGAGCCCCTCACGCAGTTCCACGGCCCGCGCGGCGGCGTACAGCTCGACGGCGACGACCCGGGCGAGGCCGTCGACGGCGGTGCGCAGCTTGCGCGCCGCCGACCAGCCCATGGAGACGTGGTCCTCCTGCATCGCGGACGACGGGATGGAGTCCGCCGACGCCGGTACGGCCAGCCGCTTCAGCTCGCCGACCAGGGCGGCCTGCGTGTACTGGGCGATCATCAGCCCGGAGTCGACGCCGGCGTCGTCGGCGAGGAACGGCGGCAGTCCGTGGCTGCGGTTCTTGTCGAGCAGCCGGTCGGTGCGGCGCTCCGTGATGGAGGCGAGGTCGGCGACGGCGATGGCGAGGAAGTCCAGCACGTAGGCGACCGGCGCCCCGTGGAAGTTGCCGTTGGACTCCAGACGGCCTCCCCCGGAGCCGAAAGCCTGGGAGGCGCCCCCGGGGAGGACCACCGGGTTGTCGACGGCGGCGGCGAGTTCGCGCTCGGCGACCAGCCGGGCGTGCGCCAGGGTGTCGCGTCCGGCACCGGCGACCTGCGGGGCGCAGCGCACCGAGTAGGCGTCCTGGACCCGGGGCGCGTCGTCCTGGTGATGTCCCGTCAGGCCCGAACCCTCCAGCACGGCCAGCATGTTGGCGGCGCTCGCGGCCTGTCCGGGATGCGGGCGGATGGCGTGCAGCTCGGGGGCGAGCACCTTGTCGGTGCCGAGCAGCGCCTCCAGGCTCAGCGCGGCGGTGACGTCGGCGGACCGGTAGAGGAGGTCCAGGTCGGCGAGGGCCAGGACCAGCATGCCGAGCATGCCGTCGGTGCCGTTGAGGAGGGCGAGCCCTTCCTTCTCGCGCAGTTCGACGGGCCGGATGCCGTGGTCGGCGAGCAGTTCACCGGCCGGCCGCACGCTGCCGTCGGGACCCTCCGCCTCCCCCTCGCCCATCAGCGCGAGGGCGCAGTGGGACAGCGGGGCGAGGTCGCCGGAGCAGCCGAGGGAGCCGTACTCGTGCACGACCGGGGTGATCCCGGCGTTCAGCACGTCGGCCATCGTCTGCGCGACCTCGGGCCGGACACCGGTGTGTCCGGAGCAGACGGTCTTCAGCCGCAGGAACATCAGCGCCCGGACGACCTCCCGCTCCACGCGCGGCCCCATGCCGGCGGCGTGCGAGCGGACGATGTTGCGTTGCAACCGGGCACGGAGCTCGGGGCTGATGTGCCGGGTCGCCAGGGCGCCGAAACCGGTGCTCACCCCGTAGACGGGGTCCGGCTCGGCAGCCAGGGCGTCCACGATCTCGCGGGACGCGGCGAGGGCGGCGACCGCCTCCGCGGACAGTTCGACGCGGGCGCCGTCGCGCGCCACGGCCCGCACGTCGGACGCGGTCACGCCCGACGTCCCCACCACCACAGTGTGCATATCCATATTCAGGAGCCTACGCAGTGAATGCCGCACTGTCACCACCGGACCGGGCCCGCGCCCCTTACCCGGGCGCGTGCCGCCCGCGGAACCGGCGCCGCTCCCCGTCGGCCTCCCGCGACGGTTCGTCCGCGAGCCGCACCACGGGGTCGCCCGGCCCCTCCCGCCCGGCCACCACGGGATGCGCGGCCCGCTCGGCCTTGGCCCGGTACTGCGCCGCGTCGGCCAGCCGGAACAGCCGCCGGGCGGAGCGCACCGGCCCGATCGGGTCCCCGGTGGACGCCACCCCGCACGCGACCCCGTCCCCGATGCCCAGCTCGACGGCCCGCCGGCACACCTCGTCGGCCGCCTTGACCACCTCGTCGGCGGGCGGCCCGACCGCCAGCAGGCAGAACTCGTCCCCGCCGAGCCGCGCCGCCAGGGCGCCCGGCAGCATCGCCCCGCACAGCGAGAGAACGGTGCCGAATCGTTCCAGCAGCCGGTCGCCCACGGAGTGCCCGAGCGTGTCGTTGACCCGCTTCAGCCCGTTCACGTCGCACACCACCAGGCTGACGACGGCCCCGTCGCGCCGGTGCCGCTCGACCGCCTCGTCCAGCCGGGCGTCCACGGCCCGCCGGTTGGCGAGGCCGGTCAGCGAGTCCGTGAAGGCCAGCCGCCGCGCCTCCTCCAGCCGCTCGGTCTGCGCGATGCCCGCGGCCACCACGGCGGCCAGCACGGTCGCGAAGTCGGCGTCCGCGCGCCCGAACACGGGCTCACCGACCGGCCGGGCCACGTACAGCTCGCCCCAGGCCCGCCCGTGCATCACGATCGGCGCGACCACGCAGCAGCCGCGCCCCCGCCGCCGCAGCGCCGCGACCCGCTGGTGGCAGTAGCCGGCGCGCCCCTCCTCGGGGCCCTGCGCGGTCTCCACCCAGGCGTCGGGCTCGCCCCCGCCGGCCCACTGCTCGTGCAGGAACTCGGTGATCTCGGCGAACTGGTGCACCGGGTACGACTCGTCCTCGGGGAACTCCTCCTCGCCCTCGGCCAGCTCCCCGACGTTCACCAGCACCCGCAGCCGTCCGAGCTCCCGCTCCCACACCGACAGCGCGGCGAAACTCCCGCCCAGCGCCCGGCGGGCCCCGCCGGCGGCGGCCCGCCACGCCTCCCGCGAACTGTGCGCGGCGGCCATGCCCTGAGCCAGCGCCACCACGGCCGCCAGCCGGCTCTCCTCACCCATTCCCCCAGATTAGGGAGATTCTCCGCTTGTCGAGACATCGGGGACGATGTGAAAGTCACTCCCCCGGCCACTCCGGCCGCCGCTTCTCGTTGAAGGCCGCGACACCCTCCGCCCGGTCCCCGGAGAACGCCACCGACCGCCAGGCCGCGTCCTCGACCTCCAGCCCGGCCGGCAGATCGAGTCCGTGCCCGAGCCGCAGCGCCCGCTTGGCGGCCCGCAGCCCCACGGGCGAGTTCCCGGCGATCCGCGCGGCCAGGGCGAGCGCCTCCTCGCGGTCCCGCCCCTCCTCCACCAACGCGTCCACGAGCCCGATCTCCCGCGCCTCGGCGGCCTCCACCCGCCGCGCGGTGAAGATGAGCTCGGCCGCCCGCGCCGCGCCCACGCGCCGGGGCAGCAACTGCGTACCGCCCCCGCCCGGGATCACCCCGACGGACACCTCGGGCAGCCCCATCACGGCCGTACGGTCGGCCACGATCACGTCGCACGACAGGGCCAGCTCGCACCCGCCCCCCAGCGCGAACCCGTGCACGGCGGCGACGGCGGGCACCGGCAGCTGCAGCACCCCCGTGTAGGCGGCCCGCGCCACCGGCCGCTGCCGCACCAGGTCCGCGTCGCTGAACGAGTTCCGCTCCTTCAGATCGGCCCCCACGCAGAACGCCCGCTCGTGCGAGGAGGTCAGCACCACCGCCCGTACGTCACGGTCCTCGCCCAGCGCCGCACAGGCCCCGGCGATCGAGCGGGCCATCTCCGTCGACACCGCGTTCATGGCCTTCGGCCGGTCGAGGACGAGCTCCGCGACATGCCCCCGCTCGTGCCGCCGCACCAGCACGAACTCCCCGAACCGTTCCTCACTCATGACACCCTCCGGTTAACGCGGGTTAACGTGACTCGCCCCGATCATGGCAGCCGGGAGCCGCCGAGGAAAAGGGTCCACCCGTTCGAGTGACATACGACCGACCCGGCTGAGCCGCGCCCCGCCCGGCGCGTAGCGTGCGCACACCGCGGCGCGCCGCAGGGGGGAGACAGACGATGACACCGGACGAGACCCGTACCGTCCCCCGAGGACGCCACCGCAAGCCCCGCGACCGCCGCGCCCTCCTGGCCGCGGGCGCCCTGACCCTGACGGCGTGCGCGGCGGCCCTCATCCACCTGGCGGCCCCGGACACCCCGCCCAGGGCCACGAAGGCGGCCCCCCTCCCCGAGACCAGCACCTCCACACCGGGCACGGAACCCGCGCCCCCCGAGGGCTCCACACCCCCGCCGCCCCCTCACCCCCGCCCGACGTCCCCGAGGCCCCTGGGCGGCAAAGCACAAGCCCCCCTCCTCCCACCCCGCGTCGAAACGCCACCCCCACGACCCCGGACCACACCACCACCGAGCGAACACACCCGCCCCCGCGCCGTCCCACCCCGGACGTCACCGGCACCCCAGCCCTCACCGGACCGGCACCAGCCGACGGCACCACCCCCGTCGGCACCCACACCCACGCCCCCGCCCCCTCCGCCTGACGACGACGATGACCGGGGCCTCTGCCTGCCGCTGCTCAGCCTCTGCCTGGGCGGCTGAGGGAACTCAGGCCGACGGCTCCGCGTCGTTCCGGCGGGTCAGCAGCCAGGGCTCGACCACGCCGAGACCACGCACGGGCCGCTGCCACATCGGCCGGAGGGCGAAACGGTACGAGGGCGGCTCCTCGCCCTCCTTCTCGGCCGCTGCCGCCGCCTCGGCCGCGGCGGCCTCACTGGCCGGCGCGTCACCGGTGCGGATCAGCTCCTGGGCGAAGTCGGCGTCCACGAGCACCGCGTCGCGGGGGGCTATGGAGGTGAGACGGGAGGCCAGATTGACGGTCGTGCCGAAGACATCGCCCATCCGGGTGGTGACGGTGCCGAAGGCCATGCCGACCCGCAGTTCCGGCATGGTCTCGTCGTTCGCCATGGTCTCGATGAGCCGCAGGGCGATCTCCGCGGCGGTCCCGGCGTCGTCGGCGGCGTACAGAACCTCGTCGCCGAGGGTCTTGATGAGCCGTCCGCCGCGTGCCGCGACCAGGTCGGCGGCGGTGGTCTCGAACGCCTCGACCAGCTCGCCGAGCTCCTCCTCCTCCATCCGCCGGGTCAGGCGGGTGAAGCCGACGAGGTCGGCGAAGGCGACGGCGAGCCGCCGGTCCACCATCTCCTCGTCGTCGGCCGCCTGCACCACGCGCCCGGCCGAGGCGGCGAGCTGCCGCCGCCAGACATAGACGAGGAACTCCTCCAGCTCGGGAAGGAGCAGCTCGACGATCGGATACGTGACCTCGGTGCGGGTCATGCCGGGCTCGGGCGGCTCCGTGAGCCCTTCCAGGAAGGAATCGATCTGCCATTCGGCCAGACGTGCGGTGGTCTGGCCGGTGGACCGGGCGACCTGCACGGCCATCGCCTCACTGAGGAGGCCCGCCTCCACCAGACCGGCGAGACGGCGCAGGGCGAGGACGTCCGCCTCCGTCAGGGCCTTCGCCTGGCCGACGTCGGCGAAGCCCATGGCGCGCCAGAAGCGGGTGGCGAGCTCCATCGTGACGCCGGCGCTGCGGGCCGCCTGGAACGGCGTGTAACGGCGCTCGGCGCCCAGGATGAGCTGCTCGAGACGCAGAGCAAGCGGATCCTCGCCGTCGCCCTGCGCGTCCGCACCGGAACCCGAGTCGTCGACGCTCACGCGTTGCTGCCCTTCCGATCTGTCACGGCCATGTCTCGACCGGGCTCAACTCTACGGCAGGTGTGCGGTAGCTCACTCCGTCAGGTTGGGCCGCGGGTGAGGCACGGGTCGCGCCCCTTGCCCCACGCGCCCGGGACGCGACCCCGGGGGCGCTTTTCAGCCACGGTCGCGCAAGCGGCGCGGGTGGGGTGCTGCACGCCCCGGCGCATCGTCACGTGCCCGGGGTGGGTGCGGGCCCGGGGTGTCTGCGCAACCCGGCGCTTACGGGGTGCCTCCCCCAGAGGGGGTACCCCCAGCGCCCACCCGTGCCGCCCCAGCGGCACGACTGCCCGCAGTGGGGGCGCACCCGACCGCGCGGTAGCCGCGTACGGCGAGACGGCTCGCCCACCATGGGCGGGATGCAGCCGCCTGCGGCGGGGAGGGGACGGGGTGGGGGCGGGCGCCCGCAGCGGCCGGCGCGTCCGCGCCCTTCACTCACCGAGACGCACTCTCGCGCCGGACCGAGGACGACCGCCCCCACCGCGGTCCCGCACCACCCACCGACCGCGGGCGCTGCGCCCGCCCCCACCGAACCGCAACCCTGCGCCGCAGGCACGGAACCCCAGCCCCCACCGGACGGAACACTCCGCCGCAGGCACGGAACCCCAGCCCCCACCAGACGGAACACTCCGCCGCAGGCACGGGACCCCAGCCCCCACCGGACGGAACACTGCCCCACGAGCGCCAGTCCCACCGACGGAACCCGCACCGCACGCATCCCCCACCTCACGCCCGCAAGTGGACGATGTCCCCCGCCCCCACCGGCTCCTGCACCCCCGCCTCCGTCGCCAGCACCAGCCGCCCGTCCCCGTCCACGGCCACCGCCTCCCCCACCAGCGCCCGGTCCCCCGGCAACTCCGCCCGCACGACCCGCCCCAGCGTCGCGCACCCCGCCGCGTACGCCTCCTGCAGCCCGCACGCCCCCGCGTCACCGCCGGCGGCCCGCCAGCGCCCGTACCAGTCCTCCAGCCCCCGCAGCATCGCCCGCAGCAACGGATCCCGGTCCGTACTCACGGCCCCCGCCAACGCCAACGACCCCGCCGTGGGCACCGGCAGCTCATCAGCGCGCAGACTCACGTTGATGCCGACCCCGACGACCACACCACCACCCCCCGAAGCCCCCGCCGTCCCCGCGGCCTCCGCCAGGATCCCCCCGGCCTTCCGCTCCTCTCCCCCCACCGTCACCAGCACGTCATTGGGCCACTTCAACGCCGTATCGACGCCCCCGGCCCGCGCCAGCCCGGCAGCCACGGCGACCCCCGTCAGCAACGGCAGCCACCCCCACCGCTCCACCGGCACGGCGTCCCCCGGCCGCAACAACACGGAGAAGAACAACCCGGACCGGGCAGGAGCCACCCACTTCCGGTCCAGCCGCCCCCGCGCGGCGGTCTGCTCCTCCGCGACAAGGACAACCCCCTCCTCCAACCCCTCAGCGCCACCCCCGCCGGCCCGCGCCACAAGATCGGAGTTCGTGGACCCGGTCCGCTGCACCACGTCCACCTCCCGCCACAGACTTCCCTCCCGCACGAGAGCCCGCCGCAGCGCGGCGGCGTTCAACGGCGGCCGGTCGAGGTCGGACCACCGGCTACGGCGGGGCCCAGCGGATTCGGAGTCATCTCGGGGTGTCATGCAACCCACACTAGGTGTGGGAAACACCGCACTGCCGAACACACGGCCCCCCACTACGCTACGGCTGAGTAACCGTCCCCCCTTTTGAGCAGGCAGGGAGCCGCATCCCGATGTCCGAGCCGGAAGAGCAGCAGCCTGACATCCACACCACCGCGGGCAAGCTCGCGGATCTCCAGCGTCGCATCGAAGAGGCGACGCACGCCGGCTCCGCACGCGCCGTCGAGAAGCAGCACGCCAAGGGCAAGCTGACGGCCCGTGAGCGGATCGACCTCCTGCTCGACGAGGGCTCCTTCGTCGAACTGGACGAGTTCGCCCGGCACCGCTCCACCAACTTCGGCCTCGACGCCAACCGCCCGTACGGCGACGGCGTCGTCACGGGCTACGGCACGGTCGACGGCCGCCCGGTCGCCGTCTTCTCCCAGGACTTCACCGTCTTCGGCGGCGCCCTCGGCGAGGTCTACGGCCAGAAGATCGTGAAGGTCATGGACTTCGCGCTGAAGACCGGCTGCCCGGTCGTCGGCATCAACGACTCCGGCGGCGCCCGCATCCAGGAGGGCGTGGCCTCCCTCGGCGCGTACGGCGAGATCTTCCGCCGCAACACCCACGCCTCCGGCGTGATCCCGCAGATCAGCCTGGTCGTCGGACCCTGCGCGGGCGGCGCGGTCTACTCCCCCGCGATCACCGACTTCACGATCATGGTCGACCGGACCAGCCACATGTTCATCACCGGCCCGGACGTCATCAAGACGGTCACCGGCGAGGACGTCGGCTTCGAGGAGCTCGGCGGCGCCCGCACGCACAACTCCACGTCCGGCGTGGCGCACCACATGGCGGGCGACGAGAAGGACGCGATCGAGTACGTCAAGCAGCTCCTCTCCTACCTCCCGTCCAACAACCTCTCGGAGCCGCCGGCGTTCCCCGAGGAGGCCGACCTCACGGTCACCGACGAGGACCGCGAACTCGACACGATCGTCCCGGACTCGGCGAACCAGCCGTACGACATGCACACGGTCATCGAGCACGTCCTCGACGACGCGGAGTTCTTCGAGACGCAGCCCCTGTTCGCGCCGAACATCCTCACCGGGTACGGCCGCGTCGAGGGCCGCCCCGTCGGCATCGTCGCCAACCAGCCGATGCAGTTCGCCGGCTGCCTGGACATCACCGCGTCGGAGAAGGCGGCCCGCTTCGTGCGGACCTGCGACGCCTTCAACATCCCGGTGCTGACCTTCGTCGACGTCCCCGGCTTCCTGCCCGGCGTGGACCAGGAGCACGACGGCATCATCCGCCGCGGCGCCAAGCTGATCTACGCCTACGCCGAGGCCACGGTCCCCCTCATCACCGTCATCACCCGCAAGGCGTTCGGCGGCGCGTACGACGTGATGGGCTCCAAGCACCTGGGCGCCGACCTCAACCTCGCCTGGCCCACCGCCCAGATCGCGGTGATGGGCGCGCAGGGCGCCGTCAACATCCTGCACCGCCGTACCATCGCCGAGTCGGACGACCCGGAGGCGACCCGGGCCCGGCTGATGCGGGAGTACGAGGACGCCCTCCTCAACCCCTACGTCGCGGCCGAGCGCGGCTACGTCGACGCGGTGATCATGCCGTCCGACACCCGCCGCCACATCGTGCGCGGTCTGCGCCAGCTGCGCACCAAGCGCGAGAGCCTGCCCCCGAAGAAGCACGGCAACATCCCCCTGTAAGGAGCCGCTGTGACGATCAAGGTCGTACGGGGCAACCCGACCCCGGAGGAGCTGGCCGCCGCACTGGCGGTGGTCAGGGCGCGCGCCGCGGCGGCGGCCGCCCTGCCGTCCGGCGCGCCCACGGTCCGCGACGCCTGGTCCGACCCGTCCCGCATCGCCGCCCGCCACGTGCCCCGGCCGGGCCCGGCGTCGTGGTCGCGGACGTACTGGCCGGGCGCCTGATCCGGCGACGGCGTCCCGGACGGGCCGTACGCACGGCGTACGGCCCGTCCCGCGTCACCGCGCCCTCCCCACCGGCTCCCCTCACCCCACCGGACCCTCCCCGCCCCGCCAAGTTGAGTACGCGTACTCAGGCGCCCCCCTCCGGCTCCGCCGCACGCTGGAGGAATGCTGTGGTCCGACCCCGAGAACAAACCGCCGAAGGAACTGCGCGACGCGCAGGAGATGCTGCGGCGGCTGGGTGTTCTCATGGCGCTGGCCATGGTGCTCGCGATGCTCGTGATCGGCGTGAGGTGAGGCATCCGGGCGACGTCGATACGCTGACCGTATGACAGATCAGCCGCGTCGCCGCCTCGTGCTCGCCTCCCAGTCCCCCGCCCGGCTCGGGCTGCTCCGCCAGGCCGGACTGGACCCCGAGGTGAGGGTCAGCGGGGTGGACGAGGACGCCGTCTCCGCCCCCACCCCCGCCGAACTGGCGCTCGCCCTGGCCGAGGCCAAGGCGTCCGTCGTCGCCGCGAAGCCCGAGGTGCGGGGCGCGCTGGTGATCGGCTGCGACTCGGTGCTGGAGCTGGACGGCCAGGCCCTCGGCAAGCCGGCGGACGCCGAGGAGGCCACCGCGCGCTGGAAGGCGATGCGCGGCCGGGCGGGCGTCCTCCAGACGGGTCACTGTGTCCACGACACCGTCAGCGGGCGTTACGCCTCCGCCACCGCCTCCACGGTCGTCCGTTTCGGTGAACCTTCCGAGGAGGAGATCGCGGCCTACGTGGCGTCCGGCGAACCGCTGCACGTGGCCGGGGCGTTCACCCTGGACGGCCGCTCGGCCCCGTTCATCGAGGGCATCGACGGCGACCACGGCAACGTGATCGGCATCAGCCTGCCGCTGGTCCGCCGCCTGCTGGCCGAACTGGGCGTCGGCATCACGGAGCTGTGGGCGCCGCGGGCGGACTGACCGGCGTGCCGGGCCCGCCCGGGCCGCCGGGGCCCGCGGAACCGTCCGTACCGCCGGGGCCGCCGCCCGCCGTCCCGGCAGCGGCGTCCGCCGGCTCCCCGGGCCGCCCGTCGTGCGTCATCAGGAGCAGCACGACGAGCGCGAGGACGACGGCCATGAGGAGGAACGCCGTCCAGCCGACGAGCCCCCACGCGAACGCGCCGAGCAGCGCGTGCACCACCGCGGCGCTGATCAGCAGCACCTTGCCGAATCCGGCCGGGGCCCGGTCGCGCACGGCGACCAGCAGGGACACCAGGCCGCACAGCGCGAAGTAGAGACCGAAGACCACTCCGCCGGCCTTCGAGGACACCGACATCACGTCCGGGTCGAGGCTGGCCAGCGACATGTCCTGCCGGTCGACGACGACCCCGAGGAACCAGTTCACCGCCAGCACGCCCAACGCCTCGGCGAACAGCACGAGCGCGACGATCCACGCCACCGGTCTGCGGACCACCGGCCCCCACCCACCTTCGAGCACGACTGTGGTTACCCCGAGTATGTTCGGGACGACGCGAAGGCTACTA
This sequence comes from Streptomyces sp. NPDC096105, assembly GCF_044763335.1. Taxonomy (NCBI): domain Bacteria; kingdom Bacillati; phylum Actinomycetota; class Actinomycetes; order Kitasatosporales; family Streptomycetaceae; genus Streptomyces; species Streptomyces sp. NPDC096105. The sequence continues at coordinate 440,512 of NZ_JBIWGC010000003.1, forward strand.
ACCGGTAAACCCCGGTACAAGGGGCCTGCCGAGGGCAAAGAATCATTGGGCCATTCGTAGGGACTCCACAAAGAAACCAAGTGGGCCGCGGCACGCTCTCACAGAGACCTTGACCACACGACGGCGCTAGTGTTTCCGGGAGGAGTCCTGCGTACCGAGGTGCGACAAGGGCTTTCGCGGGTCGAGCAAGCCTCGCATCACGCTCCGTGTGGGCAAGCTCACCACTGGGGACGGGTCGAAGTGCCGTGTCGGCAGTCCCTAAACTCGGCTTGTTTCAAGGAGGGAGCCTCAATCGTGCGCAAGGTGCTCATCGCCAACCGTGGCGAAATCGCTGTCCGCGTGGCCCGGGCCTGCCGGGATGCCGGAATCGCGAGCGTTGCCGTCTACGCCGACCCGGACCGGGACGCTCTGCATGTCCGCGCCGCGGATGAGGCGTTCGCCCTGGGCGGTGACACTCCGGCCACCAGCTACCTGGACATGGACAAGGTGCTGAAGGCCGCGCGGGAGTCGGGGGCCGACGCGATCCACCCCGGCTACGGCTTCCTCTCGGAGAACGCCGACTTCGCCCAGGCGGTGCTGGACGCGGGCCTGATCTGGATCGGCCCGCCCCCGCAGGCCATCCGCGACCTCGGCGACAAGGTCGCCGCCCGGCACATCGCGCAGCGCGCGGGCGCCCCGCTGGTCGCGGGCACGCCCGACCCGGTGAGCGGCGCGGACGAGGTCGTCGCGTTCGCCGAGGAGCACGGCCTGCCGATCGCCATCAAGGCCGCGTTCGGCGGCGGCGGGCGCGGCCTGAAGGTCGCCCGCACCCTGGAAGAGGTCCCCGAGCTCTACGACTCGGCCGTCCGCGAGGCGGTCGCCGCCTTCGGCCGCGGCGAGTGCTTCGTCGAGCGCTACCTCGACAAGCCGCGCCACGTGGAGACCCAGTGCCTGGCCGACCAGCACGGCAACGTGGTGGTGGTCTCCACCCGTGACTGCTCGCTGCAGCGCCGCCACCAGAAGCTGGTCGAGGAGGCCCCCGCGCCGTTCCTCACCGACGCCCAGGTCGAGGAGCTGTACCGCGCGTCCAAGGCCATCCTCAAGGAGGCCGGCTACGTCGGCGCGGGCACCGTGGAGTTCCTCGTCGGCAACGACGGCACGATCTCCTTCCTCGAGGTCAACACCCGCCTCCAGGTGGAGCACCCGGTGACCGAGGAGGTCGCCGGCGTCGACCTGGTGCGCGAGATGTTCCGCATCGCCGACGGCGAGGAGCTCGGCTACGACGACCCGGTGCTGCGCGGCCACTCCTTCGAGTTCCGCATCAACGGCGAGGACCCGGGCCGGAACTTCCTGCCGGCTCCCGGCACCGTCTCCGTCTTCGCCCCGCCGTCCGGCCCGGGCGTGCGTCTGGACGCGGGCGTGGAGTCCGGCAGCGTGATCGGCCCGGCGTGGGACTCCCTGCTGGCCAAGCTGATCGTCACCGGCCGCACCCGCAAGGAGGCGCTGGAGCGCGCCTCCCGTGCGCTGGAGGAGTTCACGGTCGAGGGCATGGCCACGGCCATCCCGTTCCACCGCGCGGTGGTGAAGGACCCGGCGTTCGCCCCCGAACTGACCGGCTCCAGCGAGCCGTTCACGGTGCACACGCGCTGGATCGAGACCGAGTTCGTCAACGACATCAAGCCCTTCGCCTCGCCCGCGGACGCGGACGCCGAGGAGGAGGCGGGCCGCGAGACGGTCGTCGTCGAGGTCGGCGGCAAGCGTCTGGAGGTCTCCCTGCCCGCGTCGCTCGGCATGAGCCTGGCGCGCACGGGTCTGGCCGCCGGCGCCAAGCCCAAGCGCCGTGCCGCCCGCAAGTCGGGCCCGGCGGCCTCCGGTGACACCCTCGCCTCCCCGATGCAGGGCACGATCGTCAAGGTCGCGGTCGAGGAGGGCCAGGAGGTGCAGGAGGGCGACCTGGTCGTCGTCCTGGAGGCGATGAAGATGGAGCAGCCCATCAACGCCCACCGCTCCGGCACCGTCAAGGGCCTGACCGCGGAGGTCGGCGGCTCGGTCACCTCCGGCGCCGCGATCTGCGAGATCAAGGACTGACCCCCGCCGACACCGCAGCGCCCGGCGCTCCTCCTGCGAGGGGACGCCGGGCGCTGTCGTACCGGCGAACCCGGTCAGCGCCGCCGCAGGTCCGCCACCCGGGCCGCCCGCTCGGCGCCCTGCCCCTGGTCGGACGCGGCGCCCAGCCCCACCGCCGTACGCAGTCCGGGCGCCTGCCGTCGGGGGCCGGGCAGCGGGACGTCACGGCGCTGCCGCCCCGACGGCGGTCCGTCATGTCCCGCGCCGCCGTTTCCCCCCGGCGCCCCCGCGACGGCGATCTGCACGCCCTGGTCGGCCAGCGCCTGGAGCTCGGTCGCCGCGCGGTCGTCGTGCGCGGGCGGCTCGTCGGTCACCAGCCGGGTGATCAGGTCGGTCGGCACGGTCTGGAACATGGTGTCCGTGCCGAGCTTGGTGTGGTCGGCGAGGACCACCACCTCGGCCGCAGCCTGCACCAGCGCCCGGTCGACGGACGCCGACAGCATGTTGGACGTGGACAGCCCGCGCTCGGCGGTCAGGCCGCTGCCCGAGAGGAAGGCCCGGGAGACCCGCAGCCCCTGCAGGGACTGTTCGGCGCCGCTGCCGACGAGGGCGTAGTTCGAACCGCGCAGCGTGCCGCCGGTCATCACGACCTCGACCCGGTTGGCGTGGGCGAGCGCCTGGGCGACCAGCAGGGAGTTGGTGACGACCGTCAGCCCGGGCACCCGGGCCAGCCGGCGGGCCAGCTCCTGCGTGGTGGTGCCCGCGCCGACCACGATGGCCTCGCCCTCCTCCACGAAGCTCGCGGCGAGGTCGGCGATGGCGGTCTTCTCGGCGGTGGCGAGGTGCGACTTCTGCGGGAAGCCGGACTCGCGTGTGAAACCGCCCGGCAGTACCGCACCGCCGTGCCGGCGGTCGAGGAGTCCTTCTGCCTCCAGCGCGCGCACGTCCCGCCGTACGGTCACTTCGGAGGTCTGGACGACGCGGGCGAGCTCACGGAGCGACACGGCTCCGTTCGCTCGCACCATTTCGAGGATCAATTGGCGACGTTCTGCAGCGAACACGAAACTGACAGTAACGCCGGCGACCGTCTGCTTTCAGCAGTTTGCGCTGAATAGCAGAAGTTGTTCGCACGGCCCCACGGCAAGTGGTATAGGGCCGGGTCAGCCCTCGCCGTCCGCCTTCCGCGTGTGCAGCTGCCGCGCGACCTCGGCGATCGAGCCCGACAGCGACGGGTACACGGTGAAGGCGTTCGCGATCTGTTCGACGGTCAGGTTGTTGTCGACCGCGACCGAGATGGGGTGGATGAGTTCCGAGGCGCGCGGCGCCACGACGACACCGCCCACCACGATGCCGGTGCCCGGCCGGCAGAAGATCTTGACGAAGCCGTCGCGGATGCCCTGCATCTTGGCGCGCGGGTTGCGCAGCAGCGGCAGCTTCACCACGCGCGCGTCGATCTTCCCGCCGTCCACGTCGGCCTGCGTGTACCCGACGGTGGCGATCTCGGGATCGGTGAAGACATTGGAGGAGACCGTCTTCAGGTTGAGCGGCGCGACCGCGTCCCCCAGGAAGTGGTACATGGCGATCCGCCCCTGCATGGCGGCCACCGAGGCGAGCGCGAAGACACCGGTGACGTCACCCGCCGCGTACACGCCCGGGGCCGTGGTCCGCGACACCTTGTCGGTCCAGATGTGGCCCGACTCCCGCAGCCGCACCCCGGCCTCCTCCAGGCCCATGCCCGCGGAGTTGGGGACGGCGCCGACCGCCATCAGACAGTGCGTGCCGGTGATGACCCGGCCGTCCGCCAGCGTCACCTCGACCCGGTCCCCGACCCGTTTGGCGGACTGCGCCCGCGAGCGGGCCATGACGTTCATGCCGCGCCGCCGGAAGACGTCCTCCAGCACGGCCGCCGCGTCCGGGTCCTCGCCCGGCAGCACGCGGTCGCGCGAGGACACCAGCGTCACGCGGGAGCCGAGCGCCTGGTAGGCGCCGGCGAACTCGGCGCCCGTGACACCCGAACCGACCACGATGAGCTCCTCGGGAAGCTCGTCGAGGTCGTACACCTGGGTCCAGTTCAGGATCCGCTCGCCGTCGGGCTGCGCGTCCGGCAGCTCACGCGGATGACCGCCGGTCGCGATCAGCACGGCGTCCGCGGTGAGCGTCTCCTCGGTGCCGTCGGCGGCGGTCACGACGACCTTGCGCGACCCGTCGAGCGCCTGCATCCCGTCCAGCCGCCCGCGCCCGCGCATCACCCGTGCGCCGGCGCGCGTCACGGAGGCGGTGATGTCGTGCGACTGCGCCAGCGCGAGCCGCTTCACGCGCCGGTTGACCTTCCCCAGGTCCACGCCGACCACCCGGGCGGACTGCTCCAGCGGCGGGGTGTCGTCGGCGACGATGATCCCCAGCTCCTCGTAGGAGGAGTCGAAGGTGGTCATCACCTCGGCCGTGGCGATCAGGGTCTTGGACGGCACGCAGTCGGTCAGCACCGACGCCCCGCCCAGGCCGTCGCAGTCGACGACGGTCACCTCCGCGCCGAGCTGCGCGGCGACCAGCGCCGCTTCGTATCCGCCGGGTCCGCCACCGATGATCACGATCCGAGTCACGTACTCCATTGTCCCGCACGCTTCACCGTGCGACCGCCCGGGGGTGTTCCCCCTCGGTCACCCCGGCCCCGGCATCCCCTGCCGTACCCTTCCCCCCATGTCGCTCTACGCCGCCTACGCCGGCAACCTCGACGCACGGCTGATGTCCCGCCGCGCCCCGCACTCCCCGCTGCGGGCCACCGGCTGGCTCAACGGCTGGCGGCTGACGTTCGGCGGCGAGCACATGGGCTGGGAGGGCGCGCTGGCCACCCTGGTGGAGGACCCGCTCTCCCAGGTCTTCGTCTCCCTCTACGAGATCGCACCCATGGACGAGGAGTCCCTGGACCGCTGGGAGGGGACGGGCCTGGGCATCTACCGCCGCACCCGGGTCCGCGCGCACACCCTGGACGGCGAAGAGGGCGCCTGGGCCTACGTCCTGAACTCCTACGAGGGCGGCCTGCCCTCGGCCCGCTACCTGGGCGAGATCGCCGACGCGGCGGAGTCCGCGGGGGCGCCCCACGACTATGTGATGGAGCTCCGCAAGCGTCCCTGCTGAGGGAAACGACAAGACAACGATCGCCATCCCGTCACTTCCCACATCTACGCGCGTAGGCGAATTGCGGCTACCCTCGTCGACGTGAACGCTTCTCTTCTTCCGGACGACATCCAGGGCGACCCGTACGCCGCAGCCGACGCCGCCGCAGTCCGTCTGCGCGAACTCACAGGCGCCGAGACCCACGACGTCGCCCTCGTGATGGGCTCCGGGTGGGCCCCGGCCGTGGACGCGCTCGGCACCCCCGAGGCCGAGCACCCGGTCACCGAGCTGCCCGGCTTCCCGCCGCCGGCGGTCGAAGGCCACGGAGGCAAGATCCGCTCCTACCGCGTGGGCGCGAAGCGTGCCCTGGTCTTCCTGGGCCGCACCCACTACTACGAGGGCCGCGGGGTGGCCGCCGTCGCGCACGGCGTCCGCACGGCGGTCGCGGCGGGCGCGAAGACGATCGTGCTGACCAACGGCTGCGGGGGGCTCCGCGAGGGGATGCGCCCCGGGCAGCCGGTCCTGATCAGCGACCACATCAACCTGACGGCGACCTCGCCGATCGTGGGCGCGAACTTCGTGGACCTCACCGACCTGTACTCCCCGCGCCTGCGCGCCCTGTGCAAGGAGATCGACCCCTCCCTGGAGGAGGGCGTCTACGCCCAGTTCCCCGGCCCGCACTACGAGACGCCCGCGGAGATCCGCATGGCCCGCGTCATCGGGGCGGACCTGGTCGGCATGTCCACGGTCCTGGAGGCCATCGCCGCGCGCGAGGCCGGCGCGGAGGTCCTCGGCATCTCCCTGGTGACCAACCTGGCCGCGGGGATGACGGGCGAGCCCCTCAACCACGAGGAGGTCCTCCAGGCGGGCCGCGACAGCGCGACACGCATGGGCGCGCTCCTCACCCAGGTGCTGGGGCGCTTGTAACCCACCTGCTCGCAGCGCGGCTGCTTGTCAGCGGGGCTGTGCGGCTCGGGGTGCGGGTGCCTTCGGCGCGGGTGGGCCGCAGCGACGCCCGGCGTGGGCGCGGGCCGGGGGGGTGTCGGCGCAACCCGGCGCCAACGGGGCGCATCCCCCAGAGGGGGTACCACCGTGCCGCCCCGGGGGCACCTCCCAGGCCCTTGAGGCACCGGGGAGGCACGACTGCCCGCGGTGGGCGAGGAGCGCTCCCCGGACTGCCGGGCGGTAGCCGCGTACGGCGAGACGGGGCACCCGGCGTGGGCGGGATGCAGCCCCCTGCGGCGGGGAGGGGACGGGGTGGGGGCGGGCGCCCGCAGCGGCCGGCGCGTCCGCGCCCTTCACCGACCGAGACGCACTCTCGCGCCGGACCGGGGACGACCGCCCCCACCGCGGCCCCGCACCACCCACCGACCGCGGGCGCTGCGCCCGCCCCCACCGAACAGAACACTGCGCCGCAGGCACGGGACCCCAGCCCCCACCGGGCAGAACTCCCGCCCCCGCGGGCACCCTGACGACACGACCACCGAGAGAGGCCGACCCGACCGTGGAACACGACGCGCTCATCGCACAGGCCCAGGCATGGCTCGCCGAGGACCCCGACCCGGACACCCGCGAGGAACTCGCCCGCCTCATCGACTCCGGCGACCACGCCGAACTCACCGCCCGCTTCGCCGGCACCCTCCAGTTCGGCACCGCCGGCCTCCGCGGCGAGCTCGGCGCCGGCCCCCTCCGCATGAACCGCTCCGTGGTCATCCGCGCCGCCGCCGGCCTCGCCGCGTACCTCAAGAAGCACGACCACACCGACGGCCTCGTCGTCATCGGCTACGACGCCCGCCACAAGTCGCGGACCTTCGCCGAGGACACCGCCGCCGTCATGACCGGCGCCGGCCTCCGCGCCGCCGTCCTCCCCCGCCCCCTCCCCACCCCCGTCCTCGCCTTCGCCATCCGGCACCTCGGCGCGGTCGCCGGTGTGGAGGTCACCGCCAGCCACAACCCGCCCCGCGACAACGGCTACAAGGTGTACCTGGGCGACGGCTCCCAGATCGTCCCCCCGGCGGACGCGGAGATCGCCGCGGAGATCGAGGCAGTCGCCTCCCTCACCACCGTCCCCCGCCCCGCCACCGGCTGGGAGACCCTCGACGACACCGTCCTGGACGCCTACCTCGCCCGCACGGACGCCGTCCTCTCCCAGGGCTCCCCCCGCACCGCCCGCACCGTCTACACCGCCATGCACGGCGTGGGCAAGGACGTCCTCCTCGCCGCCTTCGCCCGTGCCGGCTTCCCCGCCCCGGACCTCGTCACCGAGCAGGCCGACCCCGACCCGGACTTCCCGACCGTCGCGTTCCCCAACCCGGAGGAGCCCGGCGCGATGGACCTGGCCTTCGCGAAGGCCCGCGAGACCAACCCCGACCTGGTCATCGCCAACGACCCGGACGCCGACCGCTGCGCCGCCGCCGTCAAGGACGGCGACGCCTGGCGCATGCTCCGCGGCGACGAGGTCGGCGCGCTCCTCGCCGCCCACCTGGTCCGCCGCGGCGCGACCGGCGCCTTCGCGGAGTCGATCGTCTCCTCCAGCCTGCTCGGCCGCATCGCCGAGAAGGCGGGCCTCCCCTACGAGGAGACCCTGACCGGCTTCAAGTGGATCGCCCGCGTCGACGGCCTGCGCTACGGCTACGAGGAGGCCCTCGGCTACTGCGTGGACCCGGACGGCGTACGCGACAAGGACGGCATCACCGCGGCCCTCCTCCTCACGGAACTGGCGTCCGAGCTCAAGGCCGGGAACCGCACGCTCCTCGACCTCCTCGACGACCTCGCCGTGGAGCACGGCCTGCACGCCACGGACCAGCTCAGCGTCCGCGTGCAGGACCTCGGCCTGATCGCCGCCGCGATGCGCCGCCTGCGCGAGCAGCCCCCCGCGGAGCTGGCGGGCCTGCGCATCACGAAGGCCGAGGACCTCACCGAGGGCACGGAGAAGCTGCCGCCGACGGACGGCCTCCGCTACACGCTGGACGGCGCGCGGGTGGTCGTCCGCCCCAGCGGCACGGAGCCGAAGCTGAAGTGCTACCTGGAGGTGGTGGTCCCGGTGGCCACCAAGGCGGACCTCCCCGAGGCCCGTGCCAAGGCGGCAGCACTCCTGGCCACGATCAAGCAGGACCTGTCCCAGGCGGCAGGCATCTGAGAACACCCCCCGGAACAGCCCTCCACGGGACACGACAGCGGGGGCGGCCGAAGACCGCCCCCGCTGTCGACGCACCGCGACGAAACGTCAGCCCAGCCCCCACAGCACACCCAGCAGCACGGCCCCCGCCGCGGCGGGCGCGATGATCTCGTAGGCCCACCGCACGGTGACCTCCCCCTGCGCGCCCGCCTCCTCCTGCCGCCGCTCGTGCAGCTCACGCAGCTCGTCCATGGCCTGGTCGGTCTCGGCCCGCCGGGGTCCGCCCGCGGCCACGGCGGCACCCGCGCCCAGATCGGCGGCGCCCACCGCACCCCCGAGGCCCGCGCGGCCGCCACGACCGCCACGGCCTCCGCTCCCCTGCCCCGCCTCGGCGCGCGCGGCCCGCGCGGCCGCCCGCGACTCCTGCCGCGCGGCCTTGCTGCGGGCCCGCAGGGAGACGGGCAGCGCCCACAGCTGGTACTTCGTGCCGGAGTCGTCGACGACCTCGTTGGAGAACCCGGACCGCAGCGAGGCGACCCGCCCCCACGGCAGCTCGATCAGCCGCAGCGGGTTGCGGACGCGCAGCCGGTCGTCGTTGACGAAGACCGCGGGCCGCACGGTGTACGCGAAGACCAGGGGGACGAGGAAGAGCATGACGGCGAGGGCGAGCCACGGGGTGCGGCCCTCGCCGACGACGACCGCGTCGATGCCGAGCCAGCCGATGATGGCGAGCACCAGCACGCCACCGACGACGCCTGCGGGCGAGCGGTAGACGCGGTCCTTGTACTGGGTCGTCGCGGTCCCGGCGGGCTTCGTGGGCTCCGGCTCCGGTCCGCGCGACGGGTCGGGGGTCGTCATGCCCCCGATTCTGCACGACTGCCGCACCCGGCCCGAAGGCACTCCTCCGCTCCGCCCCCGCCCGGGACCCCTGCCCCGGCCCGCACCCCGGATCCCGGTCCGGGGCTGTACAGCCGCTACGCGCGTAGATATGCTCGTCTGGTGACCATGCCCACCACTGCACCCCACGCTCTGAGCGACGTCACCGCGTCCGACAGCACGCTGCGCCGTTTCCTCCACGGGCTGCCCGGCGTCGACGCGGTCGGCCTGGAGGCGCGTGCCGCCTCCCTCGGCACCCGCTCGATCAAGACGACCGCGAAGGCGTACGCCATCGACCTCGCCATCTCGATGGTCGACCTGACGACGCTGGAAGGCGCGGACACCCCGGGCAAGGTCCGGGCGCTCGGCGCGAAGGCGGTCCGCCCCGACCCGACCGACCGCACCACGCCCGCCACGGCCGCGGTCTGCGTCTACCCCGACATGGTGGCCACGGCGAAGGAGGCCGTCGCCGGCTCCGGCGTCAAGGTCGCCTCCGTCGCCACCGCGTTCCCGGCCGGACGCGCCGCGATCTCCGTGAAGCTGGCGGACGTCCGTGAGGCCGTCGCCGCCGGCGCGGACGAGATCGACATGGTCATCGACCGCGGCGCGTTCCTCGCGGGGAACTACGGGAAGGTGTACGACGAGATCACCGCCGTGAAGGAGGCCTGCGGGACGGACGCCCGCCTGAAGGTCATCTTCGAGACCGGCGAGCTGTCGACGTACGACAACATCCGCCGCGCGAGCTGGCTCGGCATGCTGGCCGGGGCGGACTTCATCAAGACCTCGACCGGCAAGGTCGCGGTGAACGCGACCCCGGCGAACACCCTCCTGATGCTGGAGGCGGTGCGCGACTTCCGCGCGCAGACCGGCGTCCAGGTCGGTGTGAAGCCGGCCGGCGGCATCCGCACCAGCAAGGACGCGATCAAGTTCCTGGTCCTGGTCAACGAGACCGCGGGCGAGGACTGGCTGGACAACCACTGGTTCCGCTTCGGCGCCTCCTCGCTGCTGAACGACCTGCTGCTGCAGCGTCAGAAGCTGGCCACCGGCCGCTACTCCGGCCCCGACTACGTGACGGTGGACTGATCACCATGGCACCTGTTTTCGACTACGCCCCGGCGCCCGAGTCCCGCTCGGTCGTCGACATCGCCCCGTCCTACGGCCTGTTCATCGACGGCGAGTTCACCGAGGCGGCCGGCGGCAAGGTCTTCAAGACCGTCTCCCCCTCCACCGAGGAGGTGCTCTCCGAGGTCGCCGAGGCCACGGAGGAAGACGTCGACCGGGCCGTGAAGGCCGCCCGCAGGGCGTTCGAGAAGTGGTCCGCGCTGCCCGGCTCCGAGCGCGCGAAGTACCTCTTCCGCATCGCCCGCCTCATCCAGGAGCGCAGCCGCGAGCTGGCCGTCCTGGAGACGCTGGACAACGGCAAGCCGATCAAGGAGACCCGCGACGCGGACCTCCCGCTGGTCGCCGCGCACTTCTTCTACTACGCGGGCTGGGCCGACAAGCTGGAGCACGCCGGCTACGGCGCGAACCCGCGGCCTCTCGGCGTGGCCGGTCAGGTCATCCCCTGGAACTTCCCGCTGCTGATGCTGGCCTGGAAGATCGCCCCGGCGCTCGCGACAGGCAACACCGTCGTACTGAAGCCCGCCGAGACCACCCCCCTCTCCGCCCTGTTCTTCGCGGACATCTGCCGTCAGGCGGGTCTGCCGAGGGGCGTCGTCAACATCGTCACCGGTGACGGCCGCGCCGGAGCCGCGCTGGTCGCCCACCCGGACGTGAACAAGGTCGCCTTCACCGGCTCGACCGCCGTCGGCAAGGAGATCGCGCGCACGGTCGCGGGCACCCGCAAGAAGCTGACCCTGGAACTGGGCGGCAAGGGCGCCAACATCGTCTTCGACGACGCGCCGATCGACCAGGCGGTCGAGGGCATCGTCAACGGCATCTTCTTCAACCAGGGCCAGGTCTGCTGCGCGGGCTCGCGCCTGCTGGTCCAGGAGTCGGTCCACGACGAGCTGCTGGCCTCCCTGAAGCGCCGGCTGTCCACGCTGCGCCTCGGCGACCCGCTGGACAAGAACACCGACATCGGCGCGATCAACTCCGCGGAGCAGCTGGCGCGGATCACCGCGCTGGCGGAGCAGGGCGAGGCGGAGGGCGCCGAGCGCTGGTCCCCGGCCTGCGAACTGCCGGAGAGCGGCTACTGGTTCGCCCCGACGCTCTTCACGAACGTCACCCAGGCGCACACCATCGCCCGCGACGAGATCTTCGGCCCGGTCCTGTCCGTCTTGACGTTCCGCACGCCGGACGAGGCGGTCGCCAAGGCCAACAACACCCCGTACGGCCTGTCGGCGGGCATCTGGACCGAGAAGGGTTCGCGGATCCTGGCGGTGGCGAACAAGCTCCGCGCGGGCGTGATCTGGTCCAACACGTTCAACAAGTTCGACCCGACCTCGCCGTTCGGCGGTTACAAGGAGTCGGGCTTCGGCCGCGAGGGCGGCCGCCACGGCCTGGAGGCGTACCTCGATGTCTGACAAGAACGAGAAGACCGAGAAGAACGAGCGCCTCTCCGTCTTCAAGACCTACAAGCTGTACGTCGGCGGGAAGTTCCCGCGTTCCGAGAGCGGCCGGGTGTACGAGGTGACTGACGCCAAGGGCAAGTGGCTGGCCAACGCACCGCAGTCGTCCCGCAAGGACGCCCGTGACGCGGTGGTCGCGGCCCGCAAGGCGTTCGGCGCCTGGTCCGGCGCGACGGCGTACAACCGCGGCCAGATCCTGTACCGGATCGCGGAGATGCTGGAGGGCCGCCGGGAGCAGTACGTCCGGGAGGTCGGCGAGGCCGAGGGCCTGGCGAAGGCGAAGGCCGCGGCGCAGGTGGACGCGGCGATCGACCGCTGGGTCTGGTACGCCGGCTGGACCGACAAGATCGCCCAGGTGGTGGGCGGCGGCAACCCGGTCGCGGGCCCGTTCTTCAACCTGTCCTCCCCGGAGCCGACCGGCGTGGTCGCCGTCCTGGCCCCGCGGGAGTCGTCGTTCCTGGGCCTGGTCTCCGTGGTCGCCCCGGTGATCGCGACGGGCAACACGGCGGTGGTGGTCGCGAGCGAGAAGCACCCGCTTCCGGCGCTCTCGCTCGGCGAGGTGCTGGCCACCTCCGACCTGCCCGGCGGTGTGGTCAACATCCTCTCCGGCCGTACGGCGGAGATCGCCGCGCCGCTCGCCGCGCACCAGGACGTCAACGCGATCGACCTCGCGGGCGCCGACGAGGTGCTGGCGAAGGAGCTGGAGGTCGCGGCGGCGGACAACCTGAAGCGCGTCCTGCGTCCACAGCCTGTGGACGACTGGGCGGCGGCACCCGGCACGGACCGCATGACGGCCTTCCTGGAGACCAAGACGGTCTGGCACCCGACGGGCTCGCTGGGCGCGTCCGGCTCCGCCTACTGAGCCGCGCCCCGGCCCGCACAGCGGGAGCGCCGTGCCCCTCCTCCGCCCGGGAGGGGCACGGCGCTCCGCCGTGTCCTGCGCGCGCCCGGTCAGCTCCCGAGCGCGTCCGTGGCCAGGGCCACCCCCGGGATGCCGTCCACCGACTCCGCCTGGGCGACCGGGCCGGTGACCTCGCGCGAGTCCACCGCGCGGAAGTCGGCGACCTGCGTCGCGACGCCGTTGTCGAGCGGGTCCACGCCGGTGCCCGCGAGCGGGTTGGGCTTGAGGTCCGCGACCGTCCCCACGACCTGGCCGGCGTCGTCGGGCAGCAGCCGCGCCTCGGCGGCGGACGCGGCCGCCGCCCCGACGCCGAGCGCCACCCCGGCCGCCGCGAGAACGGCCGTACCCCGCCGGACGGCGGACGTCCTGGGTGCCTTGTGTCGGGCCATCGCTGTGCCACCTCTTGACTTCGCAGGGTCAACGGTCCGACGCGCAGCGTAGTGGAGAGGTGACGCGCGCTTCAAAGTCGGGCCGCCGGGTCGTACGCCGCCCGCGCGATGCCTCACACTGGTGTCCTGTGAGTTCCCAGTCGCCCATATCCGCGCGAGTCGTGCTGCTCTGCGGCCCCTCCGGCTCCGGCAAGTCCCTCGTATCGGCCCGCTCCGGTCTCCCGGTGCTGCGCCTGGACGACTTCTACAAGGAGGGCGACGACCCGACGCTGCCGCTGGTGGCGGGCACCTGCGACATCGACTGGGACGACCCCGCCTCCTGGGACGCGGACACCGCGGTCGCCGCGATCGAGCGGCTGTGCAGGACGGGCAGCGCGCAGATCCCGGTGTACGACATCTCGCTGAGCGCGCGCACCGGTGAGACGACCGTGGACATCGGCGGGACGCCGCTGTTCATCGCCGAGGGCATCTTCGCCGCGGAGATCGTGGAGCGCTGCCGGGAGCTGGGTCTGCTGGCCGACGCGCTGTGCCTGAACCGTGGTCCGGTGCGGACGTTCCGGCGGCGCTTCCTGCGGGACCTGAAGGAGGGCCGCAAGTCGGTGCCGTTCCTGCTGCGGCGCGGCTGGCGGCTGATGCGCCTCGAGCGGTCGATCATCGCCCGCCAGACGGCGCTGGGCGCGTACGCCTGCGACCGCGAGGAGGCGCTGAGCCGGCTGGCCGCCGCGGCGGTCGCCGGACGTCCGGCGCCGACGGGCACCCCCTGAGCGGCCGCGGGACGCGCTTCGGCCCAGGCAGCACGACACGAAAAAGCGGGACCGCGTGACGGGCCCCCCGGCCCTTCGCAGTCCCGCTGTTTCCGCACCCCCCCCGTGGTGCCCCCCCTTGTTCCCCCCTCCTCGTTCCCCCCGGATCCCCCGATCCCCCGTTCACCGCGCGGACGCCCCCCGACGTCCTGGCGGTTCCCCCGTTTCACGCCCCCGGTCCCCCTGGGTCCCCCCTGGTCCCCCGGGCCTTCAGGCGACGAGCTCCCCGAAGGCGTTCTCCTCGTCACGGCCGAAGCTGAGGACCTCGTCCTCGCGCAGCCGGCGGAGCGACCGCCAGATGCTGGACTTCACCGTGCCGACACTGATGTTGAGGATGTCCGCGATCTCCGGGTCCGTGCGGCCCTCGTAGTAGCGCAGGACCAGCATGGTGCGCTGGAGTTCGGGAAGCCGGGCCAGCGCCTGCCACAGCACGGCGCGCAGCTCGGTGCCGCGCATCGCGTCCGTGTCGCCGGCCGTCTCCGGCAGCTCCTCGGTCGGGTACTCGTTCAGCTTGCGGCGGCGCCACGCGCTGATGTGCAGGTTGGTCATGGTGCGGCGGAGGTATCCGCCGACCGCCGCCTTGTCGCTGATCCGGTCCCACGCCCGGTAGGTCGAGAACAGCGCGCTCTGCAGCAGGTCCTCGGCCTCGAAGCGGTCACCGGTCAGGTGGTAGGCGGTGGCGTACAGGGAGGCGCGGCGCTCCTGGACGTAGGCGGTGAACTCCGCCTCGCTCACCGAGCGGCGCTCCCCCGGTTCCTCCCTGTACGCGCTTCCCCCGTCGGTGTCCCCCGTGGACGCGTCAACCACCGTCATGATCGCGGTGTGCTGACGCCCGGCGCCGCGAGCGCACCCCCGCATGCCCGCGGCGCCGGACTTCTCGGAACCCCGGTGCACGTCGTGCAGACGCGTGACCACTGCGCTGGTGCTGGTGCCGTGCAGCGTGTTCATCTCGCGCCTCCCGTCGTGGACTTCCGGTGTTCTGCCTGCCGTTGTGCTGTGCAAAAGCTTGCCGCGCCACTTTCATGGCCGTGTCCGCCGACTGTCACAGACGTGTCACAGGGGCCGGCCGCCGTGACCGCACACTTCCTTCACCGCTCACGGGACGCGAAACGGCACGTATCGGACCCAAGGGGCGTGCCCGGCGCACGGGTCGAACAGGAAGCCCTCCATGGGCCAGAATGAGCCCGTGCCTTCCCTGTTGCTGATCGAGGACGACGACGCCATCCGCACGGCCCTGGAGCTCTCACTGACGCGCCAGGGTCACCGCGTGGCGACCGCTGCCAGTGGTGAGGACGGTCTGAAGCTGCTGCGCGAGCACCGGCCGGACTTGATCGTGCTGGACGTGATGCTGCCCGGCATCGACGGCTTCGAGGTGTGCCGTCGCATCCGGCGCACGGACCAGCTGCCGATCATCCTGCTCACCGCGCGCAGCGACGACATCGACGTCGTGGTCGGCCTGGAGTCCGGCGCCGACGACTACGTGGTCAAGCCCGTGCAGGGCCGGGTGCTGGACGCCCGGATCCGTGCGGTGCTGCGGCGCGGGGAACGCGAGTCCAGCGACTCGGCGAGCTTCGGCAGCCTGGTCATCGACCGCGCGGCGATGACGGTGACGAAGAACGGCGAGGACCTCCAGCTCACACCGACCGAGCTGCGGCTGCTGCTGGAGCTGAGCCGGCGGCCCGGACAGGCGCTGTCCCGCCAGCAGTTGCTGCGGCTGGTGTGGGAACACGACTACCTCGGCGACTCGCGTCTGGTGGACGCGTGCGTCCAGCGGCTGCGGGCCAAGGTCGAGGACGTGCCGTCGTCCCCGACGCTGATCCGCACCGTCCGCGGTGTCGGCTACCGGCTGGATCCGCCTCAGTGACACAGGAGCACCAGGGGGAGAGCCGCGGCTGGTCCGCGGCGCGCAAGGGAGTCTGGTCGCGGCTGCGCTTCACGAGCCTGCGCCTGCGGCTGGTCGTCGTGTTCGGCCTGGTCGCGCTGACCGCCGCCGTGTCCGCGTCCGGGATCGCGTACTGGCTGAACCGCGAGTCGGTGCTGACCCGCACGCAGGACGCGGTGCTGCGCGACTTCGAGAAGGAGATGCAGAACCGCGCGGGCTCGCTGCCCGAGCACCCCGCACAGGACGAACTGCAGCGCACGGCCGGGCAGATGGCCAACAGCAGCCAGCGCTTCACCGTGCTGCTCGTCGCCGAGAACCCCGAGGGCCAGACGGTGTACGGCAGTTCGGGCGGGCTGAACGGCTTCTCGCTGGGCGATGTGCCGGAGTCGCTGCGCGAGGCGGTGACCGAGCGGCAGAAGGTCACGTCCGGCAACGCGTACCCGCACCGCCTGTACTGGCAGCGGATCGTCGAGGACGGCACCCCGTACCTGGTGGCCGGGACCAAGGTGATCGGCGGCGGGACCACCGGCTACATGCTGAAGTCGCTGGAGCCGGAGGCGAAGGACCTGAGCTCGCTGGCCTGGTCGCTGGGGATCGCCACCGGTCTGGCGCTGATAGGTTCCGCCCTCCTCGCGCACGCCGCCGCGACGACCGTGCTGAAGCCGGTGCAGCGGCTGGGGACCGCCGCGCGGCGGCTCGGGGAGGGGAAGCTGGACACCCGGCTGAGGGTGTCGGGCACCGACGAACTGGCCGATCTCTCACGGACGTTCAACAAGGCCGCCGAGGCACTGGAGAAGCGGGTCGCGGACATGGCGGCGCGGGACGAGGCGTCCCGCAGGTTCGTCGCGGACATGAGCCACGAGCTGCGCACCCCGCTGACCGCGATCACCGCGGTCACCGAGGTCCTCGAGGAGGAGCTGGAGTTCGAGGGCGGCGGCATCGACCCGATGATCCAGCCCGCGGTGCGGCTGGTCGTGAGCGAGACGCGGCGGCTGAACAACCTGGTGGAGAACCTGATGGAGGTCACCCGCTTCGACGCGGGCACCGCCCGGCTGGTCCTCGACGACGTCGACGTCGCCGACCAGATCACCGCCTGCATCGACGCACGGGCCTGGCTGGACGCGGTGGAACTGGACGCCGAGCGCGGCATCCACGCCCGGCTCGACCCGCGCCGGCTGGACGTCATCCTCGCCAACCTGATCGGCAACGCGCTCAAGCACGGCGGTTCGCCGGTACGGGTGTCCGTGCGGGAGGAGCCCGCCGAGGGCGCCGAGGGCGCCGAGGGGGCGGACGCGGCGGACGGCACGGTCGTCATCCAGGTGCGGGACCACGGGCCGGGCATCCCGGAGGAGGTCCTGCCGCACGTCTTCGACCGCTTCTACAAGGCCAGCGCCTCCCGGCCGCGCTCCGAGGGCAGCGGTCTGGGCCTGTCCATCGCGCTGGAGAACGCGCACATCCACGGCGGCGAGATCACGGCGGTCAACTCGCCCGAGGGCGGCGCCGTGTTCACCCTGCGGCTGCCGCGGGACGTGTCCGCCGCCGGATCCGGGGAGAAGGCCGGCGACGCCGGGACCGAGGGCGCCGAGGGGGACGCCTGATGAGAGGACGACGGAAGGCGGCCCCGCCGGCCGTCGTGGGGGTCGCGGTGCTGGGCGCGCTGCTGTCCGGCTGCGGCATCCGGGCCACGGAGGTGCCGACCGACTTCGGTCCGGCGCCCTCGCGGGTGCGCTGCTCGCTGGGCGAGCCGGAAGGGTCCGGCCGGGCCGCGGGCGGGCTGGCGGTGCAGGTGTTCCTGGTGTGCGGGCCGTCGCTGGTGGCCGTGGACCGGGCGGTGCGGGTGGGGGACGGCGCCACGGACGCGCGCCGGGTGCTGGTCGCGCAGGGCCTGATGGACGAGCTGACGCGGGAGCCGACGGCCGCCGAACGGGAGGCCGGCTACACCACGCGGGTACGGCCCGGGACGACCGTGACCGGGCCGCGGGCCGGCGACCCGGAGGACACGCTGCGGCTGAGCGCGCCGCCCGCCGGGCTGTCGGCCACGGCGCTCGCGCAGATCGTGTGCACCTTCTCCGACTCGGCCGCGGCCGAGGGCGACGGCTCGGTGATCCTGGGCGGCCCCGACGACGCGACGCCGCGCCGCTACCGGTGCACGGACGACGTACGGGCCCGTCCGGCGGCCGGGAAGCCGCCCTCCGCGGAGGCCGTCGGAGGCTGACCCGGCGGGCGCCCGGAGGGGCGGCGCCGCGATGTGGTGCAGGCCTCGGCCGTTGAACGGGTGACGTCCCGGAACCGGCCGAGGCGCATGCCGCGTCTTGGGGGTCGTGCAGCGTCAAGGCTTCATCGGCGGCACCGCCGCATCCCGTATCCGTGTGACCGGAGGCGTCCTCCTGGCCGCGCATCTGGCGTTCGTCGCCTGGTACACGCTGCGCCCCCTGGACGTTCCGTGGGTGATGCCCGCCAATCTGCGGCCGCTGGACGGGATCCGGGCCGACTTCGCGCGGGGCTGGGCGACGGGGCTGCGCCGGACCGGGGAGTCGATGGCGCTGCTCGCGCCGCTGGGCGTGCTGCTGCCGATGGCCGGGGGCCGGCTGGCCGTGTCCCGGCTGGGCTCGCTGATCCGCACCGTGGCCGCGGTCGCCCTGGTGTCGCTGGCCGTGGAACTGCTGCAGACCGCGGTGCCGGGCCAGGTGGTGGACGTCGACTCGCTGCTGCTGAACACGGCGGGCGCCGCGCTCGCCCACGCCGCCGTGGTGCCCGCGGGACGTGCCCGGCTGCGCCGCCGGGTGGTCCCCGGGGCGGACGGGGCCGTCCTGCGGGAGGAGGCCCCTCAGGGACGGACCCCGACGATTCCCAGGGTCGGGATCGCCCCGTGGAGTGACGCTTTGCCCCCTTCGTCTCCGTAACGTGGAGGTACGGAGGCAGCCGGACAGGAGGCCTCGCACCGTTCACGAAGGAGTCGCGATGAGCAGCCTCGCCCGCCCGACCGACGGCCGGATGATCGGCGGTGTCTGCGCCGCACTGGCCCGGCGGTTCGGCACCTCCGCGAAGACGATGCGTGTCGTGTTCCTGGTCTCGTGCCTGCTCCCGGGCCCGCAGTTCCTGCTGTACCTGGCGCTGTGGATCCTGTTGCCCTCGGAGGACAAGGCCCGCACGGCCTGGTAGGGCGGCCGCGCGGCGCCCTCACCCCCGAGGCGCCGCGCGCCGTCCGCCCGGTCCCTGCGCGGCATCATCTCCCTGAGGTCTCGCGCGGGGCCGTGCGCCTCCGAGCACGCCGATGGGGCGCGGCCCGTTTCCGGGTGCGCCCCATCGGCCCGTCGTCGACCGGGGAGGTCAGCGGCCGCCGCCCACCGGGACGCCGTTGACGTTGAGGCCCTGGGTCGGCAGCTGGTTCAGCGGCAGACCGCCGAGGAGACCGGCGCCCGGGACCTTGGAGCCCAGTTCGTCGGCGACCGGCTTGGCGGTCCCGAGGCCCTTGCCGGCCGCGTCCTGGCCCGTCGACAGCGCCTCGGCCGGGCCCGGCAGCGCGCTGGACACCTGGTCCGCCGGCACGGCCCGGGTGACGGTGTCCAGCCCCGGGGCGTCCGGCAGGGCCGGGGCCGCCTGGGCGGCGCCCGCACCGGCGGCGGCGAAGGCGGCACCGAGAGCGGCGACACCGAGGGTCTTGACAGCAGACTGCTTCATGAAAGACGTCCTCGAAATGGGATACGGGGATGTGAGCGGTGCTGTGACCGTAATCAGGCATCCCCGCCCGCCGCAAACATCGAAATACGGACGGACGGTGAAAGCGTTGCGCGTTCACCTTTCCCGGTGACGCGCTTTTCAGCCGTCCGTGGGGGAGGAACCGCTGGTGGAAGCGGTCTGACGGAACAGCCATTCGGATTTCAGCCCTGCGTATCCGGGCTTGATCACGTCATTGATCATCGCCAGCCGTTCATCGAAAGGAATGAACGCGGACTTCATCGCATTGACGGTGAACCACTGCATGTCGCCGAGCGTGTATCCGAAAGCCTCGACCAGGTGCTCGAACTCGCGGCTCATGCTGGTGTGGGACATCAGCCGGTTGTCGGTGTTCACCGTGGCCCGGAAGTGCAGCCGGCGCAGCAGTCCGATCGGGTGCTCGGCGTACGAGGCGGCGGCGCCGGTCTGGAGGTTGGAGCTGGGGCACAGCTCCAGCGGGACGCGCTTGTCGCGGACGTAGGCGGCGAGCCGGCCGAGCTCCACGGTGCCGTCGTCGCGCACCCGGATGTCGTCGATGATCCGCACCCCGTGCCCGAGCCGGTCCGCGCCGCACCACTGGAGCGCCTGCCAGATCGACGGCAGCCCGAACGCCTCGCCGGCGTGGATCGTGAAGTGGTTGTTCTCCCGCTTCAGGTACTCGAAGGCGTCGAGGTGCCGGGTGGGCGGGTAGCCGGCCTCGGCGCCCGCGATGTCGAAGCCGACGACGCCCAGGTCGCGGTAGCGGTTGGCGAGTTCGGCGATCTCCAGGGCGCGGGCGGCGTGCCGCATCGCGGTGAGCAGGGCGCCGACGCGGATGCGGTGGCCGTTCTCCCGGGCCCGCCGCTCGCCCTGGCGGAAGCCCTCGTCGACGGCCTCGACGACCTCCTCCAGGGTCAGCCCGCCGTCGAGGTGCTGCTCGGGCGCGTAGCGCACCTCCGCGTAGACGACGCCGTCCTCGGCGAGGTCCTCGGCGCACTCGGCGGCGACCCGGACGAGCGCGTCGCGGGTCTGCATGACGCCGACGGTGTGCGAGAACGTCTCCAGGTACCGCTCCAGGGAGCCGGAGTCGGCGGCCTGGTGGAACCACAGGGCGAGCTTGTCGGGGTCGGTGTGGGGCAGGTCGGTGTAGCCCGTCTCCCGGGCCAGGTCGACGACGGTGCCGGGGCGCAGTCCGCCGTCGAGGTGGTCGTGCAGCAGAACCTTGGGCGCCCGGCGGATCTGGTCCGCGGTCGGAGCGTTCGCGATGGTCTGGCTCGTCATGTCCGCACCATAACTCCTACGCGCGTAGATCGCCCGGCGCGCGAAGGTGCCGATACGGAAAGGTGACCGCACGGACGGGTCGCGTACACCCTGTCTTCTGAGAATGTTCTGCCATGGCACAGCAAGCGACGCCGGTGCGCACGGCCCGGCTGGGGAGGGCGCTCGGCGCGGAGCCGGCCACGGTGAACGGGGTGGTGCTGCTGCTCCCGAACGGGGAGGAGGCCTCCGCCCGCAGACCGTCGCCGATGGCGGCGGTCTCCGTACGCGGTCTGGGGCGCCGGCTGGCCCGCGCGGGACGGGACCGGCATCTCGCCGTCCACGCCGTCCACTACCGCTACCGCGGCTGGAACGGCGACGAGGCGCACCTCGCGCACGACGCCGCCTGGGCCGCCGACGAGGCCCTGCGGCGCTACGGGGACGTGCCCGTCTGCCTGGCGGGCCTCGGCATGGGCGGCAGGGCGGCGCTGCGCGCGGCGGGCCACGAGGCCGTCACCTCCGTGGTGGCGCTGGCCCCCTGGCTGCCGGAGGAGGACGGGACGGCCCCGGCCGAACCGGTGAGGCAGCTCGCCGGCCGGCAGGTGCTGATCGTGCACGGCACGAACGACGCGCGGACCGACCCCGAACTGTCCTTCCGGCTGGCGGCACGGGCGAAGAAGGCCAACCGTGAGGTGTGCCGCTTCGAAGTGCACGCGGACGGCCACGGGTTGAGCCAGTACCGCGAGGAAGTGCTGTCGCTCGCCGAGGACTTCGTGGTGGGCGCGCTGTTCGGGCGGGCCTTCTCCCGCCCGGTGCAGGACGCGCTGGCGGCACCCCCGCCGCTGGGGCTGCGGATGCCGCTGGCGGCGGGGTTCGGGAAGTCGTTACGGCACTGAGGCCGCCCCCGCTACCCCGGCAGCAGGCTCCCCCGCTTCGACAGCAGGAACTTCTTGAACGCCGCCACCGGGGGCGTGTCCGGGCGGCCCGCCGGCCAGGCCACGCCGATCTCGCGGGCCGCCCTGGGGGCGGTCACCGTCAGTTCGGCCACTCCGGGGCGGGGGAAGGGGGGCGGGGGCAGCAGGGCCACGCCCAGGCCGGCCGCGACCAGCCCGCGCAGGGTCTCGGCCTCCTCGCCCTCGAAGGCGATGCGCGGCGCGAAGCCGGCCCGGGCGCACAGGTCGTCGGTGATGCGGCGCAGCCCGTAGCCGGGTTCCAGGGTCACGAAGGTCTCGTCGGCGGCCTCGGCCAGGCGGATCCGGCGGCGGTCGGCGAGGCGGTGGTCGGCGGGGACGACCAGCCGCAGCTTCTGCTCGTCGAGGCGGCGGGCCACCAGGTCCGGGGCGGACGGCACGGGCGAGGTCAGGCACAGGTCGAGCTCGCCCGCGCGCAGTCCCTCCAGCATGGCCTCGCCGTGGTTCTGCACCAGGCTGAAGCGGATGCCCGGGTGGTCCGCGCGGAAGGCGTGCAGCAGGCCGGGCACGGTCTCGGCGCCCATGGTGTGCAGGAAGCCGAAGGCGACCTTGCCGGTGGCGGGGTCGGCGTCGGCGCGGACCTCCTCGGCGGCGCGTCCGATCTCGTCCAGGGCGCGGTCGACGGAGGCGAGGAAGGTGCGGCCGGCCGGGGTGAGGGAGACGGTGCGGCCGTGCCGGGCGAACAGCTCGACGCCGAGGTCCTCCTCCAGCCGGACCAGGGCGCGGGAGAGGGTGGACTGCGGCACCTGCATCTCCTGGGCGGCCCGCGTGACGTGCTCGGTGCGGGCCACCCCGGCGAAGTGGGCGAGGCGCGGCGCGAGCAGCCGCGCCATCTCTTCCCTGTCTCGTATGTCACCGGTCCGTGACAGGCGACCGGCTGACCTCTGCTGATGCTCCATGGGAACGATTATGGCGATTCCATGCATTGGACGGATGAGCGAAGACCTCCGTACGTTCGAGGCATGACTCCCGCCAGTACCGGGGCGTCCACCCGCGTGGACGCCCTCGCATCCGTTCCCTCCTCCCCGCCGCCCGCCGACGAGACCCGGATGTCCCCGGGCGGCCCCGGCTACCGCCGGATGAGTCTCGCCCTGTTCCTCGCGGGCGTCGCGACCTTCGCGCTCCTCTACTCCACCCAGGCCCTTCTCCCGCTGGTGTCCGGCGACTTCACGGTCAGTGCGAGCGACGCGAGCTGGACGGTGTCGGCGGCGACCGGCGGTCTGGCGCTGTTCGTGCTGCCGATGAGCGCCCTGTCCGAACGGTTCGGACGGCGCACGGTGATGACGGCCTCGCTGGCCGTCGCGGTGACCCTCGGGCTGCTGGTGCCGTTCGCCCCGTCGCTCGGGGCGCTGGTGGCGCTGCGGGCGCTGCAGGGCGCGGCGCTGGCCGGGCTGCCCGCGTCGGCGACGGCGTACCTCGCGGAGGAGGTCACGCCGAAGGCGCTGGTGACCGCGATCGGGCTGTTCGTGGCCGGCAACAGCGTCGGCGGGATGAGCGGCCGGGTGATCACCGGATGGGTCGCGCAGGAGTGGGGCTGGCGGATCGCCGTCGGCGTGATCGGCGTCGTCGCGGTGGCGTGCGCGGCGGCCTTCCGGCTGCTGCTGCCGGCGCCGCGGCACTTCAGGCCCGGGTCGCTCGCGCCGCGCGTGCTGGCCGGCACGGTCCGCCGTCACCTGGCCGACCCGCTGCTGCGGCGGCTGTTCGCGATCGGCGCGCTGTTCATGACGGTGTTCGGGGGCGTGTACACGGTCATCGGGTACCGGCTGACCGAGGAGCCGTTCTCGCTGCCGCAGGGCGTCGCGGGGTCGGTGTTCCTGGTGTACCTGGTCGGCACGGTCGCGGCGTCCGCGACCGGACGGCTGGTGAGCCGGCTCGGCCGCCGGGGCGCCCTGTACGCGGGCGGCGCGACCACCGCGGCCGGGCTGCTGCTGTCGCTGGCCGGGTCGCTGCCGGTGGTGCTGCTGGGCCTGGTGCTGATCACGGCCGGGTTCTTCGCGGGGCACGCGGTGGCGTCGTCGGCGGTGGGCAGGACCGCGACGGAGGGCCGGGCGCAGGCGGCGGCGCTGTACCAGTCCGCGTACTACATCGGGTCGAGCGCCGGCAGCACGGTGGGCGCGCTGGCCTTCCACGCGGGCGGCTGGGCCGGGACGGTGGCGGTCGGGCTCGTGGCCGTGACGGGCGTCGCGGGGATCACCCTGGCCGGGACCCGGGCGGCGGTCCGCGCCGGGGAGGTCCGCACCGCCTGACGGCTGTCCCGGGGGCGTACGCACGGCCGGCCCCGCCCTGCCCTTCACCTGCGGATCCGTCCACTCCGGGGGCCGTTGTCAGTGGGCTGCGGTAGCTTCCGAGGTGGTGGGCGCGACGGCGCGCCACCACGAGGCACCTGGGGTGGGTGGAGATGACGAACGGCACGGTGACGACGGATCCGGACGCCACGCTGGAGCAGTACCGGGTCGAGCTGACCGGATACTGCTACCGGATGCTCGGCTCGGCCTTCGAGGCCGAGGACGCGGTGCAGGACACGATGGTCCGCGCCTGGCGCAACCTCGACAAGTTCGAGGGCCGGTCCAGCCTCCGCTCCTGGCTCTACCGCATCGCGACCAACGTCTGCCTGGACATGCTGTCCGCGGGCAACAAGCGCGCCCGCCCGATGGACCTGACGGAGTCCACGCCGCTGGCGCGGGCCGCCCTCTCCCCCCGCCCCGACCACACATGGCTGGAGCCCATGCCCGACGACCGGGTGCTGCCCACCCCCGCCGACCCGGCGGAGGCCGCGGTCGCCAAGGAGTCCGTGCGGCTGGCGTTCATGGCGGCGCTGCAGCAACTGCCCGCCAGGCAGCGGGCGGTGCTGATCCTGCGCGAGGTGCTGGCCTGGAAGGCGAGCGAGGTCGCCGAGCTGCTCGGCACGTCGGTCGCGTCGGTCAACAGCGCGCTGCAGCGGGCCCGGGCGACGCTCGCCGAGCGCCGGGAGGCGGGCGCCGACGCGGCGGTCTCCGACCCGCTGGACGAGGACCAGAAGAAGCTCCTCGACCGCTACGTGGCCGCCTTCGAGGGGTACGACATGTCGGCGCTGACCGCGCTGCTGCACGAGGACGCGGTCATGACGATGCCGCCGTTCGACCTGTGGCTGACCGGCGCCGACGACATCACGGGCTTCATGACGACGCTGGGCGCCGCGTGCGCGAACTCGCGGCTGGTGCCCGTCGAGGTCAACGGCCTGCCCGGGTTCGCGCAGTACAAGCCCGACCCGGAGAACGGCGGACACACGCCGTGGGCGGTGCAGGCGCTGGAGATCTCAGACGGCCGGATCACCGGGTTCCACTGCTTCCTGGACACCCAGCGGTGGTTCCCGCTGTTCGGGCTGCCCCTCCGTCTCGAAGCGGAGACCGACGAGGTCGAGCAGGGCGCATAGCGCCGGGGAGGGGGCGCGCAGCCGGATCCGCCCGCCGGCCCGGCGGGCGGTGAGCTGCAGCCGGGCCAGCAGGTTCACGGCGGCCAGTCCCGGCGGCCCCAGCCCGGCGACGTCGCACACCACGACACCGCCGCGCCCCCCGCCCTCCAGCAGGGCGCGCAGCGCCTGGCACGGTCCGCTCACCTCGTCCGCGGTGAGGGGGCCGCTGAGCACGAGCACGGGCGGTGTCATGGCGTCCACGACCGGTAGACCGGCCGGGGGCCCGTAACTCATCGCGCGGCGCCGAGGATCACATTGACCCGGGCGCGGCCCTCCCCGGAGGGTTGGCTGTATGCGCCACAGATCATCGCCGCCCCTGGTGTCCGGTGTCCTCCACCGCCACGGGGAGCCGCCGTGCAGGGGGTGCTGAGCGGGTTCCTGGTGATCGCCGTCGTCATCGGCGTCGGCTACGTCATCGGCCGGCGGGGGGATCTCGGCGCGCAGGGCGGCGAGGTGCTGACCACCCTGGCGTTCCACGTGGCGTCCCCGGCGCTGCTGTTCACCACGCTCGCCCGCGCGGACCTGTCGGTGGTCTTCTCCGGCCGTCTGCTGGTGACCGCGCTGAGCACGGCCGCGGTGGCGGGCGTCTTCGTCGCGGTGGGCGTCGCGCGTGGCTGGGGCGTGGGCCGCACCACCATCGGCGCCCTGTGCTCCGGCTACGTCAACTCCGGCAACCTGGGCATCCCGATCGCCGTGTACGTGCTGGGCGACGCCTCGCTGGTGGCGCCGGTGCTGCTGTTCCAGCTCGTCGTGGTCACCCCGATCGCGCTGACCGTCCTGGACCTGTCCACGGCGGGCGGGAAACAGCCCCTGTGGCGGCGGCTGCTGACCCCCGTGCGCAATCCGGTCGCGCTGGGGTCGCTCGCGGGGGTCGCGGTGGCGGCGTCGGGGGTGGAGATCCCCGGCCCGGTGTGGGACCCGGTGCGGCTGATCGGCGACATGGCGGTCCCGGCGGTGCTCCTCGCCTTCGGCATCTCCCTGCGCGGCAGCACCCTGCCGCTGCGGAGCGGCGACCGCGGGGCGGTGCTGCTGGCCGTGGGCCTGAAGGCCGT
Source organism: Streptomyces sp. NPDC096105 (assembly GCF_044763335.1). Taxonomy (NCBI): domain Bacteria; kingdom Bacillati; phylum Actinomycetota; class Actinomycetes; order Kitasatosporales; family Streptomycetaceae; genus Streptomyces; species Streptomyces sp. NPDC096105. The sequence continues at coordinate 466,638 of NZ_JBIWGC010000003.1, forward strand.
GGTCCAGCCGCTGGCCGCCTGGGCACTGGCGGCCGGCGTCTTCGGCCTGCACGGCGCACAGCTGCTGGACGTGGTGGTCACCTCGGCCCTCCCGGCCGCCCAGAACATCTTCACCTACGCGAGCAGCTACCGCGTGGGCGAACGACTGGCCCGCGAGGCCGTCCTCGTCTCGACGGCCCTGTCGGTCCCGGTCCTGGTGACGGTGGCGGCGGTGCTGGGGTGATCAGGCCTCCGGGAACTCGGCGGTGTCGATGACCAGGTCGAAGGGGGCGGGAAGCTCGACGGGCTCGCCGAACGCGACACTGCTCAGCACGCGGTAGGCGCCCTTCTCCGGCGCACCGTGGAGCGTGCCCCGGGGTCCGCCCGGGGCCAGGCCGTCGAGCAGGAGGTAGAGCGGCACTCCGGCCTCGGCATAGGCGCGGGCCTTGACCGTCCGGTCGACACGGGCGGTGGCTCTCGAGGCGATCTCCACCACGAGCGCGGCCTCCGTCGCCGGCAGGCATCCTTCCTCGGCTCCGTGGTGCTGTTCCTCCGGTACGACGGTGATGTCCGGCAGGTAGATCCCGAGCCGGGACGGCACGGCGACCGGCCACCACTGGTGAACACCCCACGCCGGACCGGCCGCGCAGAGCCGCCGGTGCACCCGAGCGGCGACGACCTGGTGGCTCACCCTGGCCAGAGGCGTCACAGTGACGATCCCTTCGACGAGCTCCACCCGGCAGCCTTTGGGCGCCTGCGTCCTCTGCCAGAGCCAGAGGAGTTCCTCCCACTCGTCGTCGGCGTCGATGTAGTCGAGGTAATCGCCGTCCAGCACGTCCATGGGGGAATTGCACACGACGAACGGGACCGGCGGGGGTCCACCGGTCCCGTTCACCCGGAAGGGGAAAGCGCTGGTCAGACGATGCGTTCCAGGACGACCGGGCCCGTCGTGACGTCCGTGTCGGCGGACGCGATGTCGTAGGCGCCCTCCAGGGAGCGGAGCGCGTGGTCGAAGCGGTCCGGGGTGTCCGTGTGGAGGGTGAGGAGGGGCTGGCCCTCGGTCACGCGGTCGCCGGGCTTGGCGTGCATCTCGACGCCCGCGCCCGCCTGCACCGGGTCCTCCTTGCGGGCGCGGCCCGCGCCGAGGCGCCAGGCGGCGACGCCGATGTCGTAGGCGTCCAGGCGGGTCAGGACGCCGGAGGACGGCGCCTTCACCACGTGCTGCTCGCGGGCGACCGGGAGGTCCGCGTCCGGGTCGCCGCCCTGGGCGCTGATCATGCGGCGCCAGACGTCCATCGCGGAGCCGTCGGCGAGGGCCTTCGCCGGGTCGGCGTCCTTCAGACCGGCCGCGTCGAGCATCTCGCGGGCCAGGGCGAGGGTCAGCTCGACGACGTCCGCGGGGCCGCCGCCCGCCAGGACCTCCACCGACTCGCGGACCTCCAGGGCGTTGCCCGCCGTGAGCCCCAGGGGGGTGGACATGTCGGTGAGCAGGGCGACCGTCCGCACGCCGTGGTCGGTGCCGAGGCCCACCATGGTCGAGGCCAGCTCGCGGGCGTCCTCGATCGTCTTCATGAAGGCGCCGGAGCCGACCTTCACGTCCAGGACCAGCGAGCCGGTGCCCTCGGCGATCTTCTTGGACATGATCGAGGAGGCGATGAGCGGGATCGCCTCGACGGTGCCGGTGACGTCGCGCAGGGCGTAGAGCTTCTTGTCGGCGGGAGCGAGCCCGTCGCCGGCCGCGCAGATCACCGCGCCGGTGGTGTCCAGCACGGACAGCATCTCCTCGTTGGAGAGCAGGGCGCGCCAGCCGGGGACGGACTCCAGCTTGTCGAGGGTGCCGCCGGTGTGGCCGAGGCCGCGGCCGGAGAGCTGCGGGACGGCCGCGCCGCAGGCGGCGACCAGCGGCGCGAGCGGCAGGGTGATCTTGTCGCCGACGCCGCCCGTGGAGTGCTTGTCGGCGGTGGGGCGGGACAGGGACGTGAAGTCCATGCGCTCGCCGGAGGCGATCATCGCGGCGGTCCAGCGGGCGATCTCCCGGCGGTTCATGCCGTTGAGCAGGATCGCCATGGCGAGGGCCGACATCTGCTCGTCGGCCACCTCCCCGCGGGTGTACGCGTCGATGACCCAGTCGATCTGCTCGTCGGTGAGTTCGCCGCGGTCCCGCTTGGTGCGGATGACGGAGATGACGTCCATGGCCATGGCTGGCGTTCCTTCCGGAGTGCGAAGAGCGCGGCCCCTCCGCTCGACGCCGCCCGGGGTGCCGGGCGCCGTCGGGAGGGGCCGCACGGGAGTTACTTGGTGAGGTGCTGGGGGCCGAAGGCCTGGGGCAGCATCTCGGACAGGGGCAGGATGCCCTCGGGCGTCTCCAGCAGCAGTCCGGGGCCGCCGAACTCGTACAGCAGCTGGCGGCAGCGGCCGCACGGGACGAGGATCTCGCCGCCGCCGTCCACGCACGTGAAGTGCGTGAGCCGGCCGCCCCCGGTGCGCTGCAGCTCCGAGACGAGTCCGCACTCGGCGCACAGGCCGAGTCCGTAACTGGCGTTCTCGACGTTGCAGCCGGTGACCGTGCGTCCGTCGTCGACCCGGGCCGCGACGCCGACCGGGTATCCCGAATAGGGGGCGTAGGCGTGGGACATGGCGTCCCGCGCCGCCGCGCGCAGCGCCTCCCAGTCGACCTCGCCGGCCGCGGTCACTTGCCCTGTCCCTTCCGGTACTGCATGCCGTCCGCCTTCGGCATGCGCAGCCGCTGGGCGGAGAGGGCGAGGACGACCAGGGTGATGACGTACGGCGTGGCGGCGACGACCTGGCTCGGGACCTCGTTGGTGCCGGCGTACCAGGCGAAGACGAGGGCGCCGACGATCAGGGTGATCACCGCGTGGACGTACTTCTTGCGGACGGCCAGCCAGATCGCGCCGATGACCAGCAGCAGCGCGCCGAGCAGCAGCAGGGCGTGCACGTTGGTGGAGCCGCCGCGCAGGTTGAGGCTGTCGGTGTAGCCGAAGAGGCCGGCGCCGATGGCGAGGCCGCCCGGCATCCAGTTGCCGAAGATCATCGCGGCGAGGCCGATGTAGCCGCGGCCGCTGGTCTGGCCCTCCAGGTAGAAGGGGTTGGCCACGATGGACAGGAAGACGCCGCCGAGGCCGGCCAGTCCGCCGGAGATGATCACGGCGAGGTACTTGTACTTGTAGACGTTGACGCCGAGGGACTCGGCGGCCACCGGGTTCTCGCCGCAGGAGCGCAGCCGCAGGCCGAACGGGGTGCGCCACAGGATCCACCAGGTGGCGGGGATGAGCGCGACGGCGATCAGGGTCAGCCAGGAGACGTCGGTGACCAGGCCGCCGAGCAGGCCGGCGATGTCGGAGACGAAGAACCAGCCCTTGGCGTTGAGGTCGGTCAGCCAGTCGGACAGTCCCGGCACGGTGAAGTGGCCGAGGGACTCGACCGCCGGGGACTGCTTGGCGGAGCCGCCCTGGTGGCCCTCGAAGGCGAGCGGGGCCAGGTAGCGGGTGGCGCCGAGGGCGAGGATGTTGATCGCCACACCGGAGACGATGTGGTTGACGTTGAAGGTGACGGTCACGATCGCGTGCAGCAGGCCGCCGAGGCAGCCGCCGATGATGCCGACGAGGACGCCGGTCCACGGACCCCACTGGAATCCGGCCCAGGCGCCGAACCAGGTGCCCAGGATCAGCATGCCTTCGAGGCCGATGTTCACCACGCCCGCGCGCTCGGCCCACAGGCCGCCGAGGCCGGCGAGGCCGATCGGCACGGCGAGCTGGAGCGCGGTGGACATCTGGCTGACGTTGGTGATGCCGTCGGCGCCGGTGATCAGGCGCACGATCGAGGTCAGCGCCAGCCCTCCGGCGATGACGAGCATCAGGACGGGCAGCGACATGCGGCGGCCGGTCTGCGGGGCGTGCTCCAGCGACGGCTGGTTGACGTCGGTCGCTGTGGTCGGAGCGGTCATCGGCCGGCCACCTCCTTCGTGGTGTTGTTGTCGGCGCCCAGGACGTGTCCCGCGGCGAGTTCGGCGCCGACCCGGCGCTGCTGGCGGCGCAGGCCCCACTCGCGGACGGCCTCATAGGAGACGACCACCGAGAGGACGATCAGGCCCTGCATGATGACCGCGATCTCCTTGTCGTAGCCGTGGAAGTCCAGCTCGGGCGACGCCTTGTCGAGCCAGGCCCACAGCAGGGCGGCGAAGACGATCCCGACCGGGCTGTTGCGGCCGAGCAGGGCGATGCCGATGCCGAGGAAGCCGATGCCGGTGGGGAAGTTGAGGTTGTAGGTGTGGGAGTCGCCGAGCAGGATCGGCAGGCCCGCGAGGCCGGCGATGGCGCCGGAGAGCAGCATGGCGGTGAGGACCATGCGCTTGGGGTCGACGCCGCTGGCGGCCGCGGCGGAGCTGGAGGCGCCGGAGGCGCGCAGGTCGAAGCCGAAACGGGTGCGGTTGAGGACGATCCAGTAGCCGATGCCGAGGAGGACGGCGAGGATCACCAGGCCGTAGATCTCGCCGGCCGCGCCGAGGTCGATGCCCGGGATCCAGCCGGACTCGTACATCTCGCCGGTGGTGCTGTTGTTGCCGATCTTGACGCCGAAGACGTCCGGCTTCCACATGTAGACGATCAGCGAGGTGGCGATCGCGTTGAGCATGATCGTGGCGACGACCTCGCTGACGCCGCGGGTGACCTTGAGGACGCCGGCGATGCCCGCCCAGAAGGCGCCGGTGCACACGGCGGTCAGCAGCAGCAGCGGGACCTGGAGGAACGCCGGGAGGTTGGCGTGCGCGCCGACGATGGCGGCCATCATCGCGCCGAGCTGGTACTGGCCGTCGACGCCGATGTTGAACAGGTTCATCCGGAAGCCGATGGCCACCGCCAGGGCCGCGATGTAGTACATCGAGGCCTGGTTGAGGATCAGCACCTGGACGTCCGAGTACCCGGCCTGCTCGAACATGAGGGCGAACGGTTCGACCGGGTTCTTGCCGGAGGCGACCAGCACGATCGCGCTCAGCACGAAGGCCACGGCGAGCGCGATGACCGGGCCGGCCACCGCGAGGAGCACGCGCTCCTTGTCGAACTTCTTCATCAGCGGGCCTCGTCTTCCGGAGACTCGGCGGACTTGGACAGGTCGGCCTGGGTCTCGGCAGGTGTCTCTTCGTGTTCGAGGTGGCCCTCGGCGGCGCCGGTCATGGCGGTGCCGAGTTCCTCCGGGGTGATGGTGGCCGGGTCGGCGTCGGCGACCAGCTTGCCGTCGTAGATCACGCGGAGGGTGTCGGACAGGCCGATCAGCTCGTCCAGGTCGGCGGAGATCAGCAGCACGGCCAGGCCCTCGCGGCGGGCCTCGCGGATGTGGTCCCAGATCGCGGCCTGCGCGCCGACGTCCACGCCGCGGGTGGGGTGGGCGGCGATCAGGAAGCGCGGCTTGTGGCTCATCTCCCGGCCGACGATCAGCTTCTGCTGGTTGCCGCCGGACAGGGAGGCCGCGGTGACGTCGATGCCGGGGGTGCGGACGTCGTACTCGGTGACGATCCGGCGGGTGTCCTCCTGGGCGGCCTTCGGGTCCAGCCAGATGCCCTTGGCGTTGGGCCGCTCGGTGACGTGGCCGAGGATGCGGTTCTCCCAGAGGGGGGCTTCGAGGAGCAGGCCGTGGCGGTGGCGGTCCTCGGGGATGTAGCCGATGCCCTCCTCGCGGCGCTTGCGCGTGGGCCAGGCGGTGATCTCCTCGCCGGCCAGCCGGATGACGCCGGAGTCGGCGTGGCGCAGGCCGATGAGGGCGTCGACCAGTTCGGTCTGGCCGTTGCCCTCGACGCCGGCGATGCCCAGGACCTCGCCCTCGTGAATGGTGAAGCTGATGTCGTCGAGGAGGGCCTTGCCGCCGGGGGCGGCCAGGCGCAGCTTGTCGACGGTGACGACGGGCCGGTCGGTGACCGTGGACTCGGCCGTCTCCGGCGTGGGCAGCTCGCTGCCGACCATCAGCTCGGCGAGCTGGCGCGGGGTGGTCTCGGACGGCACGGCGGTGCCGACCGTGGTGCCGCGGCGGATGACGGTGATGTCGTCGGCGACGGACAGCACCTCGCCCAGCTTGTGGGAGATGAAGATGACGGACAGGCCCTCGGCCTTGAGCTCGCGCAGGTTGTCGAAGAGCGCGTCGACCTCCTGCGGGACGAGCACGGCGGTCGGCTCGTCGAGGATCAGGGTGGTGGCGCCGCGGTAGAGGACCTTGAGGATCTCCACGCGCTGGCGGGCGGCGACGCCCAGCTCCTCGACCAGGACGTCGGGGCGCACGTCCAGGCCGTAGCGCTCGGACAGCTCCTTGATGCGGCGGCGGGCCTTGCCGCCGATGCCGTGGAGCTTCTCGCTGCCGAGGACGACGTTCTCGAGGACGGTGAGGTTGTCGGCCAGCATGAAGTGCTGGTGCACCATGCCGATGCCGCGGGCGATGGCGTCGGCGGGCGAGGAGAAGTTCACCTGTTCGCCGTGGACCGTGATGGTCCCCTCGTCCGGCTTCTGCATGCCGTAGAGGATCTTCATCAGGGTCGACTTGCCGGCGCCGTTCTCGCCGACGAGGGCGTGGACGGTGCCCTTGCGGACGGTCAGGTGGATGTCGTGGTTGGCGACGACTCCGGGGAAGCGCTTGGTGATGCCGGCGAGCTCCACGGCGGTCACCGTGGTGTGGGCCGCCGCTCCGGCCGGAGGGCTGCTGGACGCGTTGATGACGCACTCTCCTGGGGACGGGGGCCGTCTACGCGCGTAGCGCCCCTTCGGCAGACAAAAGGGTGGCACACCCGGCCGACGGGGTGCGAGGAGCCGGGCTCCTCGCACCCCGTCGAGCGGTCGCGACCCCGCGGTGGTTCAGGGTGTGACTCAGCTCGACTTGACCTTGATCTCGCCGCTGATGATCTTCTCCTTGGCCGTCTCTATGGCTTTCTGGAGCTCGGCGTCGTCCGCGAACTTCGGGTTGGAGTTCGACAGGCTCACCTCACCCGTCTTCAGATCGCCCTTGACGATACCGGTCGCGGGCTTGCCGTCCTCGACCGACTTCGCCAGGTTGTACACCGCCTTGGCGACATCCTTCATCGCCGAGGTGAGGATCGAGTCCTTGTACTTGGCGAGGGCTTCCTGCTTGTACTGGTCGGAGTCGACACCGATCGCCCACACCTTGTTGGCGGCGGCGGCCTCGATGACGCCCTGACCGGACAGACCGGCGGCCGCGTAGACCACGTCGGCCTTCTTCTCCATCTGGCCCTCGGCCGCGCTCTTGCCCTTGTCCGGGCTGGAGAAGCCGCCCTCCTCCGCGGTCTGCGTGAGGAACTGCGAGATGACCTTGACCTTGGGGTCGGTGTCCTTGACGCCCTGCTCGTAGCCGGCGCGGAACTTGTGGATCAGCGGGATGTCCACACCGCCCACGAAGCCGACGACGTCGGTCTTGGTGGTCTTGGCCGCGGCGACGCCGGCCAGGTAGGAGGCCTGCTCCTCGGAGAACACCAGGTCGGCGACGTTCTCCGCCTCGACGGTGGCGTCGTCGACGATGCCGAAGGTGGTGTCGGGGAACTTCTCCGCGGCGCCCTTGACGGCGGACGCGTAGGCGTAGCCGACGCCGACCACCGGGTTGTAGCCCTGCTTCGCCAGCGAGACGAGGCGCTGCTCCTTGTCGGCGTCCGTCTCGCCGTCGGTGGGCTCGACGTCGGCCGTCTCGTAGCCGAACTCCTTCTTGGCCTGCTGCAGGCCCGCGAAGGCGGCGTCGTTGAAGGACTGGTCGCCGCGGCCGCCGACGTCGTACGCGATGGCGAGGCCCTTGCCCTCCTTTGACTCCGAGGAGCCCGAGGAGGTCGAGGTGCCGCCGCAGGCGGAGAGGGCGAGGGCCAGGGAGGCGGTCGCTGCGCCTGCGACCGTGATCCGGGAAATCCGGCGCATGTGTGGTGCTCCTAGTCGTACAAAGCGCCGGGACGGTACAGCTACGGCGCTGGCTTCGCCGCAGATTAACGCGCGTAGACCTGCCTGAAAACCCCTTCTGTCCACCTTGTTATGCGCCCGTGTTCAACCTGGTTCCGGCCACTGGGACAAGGTGTTGCTGTTCGCGAACGGAGGGTGGCTTTGGGTGAGCGTCCGGCGCTTTCCGAGGGGCCCGAAGGAGACACGGAGGGGGCACGGAGAGGTACGGAGGGGGTACGGCGAAGCGGGCGGGCGCCGTGTGCGCCCGCCCGCTTCGTACGGGAGGTCAGTGCCGGGGACGGCCCGGCGCGGGGATCACTCCGTGTTCACCTTGATGGCGCCGTCGGTGATGCCCTTCTTGGCCTCGTCCACGGCCTCCTTCAGGCCGGCGACCTCGGCCATCCTCGGGTTGCTGTCGGAGAGGCCGACGCCGTCCACCTTGAGGTCGAAGACCTGGGTGCCGGTGAGCGGCTCGCCGTCCTGGACGGACTTGGTCAGCGTGTACACCGCGCCGCCGACGTCCTTCAGGGCGGAGGTGAGGATGTAGTCCTTGTAGCCGGCGAGGGCTTCCTGGTTGTACTGGTCGGAGTCGACGCCGATCGCCCAGACCTTCGCCTTGGCCGCGGCCTCGATGACGCCCTGGCCGGAGAGGCCGGCCGCCTGGTAGATGACGTCGGCGCCCTTCTCGATCTGGCCCTCGGCGGCGGCCTTGCCCTTGTCGGGGCTGGAGAAGCCGCCCTCCTCCGCCGTCTGGGTGAGGAACTGGGAGATCACCCGGACCTTGGGGTCGGTGTCCTTGACGCCCTGCTCGTAGCCGGCGCGGAACTTGTGGATCAGCGGGATGTCCACACCGCCGACGAAGCCGACGGTGTCGCTCTTGGTGGCCTTGGCGGCGGCGACGCCGGCGAGGTAGGAGGCCTGCTCCTCGGCGAAGACCAGGGAGGCGACGTTCTCGCCCTCGACGACGGAGTCGACGATGCCGAAGGTGGTGTCGGGGTACTTGGCGGCCACGGCCTCCATCGCGGGGCCGTAGGCGAAGCCCACGCCGATGACCGGGTTGTAGCCCTGGCGGGCCAGCGAGGCCAGGCGCTGCTCCTTGTCCGCGTCGGTCTCGCCCTCGGTGGGCTCGACGTCGGCGGTCTTGAAGCCGAATTCCTCCTTGGCCTTGGCGAGGCCGGCGAACGCGGCGTCGTTGAAGGACTGGTCGCCCTTGCCGCCGATGTCGTAGGCGATGGCGGCGCCGAGGTCGTCCTTGGAACCCCCGCTGTCACCGTTGTCACTGCTGGTTCCGCCGCAGGCGGTGGCGGCGAGCGCGAGCGAAGCGACCCCCACCGCTACGCGGGTCAGTGTGGATATCCGACGCATCTGAAGTTCCCCATTCTCCAAAGCCCCGCAGCGGGTGCTCGGTTCGGCGCACATTAACGCGCGTAGACACTCCTGGGAACGGGGTCGTGCGGGGCCGTTATCCATTCGTGCCGATGGCCGGTCACGCCCTTGTGAGCCGTGGGGCCGCAGGGGGGCCGGGCGGGCGTACGCGTCTGCACGGGGCCCACGCTGCACCCCCCGGGGCCGGGCCGCAAGCGGAGGGAGCCGGGGCAGGTGACGCACGCGAGGGCGGCCGTGTCCGCCGGGGACACGGCCGCCCTCGTCCCGCGTGCGCCGTTATCGCAGGGCGTCCAGCAGGGCGGCGGCGGTGAACAGTTCCACGCCGACCGTGATGGCGTGCTCGTCCACGTCGAAGTCGCCCTGGTGCAGGTCGCGCACGATCCGCTCGCCGGGGGTGCGGACGCCGAGGCGGGCCATGGCGCCGGGGACGCGCTCCAGGTACCAGGAGAAGTCCTCGCCGCCGAGGCTCTGTTCGGTGCCCTCGACGGACTCCGTGCCGCGCCGGGCGATCATCGCGTCGCGCAGCAGCTCGGTGGCCCCGGCCTCGTTGACGACCGGCGGGACGCCGCGCACGTAGGTGATCTGCGACTTGGCGCGGTGCAGATTGGCCACCTCGTCGATGGCCTCGACCACGATGTCCGGCGCCTGCCGCCAGGTCTCCAGGTCCAGGCAGCGGATGGTGCCGGAGAGCTCGGCGTGCTGCGGGATGACGTTGGGCGCGTGGCCGGACTCGACCCGGCCCCAGGTGACGGCGAGCCCGCTGCGGCTGTCGACCCGGCGGCCGACCAGCGCGGGCACGTCGGTGACGACCCGGGCGGCGGCGGTGACCAGGTCGGTCGTCAGGTGCGGGCGGGCGGTGTGGCCGCCGGGGCCCTCCAGGGCGATCTCCAGCCGGTCGCAGGCGGAGGTGATGGCGCCCTGGCGCAGCCCGATCCTCCCGGCGTCGACGCGCGGGTCGCAGTGCACGGCGAGGATCCGGCCCACGCCGTCGAGCGCGCCGTCGGCGATGGCCTCGGCGGCGCCGCCGGGCAGCACCTCCTCGGCGGGCTGGAAGATCAGCCGGACCGGGCGGGGCAGCAGGCCCTGGCGGTGCAGTTCGGCCAGCACCAGGCCGGCGCCCAGCACCACGGTGGTGTGCACGTCGTGACCGCAGGCGTGGGCGCGGTCGGGGACGGTGGACCGGTAGGCGCAGCCTGCCTTCATGTCGGGGATGGGCAGGGCGTCGATGTCGGCGCGCAGGGCGAGCATCGCCGCGTCGGTGCCGGCCTCCTCGTCCGTCCCGATGTCACAGATCACCCCGGTCCCGCTGGAGAGCACCCGGGGGCGCAGGCCCGCGCGCTGCAGGCGTTCCTTGATCGCGGCGGTGGTACGGAACTCCTGGTTGCCGAGCTCCGGGTGCATGTGGAGGTCTCGCCGGAACGCCACGAGTTCCGCGCGCAGCGCCTCGGGCAGCGCGCCGGGGAGCACCGCTCCCCCGGGGAGATCGATCTCGGACTCCAGTGACATCAGTGGCTTCACCCTTTGAAGAGTAGGGCTCCGAAGCGCTCCGCTGTCCCCTGATCAAGAAAAATCAGCCCGTTGGAGGGAGAAAATCCGGCTGCCCTACGCATAGCTGTTCAGTGAGATGGGTACACTCACCGCCCTTTTGTGAGGGTAGGGGCGTTCCGGCCTGCCGGGCCATGAGGCCGGTCACACTCCCCGCGCGGGCGTCGGCACCATCCGTACTTCCACGGTTACCACGCTCGGCCCAACCCACGCTGACCGGTTCATCCGGCGGACAGCGGGCGCCGGGCCCGGGTGGGTCCGGGGCGGGTTCAGCAGGGGCGCGGGGCCGCCGGGCCGGGATCCGTGCGGCGGTGCGGGGCGACGGCGCGCAGCTGGTGGGCGTCCCGCGCGGTGCCGGCGACGTCGGCGAGGAAGCCCCGGGCGCGCGGGGAGGCGTGGGCGGTGAGCCACGCCGGGTCGATGTCGCACACCTCGATCCGCACATCTGTGCCGGCCAGGGCGAGCGGCAGGGTGTGGACGACGGTGGAGGGGAAGCTGACGACCGTACGGCCGACGGGACCGCGGCGGGCGACCAGTTCGAGGGGCAGCTCGGGGCGGACGATCTCCAGGCCGGTCTCCACGGCCAGCCGGTGCAGCTTCTCGGTGGTCTCGCGGCGGTGCGCGAAGTAGCGCCGGGCGCCGTGCGTCCGGGCGAGGACGCCGACCGCCCGCACGTAGGCGTCGGCGTCCACCACGCCCGTCTCCACCAGGGAGGTGCCCACCAGGTCGGCGCCCCGGGTGACGCGCGGCGGTCCGAAGCGGTCGCGGGTCCAGGCGAAGGTGTGGGCGCGGACGGTGACGCCGGGCGGGACGTCCGCCATCGGCATGGAGGTGAAGACCTCCACCGTGCGGTCCTCGCCGGGGGTGAGCCGGCGCCGGGCGGCGGCGGACACCGGGGCGAGGACCAGGTCGCGGGGGCCGGGGCGGCCGCCCTTGCGGTGCCAGCGCACCAGGCGTTCGCCGCGGGCGAGCTGGCCGGCGAACTCCATGGTCGCCGTGCCGTCGTCGACGACCACCACCTCGGGGGCCCGGGTGATGGTCAGCAGCAGTTGCACGTACCGGGAGAACGGGTCGCCGAGGACGACCCGCCGGGCCCGGCGCAGCGGCGCGGCGAGGCCGCCTATGGTGCGCAGCGGGGCGCCCGCTCCCCCGCGCGCCTCCTCCCAGCGGACGTCGTGCCCCTCCTCGCGGGCCAGCTCCGCCATGCGGCGGAGCTGGCCGCGGGTCATCGGGTCGACCGGGGACAGCACGACGAGTGCGAGTCCCGCGCCGGGCGCGTGGGCGTGCGCCCACTCCAGCACGTTGAGCAGCTGTACCGGGCTCTCCACGAAGGCGAGCGTGCGGGGGCCGGTGCGGCCGGCGCGGGGGCTCATCGACGTACGACCGTTCCCGTCGTAGGGGTGGGTGGGGGCGGGTCAGACGGCCACGGGCTCGCCGGCGGCCGTGGCGATCTCCGCCTCGGCGACGACACCGGCCACGCGGCGCAGCTTCTTCATCGGGCCGAGCTCGGAGTCGTAGACCTTCTTCACGCCGTCGCCGAGGGAGGCCTCGATGGTGCGGATGTCGCGGACCAGGCGGGCCAGGCCCTGCGGCTCGACGGAGGCGGCCTGGTCGGAGCCCCACATGGCGCGGTCGAGGGTGATGTGCCGCTCGACGAAGCAGGCGCCGAGGGCGACCGCGGCGAGGGTGGTCTGCAGGCCGGTCTCGTGGCCGGAGTAGCCGATCGGGACGTTCGGGTACTCCTGCTGGAGGGTGTGGATGACCCGCAGGTTCAGCTCCTCCGCCTTCGCCGGGTAGGTGGAGGTGGCGTGGCAGAGCAGGATGTTGTCGCTGCCCAGCACCTCGACGGCGTGGCGGATCTGCTTCGGGGTGGACATGCCGGTGGAGAGGATGACCGTGCGGCCGGTGGCGCGCAGTTCGCGCAGCAGCTCGTCGTCGGTCAGGGAGGCGGAGGCCACCTTGTGGGCGGGCACGTCGAACTTCTCCAGGAAGGCGACGGCCTCGGTGTCCCACGGGGAGGCGAACCAGTCGATGCCCTTCTCCTTGCAGTAGGCGTCGATCTGCCGGTACTCGTCCTCGCCGAACTCCACGCGGTGCCGGTAGTCGATGTACGTCATCCGGCCCCAGGGGGTGTCGCGCTCGATGTCCCACTGGTCGCGCGGGGTGCAGATCTCCGGGGTGCGCTTCTGGAACTTGACGGCGTCGCAGCCGGCCTCGGCGGCGGCGTCGATCAGCTTGAAGGCGTTCTCGAGGTCGCCGTTGTGGTTGATGCCGATCTCGCCGGTGACGTAGACGGGGCGGCCGGGGCCGGCCTCGCGGGAACCGAGGGTGCGGATACGGGAGTCGCTCATGACCAGGGGTTTCCTTACTGGGGGAGGGTTTCGAGAGAGGGACCGAGGATCCAGCCGGCGATCTCTCGGATCGCGCCGTCACCGCCGGGGAGGGTGGTGACCGCGCGGGCGGCGCCGCGTACGGCGTCGTGGGCGCTCGCGACCGCCACGGGCCAGCCGACGAGGGCGAAGCACGGGAGGTCGTTGACGTCGTTGCCGACGTAGAGCACGCGCTCGGGCGCGATGCCCTGCTCCTCGCACCACTGCTTGAGGGCGAGGTCCTTGCGGTCGACGCCGTGCAGCACGGGGAGCTTCAGCTTGCGTGCGCGGGCGGCGACGACCGGGTTCTGCTCGGTGGACAGGATCAGCAGCTTCAGGCCGCTGCGGCGCAGGGCGGCGACGCCGAGGCCGTCGCCGCGGTGCACGGAGACGAACTCCCGTCCGTCCGCGTCGATCAGCACCCGGTCGTCGGTCTGGGTGCCGTCGAAGTCGAGGACCACCGCGTCGATGTCACCGGCGGTGGGCAGGCCGGTCCGGCCGGCGTCGAGGAGCGGCGCGAGGGCGCGGGCCCGTGCGAGGTCGTGCGGGTCGTCGACCTCCAGGACGCGCGCCGGGTCGGTGCGCACGAGGTCGGTGCGGCCGAAGAAGCGGTGGCCGTGCTCGCGCAGGCCGGCGGCGTCCATGGCGTAGGCGGCGCCGGTCTCCAGGAAGTCCTGGGGGCGGTCCTGGCGGCGGGGGCGGACGGCCTTGTCATGGTTGACGCCGTGTCCGCCGCCGGCCGCCGGGTCGCCGCTGCCGGGGCCGTGACGCCAGACGAAGCCGTGGAAGGGGGCGACCGTCACCGCCGTGTCGGCGCCGCCGTGGGCGACCGCGGCGGCCACCCCGTCGACGTCCTCGCGGGTGAGGAAGGGGCTGGTGCACTGCACGAGCAGGACGACGTCCACCCGCGCGCCGTGCAGCGCCTCGTAGGCGTCCAGGGCGTGCAGCACGGCCGCCTCGGAGGTGGCGGTGTCCCCGGCGAGGTCCGCGGGCCGCGGCACGACCTCGGCGCCCGCCTGCCGCGCGGTCTCGGCGATGGCCGCGTCGTCGGTGGAGACCACCACGTCCGTGACGTGCCGGGCGGCGCGGCACTCCCGTACGGCGCGGGCCACCAGGGGCACGCCGCCGACGGGGGCGAGGTTCTTCGCGGGGACGCCCTTGGAGCCGCCGCGTGCGGGTATCACGGCGAGCACCCGGCGGGCCGCCGGAGAGTCGGACATGGGGTCAGCTCCTCGAAGGGGGGTCGGGGCGGTCACAGCTCGCCCATCCGGCGGATCGCGGGAGCCACGCGCTGCACGCCGTGGCGGTAGGCGCCGCGTGCGGTGCGGCGCACGATCCGCCGGACCGGCCCGGGGTCCCGGCCTGCGGCGGGCGCGCCGGGCAGCGGCGTCCCGTCGGGGCCGAGGTGGTGGCGGGCGAGGATGCCGGGCAGGTAGCCGGGCGCGGTGACGGGCGTGTAGTACGGGGTGAGCGGCGGGAGTCCGCCGGGCTCGTCGAGCAGCTCGGCGATGCGGGCGCGGGCCGCGTCGAAGGCCGTCGCGTACGAGCCGTCCGCCGCGACGCCCTGGCGGGCCAGCCACTCCTCGTCGGGCACCGGGCGGTGTCCGGCGTCGAGCTGGTCCCAGGAGGCGAGGCAGCCGGAGCCCACGAAGTGGTGGTTGCCGAGCGCCTCGCGGATGCCGAGGTCGGTGAGGACGGCGGTGGGGACGCGCCGGTGCAGCGCCTCCAGGGCGGCCGTCGAGCTGACGGTGACGAGGAGGTCGGTGCGGTCCAGGACCTCGCCCATGTGCCCGTAGACCAGGCGCAGGTTGGCGGGGAGGGCGAGGCCGCGGGCCAGCTTCTGGTAGGGCAGTTCCTCGATGTGCGTGGTGTGTTCGCCGGGCCGGGAGCGCAGCTTCAGCAGCACCTCGCGCTCGGGGTGGCGGCGGGCGTGCTCGACCAGCCGGTTCAGCAGGTACGTGCGGTCCGCGCGGGTGTCCGGCACGGACGGCTGGGCGGCGAACACCACCCGGTAGGGCTCGTGGTCGCCGGTGTGGGGCGCGCCGCCGAGGAACGGCAGCGCGACCTCGGTGACCGCGTCGGCGTCGGCGCCGACCCCCTCGTAGACGGCGCGGAAACGCTCCGCGTCCTGGCGGGAGTTGGCCAGCACCAGGTCGGCGCCGTGGCGCAGCAGCAGACCGTCGGTGAGCTTCTCGTAGACGACGCCGACGTAGCCGGTGACGACGACGGGACGGCGGGGCCGGCCGGCCCAGACGCGTCCCAGCCCGTGCAGCATCGCCTGCACCCCGCCGCCGACCAGCGCGAGCACGAGAACGTCGTACGACCCGTACGTCTCCTCGCGCAGGGCGTGCAGGAACTCGGTCGCGGTGACCTCCCGCAGGGAGTCCGCGCGGACGCCGACCTCGCCGAGCTGGCGGGCGGTGGGCGTGGCGCGGCCCCGCAGCAGATATCCGTCCAGGCGGATGTCGCGCGGCGCGATGCGTTTCGCGGTGAGCGTGCCCCATTTCCAGCGGGTGTCGGAATCCGCGAGGACCGCCACCCTGAGGGGCTTCGTTGCACTTGCTGGCACACCGGAGAAGTTAGGAAGCGAATTCCGCGAACGGCCCAACCGCGCCTCAACGAAACGTTAACAACACCCCACCGAGAGCCGAACCCGGCCGGGAAAATGGCGGAGTCAGACGCGATCCACCGGACCGACACACGGAGTTCACCGCCCGTACGGCCGGCGGACGGAAAGCGCTCCGGGCGGTCTCCTAATGTTTTCCGGGTGCCGAAGCTTTCCGTGATCGTGCCTTTTCGCAATGTCCGTCCGTACGCGCAGGACGCGCTCAGAAGTCTGCGCGCGAATGCCCGCGCGGATTTCGAGTTCGTCCTGGTCGACGACGGTTCGGAGGACGACACCCCGGTACTCGTCGAGCGGGCCGCCGAGGAGCTGGCCCGTGTCGCGCGGGTCCGTCACATCCGCCGGGAGCGCGCCGGCGGGATCGCCACCGCGCGCAACACCGGCCTGGACGCGGCGGGCGGCGAGTACCTGACCTTCCTGGACGGCGACGACTGGTACGCCCCCGGCCACCTGTCCCGGCTGGTCGCCGCGGCGGAGGAGCTGGGCTGCGACTTCCTGCGCACCGACCACGTACGGGTCACCGGGCGTGCCCGGACCGTGCACCGGGCGCCGGTCGGGCCGCGGGACGAGGTGCTGGACCCGCGGGCGGCGATCCTGCCCGCCGACCGGACCACCGCGGTGGACTACCCGCAGGCGTGGGCCGGCGTCTACCACCGGCGGCTGCTGGAGCGGGGGCTGCTGCACTTCCCCGACGGGCTGCGCACCGCCGAGGACCGGCCGTGGATCTGGCGGCTGCACCGGGAGGCGGAGTCGTTCGCCGTGGTGGGCCTGCTGGGCGTGTTCTACCGCAAGGGCGTCGCCTCCTCCCTCACCCGGATCGGGGACGAACGGCAACTGGACTTCGTCCCCGCCTTCGACCGGGTGGTGGCGGAGACGGCGGCGGACCGGGACGCGGACCGGCTGCTGCCGAAGGCGGTGCGGACGTACTGCGCGGTGATCGACCGTCATCTGGCCGAGCGGGACAAGTTCGAGCCGGCGGTGGCCTCACGGCTGCGGACGCTGTGCGCGGACGCGTTGCGGCGGCTGCCGCGGGACGTGCTGGACGAGGTGCTGGACTCGATGGACGCCGGGCGGGCGTCGCGGCTGCGGCGGCTGCGGCGGGCGCCGCTGCGCGCGGGGAAGGGGGCCGCGTGAGGACCGCCGGCACGCAGATCTTCTGTGCGGCCACTCCGTCGGCGGTCGTCGTGATGGCGGCCGCGGTCGAGGCGGGGCTGCTGCCGGACGCGGGGTGCCGGATGCTGCTGGTGTGCGACGACGCGCCGGTGCCGGAGGCGGCCCCGCCGTGGGACGAGGTGCCGGGCTTCGCCCGGCTGCGCGCCCGCTTCGACGCGGTGCTGTCCTGGAACGAGGCGATACGGCCCTTCCACCCGGCGGTCTGGACGCCCCGCACGGAGGACGTCCCGCTGCTCGAACGGCACGTCCGGCGGCTGTGGGCGCTCGGGGACGACCGCGTGGAGCTGGTCCTGGGCGCCCCGGACGCCCCGCCGGCGCAGGCGGTGGCCCGCGTGTTCACGGGCGCGCCCCTGCACGTCTGCGCGGGCGGACCGGCGGACTACGGGCCCACACGGGGCAAGCTCGACCCGCTGATCGGCACGCGGGTGCGGCAGGTGCTGCACCTCGACCTGGTGCCGGGCCTGACACCGCTGCTGCTGAGCGAGTTCGGGGCGCCGGCGCGGGCGGTGCCGGCGGAGGCCTTCCGGGCGGTGGCGGGTGAGATCGCCTCGGCGGTGAAGGGCGTACCGGAGGGGGCGGCGCTGGTGGCCGGACAGTGTCTCTCCGCCCTCGGGATCACCGACCCGGGCGGGGAGGACGCGCTGCACGCGGAGATGGTGCGGGCGGCGGCCGGACGCGGCCACCGCCACGTGGTGTTCGCGCCCCACCCCGCCTCCCCGGTCCGGCACGGCAGCGCGCCGCGGGCCGAGGCGGAACGCCTGGGCGTGGACCTCACGGTCCTGGACACCCCCGTCCCGGCGGAGGCGCTGTACGAGGCGTGCCGCCCGGCGCTGGTCGTCGGCTGCTCGTCGACCGCCTTGTTCACGGCGTCCGCCCTGTACGGCCTCCCGGTCGCCCGCGTCGGCACGGAGCGCCTGCTGGACCGGCTGACGCCGTATCACCATCCGCACCGGGTCGCCCTGGTCCTGGCGGAGGCGGTGCTGCCGGGGGCGGAGTCCGGGGCGGGGCCTGCGCTGCCGGAGGCGGGCACGGTGCCCGGTGCCGGGTCCGGCGGTGAAGTCGCACGGGTCGAGGGCGGCGACACGCCGCCGGTCCCGCGCGGCGGCGGGGACGCGCCCGCGGGTCCTCGGCCCGCCGCCGGGAACGGGGCCGCCGGCGACGGTCTGCGGGGGCTTCTGAGCACCCTCGCCTTCACCGTGCGGCCGCAGGTGCATCCTTCGCTGCGTGCCGTCGCGGAGCGGTATCTCGCGGCGGGGGCGTGGGACCGGCGGTGGTTTCCGCGGAGGCGGCTCACCGCGTTGGGGTTGCCGGGGGGTGTGCCGAGGCAGGTGGTGTTCCTGTCGCGGAGCCGGATCGCCCGGCGGATGGTGCGGCGGGTGCGCACGGCCGTGCGGGGCTGAACGATGTCACAGGCCGTCCCGCGCGCGGCGGGGACGCGTCCCTCCGCCGGTCACCACGGTGCCGGGGGCCCGCCCCGGCCCGGCGGGGCGAAGGCGCCCAGAAGTGTCCGGGTATCCGCGCCGGGTCCGGCCGGGTGCCGTCTGCGTGCGAACACCCGGACGCGGGTCGGCTGTTGGCCGATGACTGTTCACCGGATGTCCACCCGGACGCCATCGGCGGACCGCCGTGCCGGGGCACATTCGGCGTCCGGAGCGAGGACGGTCCCGCACCCGAAGCTCGCCTGCTTCCTGTCCGGCACCGGCCGCGAGGAGCGGGGACCGCCGGTGCACGACCGGGACCTCGGCCCGCTGTTCCCGGAGCGGGCGTCCGCGGTCCTCGACCACCACCCGGCCGCCGTGGCGGACGTGAACGCCGCGCAGCGGCCCCTGTGGGAGACCACGCGGGCGGACCTCGACGAGCTGAGGGAGGTGTTCGGCCCGGCCCGAGCCACCGCGACCGCCGCCGCTTCCCGTCCCGAAAGAGAGAAACCCCGTGCCGAAACTGTCCGTCGTCGTCCCAATGCACAACGTGGAGGCGTTCGCGGAGAGCACCCTGCGCAGTCTCGCCGCCAACGCGCACCCGGACGTCGAGTTCCTGATCGTCGACGACTGCTCCACGGACGCCACGCCCTGGGTGATCGACCGGTGGGCGGAGAGGCTGCCGGGCACGCGGGTGATCCGGCACGACACCAACCGGGGGATCGCCCAGGCGCGGAACTCCGGCATCGACGCGGCCGACGGGGAGTACCTCGCCTTCCTCGACGGCGACGACTGGTACGGCCCGGGGCATCTCGCCGCGATGGTGCGGGCGATGGACGAGCTGGGCTGCGACTTCGCCCGCACGGATCATGTGCAGGCCACCGGCACCGAGCGGGTGGTCAAGCGGCCCCCGGCCCCGGTGCGGAACGCGGTGATGGACCCGCGCGACGGGATCACGCCCGTCGACACGGAGACCATGGTCGACTACCCGTTCGTCTGGGCGGGCATCTACCGCCGCCGTCTCTTCGACGACGGCGGGATGCGCTTCGTCACCGAACTGCGCACCGCCGAGGACCGGCTGTGGATCTGGCGGCTGCACCTGACGGCGCGCACCTACGCGTCCCTCGGACTGCACGGGGTGTTCTACCGGCGGGGCGTCGCGACCTCCCTCACCCAGATCAAGGACTCCCGCCAGCTCGACTTCATCCCGGCGTACGACCTGCTGCTGCGGGACGTGCAGGGCGACCCGGAGTGCGACCGCTTCCTCCCGAAGGCCGTCCGCACCTACTGCGCCATGATCGCCTTCCACCTCGGCAAGGCGGACGCGTACGAGCCGTCGGCGGCCCGGCGGCTGCGGCAGGAGGCGCGGGAGGCGCTGCTGCGCATGCCCCAGCACGCGCTGGAGGAGACCCTGACCACCATCGACAGCACCCGGAGCAGGCTCCTCGGCCGCCTGCGCGACGGGCGGAAGGCTGCCTGACCCATGCACCGCACCACGCAGATGTTCCAGGTCTCGACCCTCTACGGCGCCGCCACCCTGGCCGCGGCGCTGGACGCGGGCCTGTTCGGACCGCGCGGCCAGGCCCGCCGGATCCTTCTGGTCTCGCACAACGCGGCCGTCCCGGAGACCGCGCTGCGCCTGGACGAGATGCACGGCTACGGCCCGCTGGCCGCCCGCTTCGACACGGTGGTGAGCTGGAACGAGGCGATCAGCCCGTACCACCCGAGCGCCTGGGGCCCGCGCGGCGCGGACACGGTGCTGTGGCAGCGGGCGCTGCGGCTGCTGTGGGACATCGACGAGGACGAACGGGTCGATCTGGCCGTCGAGTCGATCCAGGCCAACCCGGCCCGCGCGCTGGTCGCGATCTTCTCCGAGGCGTCCGTCGACGTCTACGCGGACGGTCTGATGAGCTACGGCCCGACCCGGGAGAGGCTGCCGCTGACCCTCGGCCGGCGCGTCCGGCGGCTGCTCCACCTCGACCTGGTCCCCGGGCTGCGGCCGCTGCTGCTGTCCGAGTACGGCGTGGAGCCGGTGATCGTGCCGGACGGGGCGTTCCGCGCGGTGCTGGACGAGGTCGCCCGGGAGGCGGCGGACGACCCGCTCCTCGCGCCCGTGCGCGAGGAGCGGCCGACGGCCGTGCTGCTCGGCCAGTACCTGGCGGCGATCGACATCCTGAGCGCGCGCGAGGAGGAGGACCTGCACGTGCGCATGCTCACCGGGGCCGTGCGCGCCGGGCACCGCTCGATCGTCTTCAAGCCCCACCCGACCGCCCCCGCCGGCTACTCGGCGGCGCTGCACAAGGCGGCGGCCGACGCGGGCGTGCGGCTCACCGTGCTGGACGCGCCGCTGCTCGCGGAGACGCTGTACCACCACGCCCGGCCCGAGCTGGTCGTCGGCTGCTTCTCCACGGCGATGGTGACCGCGTCCGCCTACTACGACGTGCCGGTGGCGCGGGTGGGGACGGCCCTGGTGCTGGACCGGCTGCGGCCGTACCAGAACAGCAACCGGATACCGCTGACGCTGGTCGACCATCTGGTGCCGGACCTGGAGCGGGACGAGACCCCGGCCGTGCTGGGCGCGGCGCCCGCGTCGCTGGAGCCGCTGGTGCGGACCATGGGCTTCTGCATGCAGCCCCGGACGTATCCGGCGCTGCGGGGGCCCGCGGAGGAGTGGCTGCGCGCCCACCTCGCGGACAGTCCCGCCCCGTACTTCCCCGCCCTGCGCCTGGCCGAGCTGGGGCTGCCCGGCAGCAGTCCCGCCACCCGGGCGCGGGTCCGCGCGGCGCGCGCCCGGCGGAAGGTGGGGCGGGCGGTCCGCGGTACCCGGAAGCGGTGACGCGGGGCCGCCGCGCCGTTCCCGGCGGTCCCGCGTGCCACCGGGAACCCACCGGCCACGGGCGCGCCACCGTCCCGTCAACTCCCGTACATGCCAGGGGTGCACGGTTGCGCGGTGACCGACGACATCGCCGTACGCATGCCGCAGCAGAAGAGCGGCACCGGCTCTCCCCCGGCGCGGACCGCCGCGCGGGAGCACCGTTACGACATCGACCTTCTGCGGCTGGTCTGCTCCGCGACCATCATGGTGGGCCACGTCGGCGCCCTGTTCATCCACGCCACCGGCAACGACCCGGCGAACGGCGCCGGCTCCTACTGGGCGGGCCACGTCGCCGAGGCGGTCAACCCGTTCGCCGTCCCGGTGTACTTCGCGGTCGCCGGCTGGGCGGTGCTCGTGGGGGCGCCTCCGCGCGACGGCGCGCACATGCGGCGGCGGATCGTCCACAACCTCGTGCCGCTCTTCGTGTGGACAGGCGTCTACCTGACGTGGGCCTGGCTGCGCGACCGCAACGAGCGGCCCATGACGGAGCTGGCGGCGGACTCCCTCTTCGGCTCGGTGCGGCCCGCCTACCACCTGTGGTTCATGTACAACTACATCCCGGTGATCGCGCTGCTGGCCTTCGTGGTCCTGCTGCGGTCCGGCCGTCGCCCCTGGGGGCTGGGCGCGGCGCTGCTCGGCATCGCGGTGACGCCCAGCGTGCTGACCACGGCCGCCGAGGTGACGGGCCGGGAGATGCCCGCCTCCTCCTGGGGTTTCGCCTTCTACGCGATCGTCTACGCGGTGGGCGGGGCGCTGCTGCTGTCCCTGCCGGCCGGGACGGTACGGCCGCGGTGGCCGCTGTTCGTGCTGCTGCCGCTCTCCATGGCCGGGGCGCTCTGGTACAACACGCGGGTCCACTACGTGATGCCCAACGCGCACCTGTTCGTCGCCGTCATGTGCGTCTGCGTCCTGCTGCTGGTCAGCAGGGTGCGGGTGCCGGAGCGGTGGCGGCCGGCGCTGCGGAGACTGGCCGGCGCGGCGCTCGGCGCGTACATGGTGCACGTGCTGTTCGTCGAGGAGATCGCCGCCCCCCTCGTGTCGCCGGACCTGAGCGGACCCGCGGCCGCGCTGCTGCTGGCCGGTCTGCTGGTCACGGTGATGACCCTGTCGTTCGCCGCCAGCCTCCTGTGGGGCCGGCTGAACCTGCGCCGCCTGCTCGGCTGACGCCGCGCCGGCCCTCCCGACCGCCCTCCGACGGATCGAGGTCCCCGTGCCCTTGAACAGCCACGCCCTGCTGACCAGTTCCCCCGCCCGGCGGCTGCTGCGGCCGGTCGCCGACCTCGTCGACCGGCGCATCGAACGGCGGCTGCGCGCCGTGGAGGCCGCGGGCCGGGAGCGGCTGCGGGAGATCGCCGGGACGGTGGAGCGCCAGCAGCTCACCCTCGACCTGCTGCTCGGCCCCGCCGGGCGCGGCCTGTCCCGGGTGGTGTCGCCGGGACCGCTGGGCCGGCTGCACGCGGAGGTGGCGGAGCTGGCCGGGGACCGGGACGCCGCCGTGCGCAACGTCGCCACGGCCTACCGGCTGCTGGTCGGCCTGGAGTCGCTCGGGGCCGGGCGGATCGCCGGGGGCACGATGAACATCTGCGGCAAGCTCGGCACGATCCCCCTGCTGGACCCGCCGAACGACGAGGTGCTGGAGATCGGCACGCTCCACGGCATGTTCTGCGCGGGGCTGATCCGGATGCTGGAGCGCGACGGCCGTGAGCCGTCCGTGACGATCGTCGACCCGTTCGCCGGGATCCAGCTCCAGCCCGGCACACCCCGCCGCTCGGACCCGTCCGGCACCCCGGTCGACGCGCGCACGGTGCGGACCAACCTCGCCCTGGCCGGTCCGGCCGGCCTGGCCGCGCGGATCGAGCGGGGTTTCTCGCAGGACCCCGCGGTCCGCGCCGCCGTCTCGGACCGCCGCTACGGTGTGATCGTCGTCGACGGCGACCATTCGGCCGAGGGCGTCGCGGGCGATCTGCGGTGGGCGGAGGAGATCGCCGCCCCGGGCGGGATCGTCGTGCTGGACGACTTCGGCGACCCCAAGTGGCCGGGGGTCGCCGAGGCCCTGGAGGCCCACCTGGCGGGCGCCACCCGCTTCACGTACCTCGGGAAGGCAGCCCTGTCGGCGTTCCTGCGCGCGGACTGATCAACTCGGCCCGTAGCGGGCCTCGATGCCGGCGACGATCAGGGCGAGGCCCTCCTCGAAGTGCTCGTCGTAGTCGCCGAAGAGGGCGGCTCCGGCCTCGGCTGCGAGCGGCCGGCCGGCCATCGCGCGGGCGCGTTCCTCGACGTCGAAGCCCGCACGGCGCTCCCCCGGGCGCGGTTCGACGCCCTGCTCCTCGGCCACGAAGCCGAGCGTGTAGAGGAACGTCGTCTGGAGCGCCCGTACCGCCTGGGTGAGGGTGAGCCCCGCGGACGTGAGCAGACGGAGGTCGGCCTCCTGCTGCTCGGCGTGCTCCAGGCCGGTGAAACGGGTGCCGCTGAACACCTTGGCGCCGTCGCGGTAGCCGAGCAGCGTCCGGCGCAGCACCCGGTTGACCCTGAGCAAGCGCTCCCGCCAGCCGTCGTCCGGATCGGGTTCCGCCCCGTCGAGCATCCGGCGGAACATCTCGGTCGCCATCTCGTCCAGCAGCGCCTGCTTGTCCTTGAAGTGCCAGTAGAGGGCGGGCGCCTTGACGTCCAGTTCCCTGGCGATGGCGCGCAGGGTCAGGCCGTCCAGGCCGACCTCGTTCAGCAACTCCAGTGCCGTCCCCACGACCCGTCGGCGGTCCAGCGGCGCGCGTCGTTCGGTGCTCACGCTTGACAACTTAACACCGTTAGGGAGACGCTCGGACGGCGGATCACTTAACGCTGTTAAGGAGGCGGACCGTGAACGACACCTCTGTCCTGATCGTGGGCGCGGGACCGACCGGACTCACCCTCGGCATCGACCTCGCCCGGCGCGGAGTGCCGGCGCTGGTCGTGGAGCGGGAGGACGGACTGTTCCCCGGATCGCGCGGCAAGGGCCTCCAGCCGCGCACGATGGAGGTCTTCGACGACCTCGGCGTGCTCGACCGGGTGCGGGCGGGCGGCGGCCGCTACCCGGTCGGGATGCTCTGGCGCGACGGGAAGCGGCTGGGCGAGCACCACCTGGCGGACCCGGTGGAGCCCACCGAGGAGGCGCCGTACGAGGGCTGGATGGTGCCGCAGTGGCGCACCCAGCGGATCCTGCTGGACCGGCTGGAGGAGCTGGGCGGCAAGGTCGCCCACGGCCGCGAGGTCACCGGCGTCGCCCAGGACGAGGACGGCGTGACCGCCCACTTCGCCTCCGGGCCGCCGCTGCGCGCCGCCTGCCTGGTCGCCGCGGACGGGGGACGCTCGGCGGTGCGCCGGGCGGTCGGCGCCGGCATGACCGGCGAGGCGGTGGACCCGCTGCCGATGCTGGTGGCGGACGTGCGGATCACCGGCCTGGACCGCGACCACTGGCACATGTTCCCGCCCCGCGCGGGCCGGGACGCGTTCCTCACCCTCTGCCCGCTCGCCGGGACGGACGACTTCCAGCTGGTCGCCCGGTTCGGCGAGGGCGCCCGGGCGGACCTCTCCCCCGACGCGGTGCGGCGGATCGTGGCCGACCGTACGCACCTCGCCGCCGAGGACGTCACGGACGTGCTGTGGGCCTCCGGCTTCCGGCCGCGCGCCGCACTCGCCGACCGCTTCCGCACCGGCCGGGTGTTCCTCGCGGGCGACGCGGCGCACGTGCACTCCCCGGCCGGCGGCCAGGGCCTCAACACCTCCGTGCAGGACGCCTACAACCTGGGCTGGAAGCTGGGCGCGGTGCTGTGCGACGGGGCGGACCCGGCGCTCCTCGACACCTACGAGGAGGAGCGGCGGGCGGTCGCCGCGGACATGCTCGGCCTGTCCACCCGCATCCACCGGGGCGAGGCCGGGCGCGGCGGGGCCACCCTGCAACTGGACCTGGGGTACCGCGACTCCTCGCTCACCGCGGAGACGCGTACGGAGCCCGGCCCGGTGCGCGCGGGCGACCGGGCGCCGGACGGCCGGGCGGACGGCGTGCGCCTCTTCGACGCCTTCCGGGGGCCGCACTGGACC
The DNA here is from genome assembly GCF_044763335.1 of Streptomyces sp. NPDC096105. NCBI lineage: Bacteria > Bacillati > Actinomycetota > Actinomycetes > Kitasatosporales > Streptomycetaceae > Streptomyces > Streptomyces sp. NPDC096105. The sequence goes on from NZ_JBIWGC010000003.1 coordinate 492,014, forward strand.
CTGCTGGCGCTGGGCAGGGACGCCCCCGAACCGCCCGCGGGCGTCCGGCTGGTGCGCGGCCCGTCCCACCGGACGTACGGCACGGGCCTGTTCCTGGTCCGCCCGGACGGCTACGTGGGCTGGGCCGGGGACACCCCGGACGGGCTCGGCGCCTACCTCGCCCGGTTCGGCCGGCGCTGACGGCGCGCCCGGGCCATGAATCCCGTACGCCCTACGCGCTCGCCGTCGACAGCTTCACCGCGAAGCCCAGGAACAGGGCGCCGGCCGCCGAGGTGGCGCCCGCCGACAGCCGGCGGCGACGGCGGAACGCGGCGGCCAGCCGGGTACCGCCGAAGATCAGCGCGCTGAGGTAGAGCACGCTGGCGATCTGGGCGAGCGCGCCGAGCACCACGAAGGAGAGCGCCGGGTAGGCGTAGGCCGGGTCGACGAACTGCACGAAGAAGGCGATGAAGAACAGGATCGCCTTCGGGTTGAGCAGGCTGACCACCAGCGCCCGGCGGAACGGACGCTCACCGGGCGTCCCGGCGGCGGAGGTCCGCTCCGCGCGCTCCTCCCCGCGGGTGCGCCACATGCCCCACGCGGCGCGCAGCATCCCGACGGCCAGCCAGGCCAGATAACCGGCGCCGGCGTACTTCACGATGCCGAACAGCACGGCGTTCGCCTGGAGCAGGGAGGCGACCCCGGCGGCCGACAGCGTCATCAGGACGGCGTCCCCGCACCAGACGCCGGCGGCGGCCGTGTAGCCGGCTCGAACCCCGCGGCGGGCGGCGACGGACAGGACGTACAGCGAGTTGGGCCCCGGCAGCAGGATGATCAGCACCAGGCCCGCCAGGTAGGTGGGAAGGTCGACGACACCGAACATGGCAAGGAGTGTCGCACGCCGTGCGACCCTCCTTGGCCCCGTCCCGGCCTGCGGGAGCGATGCTCAGAAGGCGTCGCTCGGCACGTACGTGCCCCACACCTCGCGCAGGGCGTTGCAGACCTCGCCGATGGTGGCCCGTGCTTTGAGGGCGTCTTTCATGGGGTGGAGGACGTTGTCGT